>JAFSBW010000033.1 GCA_017437095.1 Oscillospiraceae bacterium
GCATCTTGGGAGAGGTCAGGTCGTTGATAGCAACAACTTCGTAACCCTCAGCACCGAACATCTGACGGAAAGCCAGACGGCCGATACGGCCAAAACCGTTAATAGCAACTTTAACAGACATTTTATTTTCCTCCAATTTTAATTTTGTTTTTCGATCTGGTATGCCGATAATTTGCGTTTTCACAAACGGTACCTCTTTTATCCCGGACCGCTGCCCGGAACCGGAGTTTCCCTTTGCTGTTTCCATTATAACTGTCAACCCACAGAAACGGAATAAACTATCTTTTCCGGAATATACACAAAATTATCTTCTTAATTCTCCTGCCGATAAGCCTGCGAAAGCTTGTCTTCCAATGGAAACCCACCCATTTTACAAAATCCAAAATCCCCCAAATCAAAATGACTCGGAGGATTTTGGATGGGATAAAGGAGGAGAAAAGGAGTATCATCAGAGCAAAAATAAAGGTGGGCTTCTGTCTGCTTTTCTGTTACTTCACAAGCCCTTCCGTTAAGTTCTTTTTGTAGCTTCATTATAGCAACACCGGCCAGCTTTGTGAATGAACTATATTTTTCTATCCATGCACAAAATTGGACATTTGCAAAATCATTACATTTTATATAAAAAATATCCCGGGTCACCGTGGACCCGGGATGTCTGGGGGAAATAGCAGAGATATTTATACAGATGCATTCTTGGCAAATTTCCAGGCGCTGCGGCACATATCTTCAACACTGTATACTGCCTCCCAGTCCAGAAGTTCCTTGGCCTTGGCTGCATCTGCCCAAAATGCAGGCAGATCACCGTCCCGGCGGGGGCCGATCACATAAGGCAGCTTGATGCCGTTAGCCTTTTCAAAGGCTGTTACAAGCTCCAGAACGGAAATGCCGTTGCCGGTGCCCAAATTGATAGCTTCCACACCTTCGTGGGCTTGTGCGTATTCCAGTGCCTTTAAATGTCCTACGGCCAGGTCGACCACATGGAGATAGTCACGCTGGCAGGTGCCGTCCGGGGTATCATAGTCGCCGCCGAAGATGGTAAGCTTTTCCAGCTTGCCCGCGGCAACTCTTCCGATATAGGGCATCAGATTATTGGGGATGCCGTTGGGGTCATCCCCCAGAAGGCCGGATTCATGGGCGCCAATGGGGTTGAAATAGCGAAGCAGAACGGCGCAGAAATCGGGATGGGCAGTGCAGTAATCGGTAAGGATACGCTCGATCATCACCTTCGTCCAGCCGTAAGGGCTGGTAGACTGGATGGCAGGCATTTCTTCTTTATATGGATAGGGATTATTAGGGCCGTAGACGGTAGCAGAAGAGGAAAACACCAGCTTTTTACAACCAAATTTTTCCATAACCTCCAACAGTGTTAAGGTGCTGTCCAGGTTGTTGCGATAATATTCCAGAGGCTTCTTTACGCTCTCTCCCACAGCCTTGAAAGCAGCGAAATGGATCACCGCATCAATTTTATGCTGGGAGAAAACATGACGCAGCTGTTCCTTGCAGGTACAATTGGCCATATAGAAAGCAGGAGCTTTGCCGGTAATTTTACCGATGCGGTCCACTGCTCTATAGTGGGCGTTGCTCAAATCATCTACAATGATGGGATGATATCCAGCGTTCATAAGCTCTACGACAGTATGGCTGCCGATATACCCGGCACCGCCGGTTACAAGAATGTTCATGGATTATACCTCCTTATTTACATAGTGGATAAATCGGTCAAAGGCTGCCGCACCGTCAGGATTTCTCTTATAGACGCCTGCGTGTTCCAGCACTTTGGTAAAAATCTTTCCAACTTCCATTTTAAGAATCATGCCGGTGTTCTCAGGTGTAAATGTGCACCGGGCTTTCATATCCGCAACCCATTGCGCGTGCTTTTCCAGATCCCCGGTAAGCGGTTCATCCATCAAAATGGCCTCTTCCACCTGTGCCAACTCGTCTTTCAGTCTGGAAGGAAGTACCGCCAACCCCATAACCTCGATCAGGCCGATATTCTCTTTCTTGATATGGTGCAGCTCGGCATGGGGATGGAATACGCCCAGAGGATGTTCCTTCGTCGTAATATTGTTACGAAGCACCAGATCCATTTCATAGCTCTCTCCTCTGCGGCGGGCGATGGGGGTAATGGTATTGTGAAGCTCGCCCTCGGTTTCCGCAAATATAAAAGCTTCCTCGTCCGAATAGCCCCGCCAGGACTGGAGAATCCGGTCTGCCAGCTCCGCGATCCGCCGGGCATCCGGGCAGGTCAGGCGGATCACGCTCATAGGCCACTTCACAATACCGGCCGTTACATCCTCAAAGCCCTGGAAAACGATCTTCCTCTCAATGGGGGATCTCTCCATGGGGAAGCTGTAGCAGCCGCCCTGGAAATGCTCATGGCTTAGGATGCTGCCGCCAACAATGGGCAAATCCGCATTGCTGCCGATGAAGTAATGGGGAAAAACGGTAACGAAATCCAGCAGCTTTTCAAAGGCCTCTTTATCGATTTTCATGGGCGTATGCTCCGCATTGAAAGCGATGCAATGCTCGTTGTAGTATACATAGGGGCTGTACTGCAGATACCATGCCTTACCGCCGATGGTGATGGGAATGATTCGGTGATTCTGCCGGGCGGGATGATTCATCCGGCCCGCGTAACCCTCATTTTCAGCACAGAGCTGACACTTGGGATACCCGGACTGGGGAGCAGCCTTTGCCGCGGCAATGGCTTTGGGGTCCTTTTCCGGCTTGCTCAGGTTGATCGTAATGTCCAGATTGCCGTATTCCGTCGCTGTTTTCCAGCGCATATCCTTCAGGATTCGATAGCGGCGGATATAATCGGTATCCTGGGAGAACTTGTAAAACCAATCTGTAGCGGCCTTGGGATTTTCCGAATACAATGTTTCAAACTGTCTGCGCACCTCTCTGGGCGGCGGCGTCAGGATACCCATCAGTTTGGTATCAAAAAGGTCCCGGCTGGTGGTATCATCGGAAATGATACCTCTATTCACTGCGTCATCCGTCATGGCTTTCAGGATCTGTTCCAGCGGCATAGGACGGACTTCCGCAGGCTCAAAGCTGTCCAGCTGCTGGGGAGTAAGCAGCTGGTTTATAATAAACGCCTTGTCGCAGGGCTCGATCAGTTTCTTGTCCAAGCCGTACTGAACCAAGGCGGTGATTGTCATATTCATATCCATAACAAACACTCCTTTGCATGGTTTGGTTGGCCTGTCAGGCCGTTGGCTTTCTCCGGCCTGACAGGCTCTATGGGATTGCGAATTCTGCTTGCGGGGAAGGGCCCAGCTCCCCACAGCTTAGTTTACTCGGACTCCGCCCTGCTCCCTGACATTCAGGACATGGCAGGTATCCTTGCCCAAAACAGCTTCGATACGGTTTTTGAAGGCATCCAGCATATCCAGCGGCACAAACGCCTGGACAGTTCCGGCAAATCCGCCACCGTGAACACGGTAAGCGCCCTTGCCTTCCAATAGCTTTTTGCATAGCGCTAAGGCAACCGCCACCTCTTGATGGACTACCGCGCCAGCGGGGGTAATATTCTGCAGGTACATCCAGGAGCTTCTTCCGGATTCGGTGACCAGCTCCAGAAAGGTGTCCACATCCTGATTCTTCAGTGCCCTTACCTGACCGCGCACCCGTTCATTCTCTTCATAGATATGCATGGCGCGCAGAATTGCACGGTCGGAAACCGTCTTGCGGAGCTCAGGCATCGCGGCGAAAAAATCTTCCTCCGGGATTTGACGCAGAACCTCTTTTCCAAAAAACCGACAGACCTGCTTCATTTCTGCCGGAATGGCAGCGTACTCATCGGTCAGATCCGCATGGTCAGCGCCGCTGTCAATAATGCACAGCGCGTACCCGGCTTTCTCCAGATCAAAGCTTATTTTCTCAACCTCTGGCTTTGCAGGATCTTCAAAATCGATAAACACGAGACTACCCACAGAAGAAGCCATCTGATCCATCAGGCCGCAGGGCTTTCCGAAGTAGACATTCTCAGCATATTGTCCGATCTGGGCAATCTCAATGGCGCTGAGTTTCTTATGGAAGAACATCTCATTGAGGACAGTTCCTACAAGAACTTCAAATGCGGCGGAAGAGCTGAGGCCGGAGCCCGGCAGAACCGTGGAGGAAACTGCCATATCAAAACCCTGAAGCTTGGCGCCACGGCGGGCGAAGGCAGCAGCCACGCCCCGAACAAGAGCTGCCGTAGTATTTTTCTCTTCCTCATGGACGCTCAGGTCCGTAAGATTCACTTCGAACGGGGAATAGCCCTCGGACCGTACACAGATTGTAGAAGACCCGTTCAAAGTTACATCCGCCAGGGTCTCCAGATTTACCGCGGCGGCTAATACGCAGCCGTGCTGGTGGTCTGTATGATTGCCGCCGATTTCCGTTCTGCCGGGGGCGGAAAACCGATAATGCTTTTCCATATTATTTTACCTTTGCTTCAATCAGTTCCTTGTTGGCCTTTTCCACACGCAGGAACACCAGCAGAACGCCGACGGCAGCACAGAGGATCACGGGCATCCACAGGTACAGGAAGTTCAACATGTTGACAGTAGCGGCGGTCTGAACTACTGCATTCTCAACATAGCCGGCTGCATCCAGGAGCCAGCCGCAGATTGCGGTGCCCAGTGCGCCGCCCAGCTTGATGCCCAGGGAGGAGCAGGAATACATCATGCCTTCCAGTCTGTAGCCGGTTGTCATAGTAGTGAACTCGGAGCAGGATGCGATCAGCGCGTTCAGGTCGCCCTGCAGGGGCGCGATACCGATGGTAGAGACTGCGGTGAAAGCGATCATCAGGGGGAAGCTGCCCATATAGGCGGCCACCATAACGCCGACTCTTCCCAATGCGGCCAGCACATAGCCCCAGATGTTCAGCTTATACATACCGCCCATCTTCTTGATCACATAGGGAAGGATCGTAAGAGCAACAACCATGGTGATGTTGATACCCAGAGATAAGTCGCTGAACAGTTCCTCGTTGCCCAGGATGTACTTGGCGTAGTAAGTGCCCATGCCGATGACGGAAGCGTAGAGCTGCGTCAGGATATAGCTGCAGCAGATAATCACATAATACTTGTTCTTGAGCAGGAGCTTGAAGGACTGCAGGAAGGTGAGCTTATGCTCCTCTTCCCGTTCCTCGTCCATTTCCTCATCCGCTTCGGGAAGCTCCTTGACGGAGAAGACGGAAAGAGTGTTTGTAATCAAGCCAACTACCGCATAGATGATGGCGATCAGTCTCCATCCCACAACGCCGCCGCCGAGCCAGCCCACTGCGAAAATGGTAACAGCCTCAATGACGATCTTGGTTGCAAAGGCAAAGATGAAGCGGAAGGAACCGATCTGGACTCTCTCGCTGGTGTTCTTGGTGATCAGTGCGGTCAGGGATGCGTATGCAATGTTGTTTGCGGTGAAGAAGACTGCGTTCAGCAGAGTGTAAGACAGGAAGAAGAAAATGTACTGTGCCGTCTGACCCCAGCTGGTGGGAATAGAGAAGCAGGCAACCAGGGTAACTGCGCAGCCGATGTAGGGCCAGAGCATCCAGGGACGAGCCTTGCCCATCTTGGTGTGGGTTTTATCGATCATTCTTCCGAAGAAGAAGTCGGAAACGCCGTCAAAAATTTTGGAAGCTGCGATCAGGGTACTTACAATGCCCATGCTCAGGCCGACGGTATCGGTCAGATAGATCATCATAAACGCAGTCAGCAGTGCGTAAACACAGTTGCCTGCAATGTCGCCGGAGCCGTAGCCGACCTTGTGATACCATTTCAAATATTTCTTTTCGTTCATAGTAGTAACTCTCCTCTATTCATTATTTGGATTCGGGGATGATACGGATGCTGAAATCGATGGTTTCGTCAGTCAGACGGTACTTTTCAATCAGCTCGGGGCCGCAGCTGTTAGAGCCGATGCCGTTGTGGCGGTAGTCCAGGCACAGGACCGTGCTGCCGGACTCCTCCAATTCGAAGTTATGACCCTTGTTGGTCAGCTCTTCCTGGGTGTAGTGGGATGCGTTGAAGCTGAAGCCCTCGGTGCTCACCACGGTCATGCGCAGGTCTTCGCTTTCCAGAACCGCGTAGTCACAATCGCCGTGAGCGCCGTTCTCCTGAGGACGGATGTAATCCTCGTGCAGGCCGGTGACGGTGTCAGTGAACAGGCCGTGCCAGGCAGCGTTGCGCTTGTCCACATAGTTTTCCATGGGGCCAAGGCCGTAGTAGGTAACATTTTCCAGGCGCTCAGGCAGGAACATTCTAATGCCGAAGCGGGGCAGCTCGGGGAACTCGGGATTTCGCTTTGCCAGGATATCCACGGTAACTGCACCGGTCACGCTTACGGTCCAATCCAGCTCGATGGTGATGAATTTCTGGATGGTGGTAGCTGCAATGGAAACATTGGAATGGATACGGACTTCGTTTTCGGTAGCCACAAAGTGGGTGTTGTAGGAGCGGGTCACCATGTGATCGTAGTAGGCCGCCAGCCAGTGCAGCTTCAGCTTTCGGTCATTGTCGGTGGGAGCTCTCCAGATGTTGAAGTTCATGGGTTTGTCCAAGACTTCCTTGCCGTCGAAGGTCATCTTGGCGATCATTCCGGTGAACTTATCGTACTTGTGAGTAAAGGTGCCGGTGCTGATGGTAATGTAGCGGTCACCTTCGGTGGTAGTGATGCAGTCCTCGGAAACAGGCCTTTTCTTCCAGATGGACAATGCCGTCTGATTCCGCCCATCTGCATTGTCAAGCTTGATCTCATCGAAGCCCAGATCGAAACCCTCGGGGAGAATCTCGGTGGCGTTCTTCAGCTTATAGGAGATCTTCAGGTAGCAGCGGCCCTTCTCAGGAACCCAAATGTTCAGGGGAAGCGTGCCATCGCAGTGAGGAGCAACTGCTGGAATTTTGTCGATTTTACCGCTTGTAACAATCTCGCCATCACAGCTGACCTCATAGGTCGCAGTGATATAGTCGGACAGGCTGACAAAGTCCATATAGTTATGAATGGTCAGCTGGCCTGCCTTGGCATCAAAGGATTCCACACGGACAGGGCGGTTGACATTCTTATACTCCATCAGGCCGGTGCTGGGAGTTCTGTCGGGGTAAACCAGACCGTCGACACAGAAGTTGCCGTCATGGGGCCACTCACCGCTGTCGCCGCCGTACAGGTACTTTGCCTTGCCGTTCTCGGCTACACCGGCATAGATTGCGTGATCGCACCACTCCCAGACGAAGCCGCCGCACATAATGTCGTGTTCCTGGATGAACTGCCAGTAGTCTTCCAGATCGCCGGGGCCGTTGCCCATTGCGTGGGCATATTCGCACATCAGGAAAGGCTTATCCGGGTCAGAGTCCAGATACCGCTGCAGGCGCTCCATGGAAGGATACATATCACTGTACAGGTCGATGTTGGAGAAGTCATACTTGCGCTTGCGGCTGCGGTACTGAGAGCTTTCGTAGTGGGTCAGGCGGGCGGGATCGAAGTGCTTGGTCCAGGCCAGAGCCGCTTCGAAGCAGCAGCCGTAGGAGCTTTCGTTGCCCATAGACCAGCAGATGACACTGGGGCGGTTCTTATCCCGCTGGACACAGCGCTGGGTACGGTCCATAGTGGCTTCCAGGAAGTCGGGGTTATCCGCAAAGGGCTCGTTCCAGGTTTCCACGTGGTTCTCCCAGATGTCGTTCTCCTTGCAGTAGAGCGCGGAAGCGCCATGGCTTTCGTTGTCTGCTTCGTCGATAACCATGAAACCATACTGGTCACACAGCTGATAGAACATGGGAGCGTTGGGATAGTGGCTGGTGCGCACTGCGTTGAAGTTATGCTCCTTGATCATCCGCAGGTCCCGCTTCATGTGCTCGACGCTAATGACCGGGCCGGTTACGGGATCGGAGTCATGCCGATTAACGCCGCGGAACTTGATGGGATTGCCGTTCAGGAACACCATATTGTTCTCAATGTAGATCTCCCGCAGGCCGATGCGGTCAGTAATGACTTCATCGGGGGTTTCCAGCAGCAGGGTGTACAGGTAGGGCTGCTCAGGATTCCAAAGGATGGGGTTCTTTACGGTCAGGATCGCCTGATGGGTGTAGATACCGCCGTTCTCAAAGGCCTTGACGGAAGCGGTTGCCACGATCTTATCTGCTGCGTTCAGGATTCTGATCTTGGTTGCGGAGGCATCGCCATTGTAAGCGAAGCGGATCCGGACAGTTGCCTCGTTCTCGTCCAGGAGGGTAGTGGTGAAGTAGTCGCGGATGCAGTTCTCAGGACGGCTCAGGATGTAGACATCGCGGAAAATACCGGAGGTGCGGAACTTATCCTGGTCTTCCAGGTAGCTGCCGTCGCACCACTTCAGCACCATAACTGCCAGAGTATTCTTACCTTCCTGAACTGCCTCGGTGATGTCGAACTCAGAGGTGGAGTGGGAAACTTCGCTGTAGCCAAGGTACTTGCCGTTCAGCCAGACATAGAAACAGGAGTCAACACCTTCGAAGTTCAGGTATGCCTTGGGTGCGTCTGCGTTCTGAGAGTACACAAAGTCGCACAGGTAAGCGCCGCAGGGATTTTCGTAGGGAACGAAGGGAGGATCTGCGGGGAAGGGATAGCGGATGTTGGTGTACTGGTGCTGATCGTAGCCGTGGTTCTGCCAGACGCTGGGGACCGGGATGGTATCCCAATTCGATGCATCGTATCCCTGCTCAAAGAAGAGGTCTTCAAAATCGTGGATGCTCTCACAGTACTTGAACTTCCAGTTGCCGTTCAGAAGCTGAAAGCGGTCGGAGTTCTCACGGTGCTCCACCAGATCGTCCATTCTTTTTGACGCGGGGATAAAATAAGACCGGTTGGGGGTGGTGCCTACATGGTGGGTATGCAGGTCTTCAAAGTGGGCGGGAATGATCATTGTGCGTTCCTCCTTAAGGCACATCATTATAAATCTCCGAAGTGTGCCTTGATTTGTCTTTATTTTAATGATTTATTTCGAAAAAATGAATAAACTAGAATAGACAAAACATACACAAAATGATACAATGTAGAAGAACAGAGTTTCCAAAATACTGCATATCGCTCCTATTTCCTAACTATTTTCTTCAAAAAAGTAATCCTGCACAAATACACGATTGGAGGTTTGTATAATGTACATAAACTCGGGTTATCTTAACAATTCCAGACTTCCTTTCAAGGACAAGTCCAAGCCTCTGATCGTTGGTAGCTGCGGTACCTACCGTCTGCGCACCCGGAATAGGCTTCCGACTTGGCGGCCTAAAGGACGGCTTGACTATCAATTGCTGTATGTAGCCTCCGGAAAAACTGTGTTTTATTTTAACGGTGAACCAAAAGAAGTTGCCGCCGGACATATGGTTCTGATTCAGCCCCGGCAAGAGCAGCGCTATGAGTATTTTGGAAAGGATAAACCTGAGGTATATTGGGTACATTTTACCGGTTCCGATGTGAAAAATATTCTGCGCCACTATGACATTCCCCTGGATCGGAATGTTATTTACTCCGGAACATCTTCTACCTATGCCTACCTGTTCAAGGAAATGATAAACGAATTGCAGACCTGCCGAACGGGCTATCGGGATCTGCTTGAAATGTACCTGCGGCAAATCTTCCTGCTGATTCAACGCAGCTGGGAGGAACGAAAGCCCTCCGTCACCACTTACATCCAAGAAGAAATGGAATATGCCAGACGGTATTTCCACGAGCATTATAACGAGGATATCAGCATTGAGGAATACGCCCAGTCCCGCGGTATGAGTGTTAGCTGGTTCCTGCGGAACTTTAAGCAGATGACCATGAAATCTCCCATGCAGTATATTCTGAACATCCGTATGAACAATGCAGTCAGCCTGCTAGAAACTACGGATTATAATGTGACGGAGATTTCTGCCATTGTGGGTTATGATAATCCGCTGTACTTCAGCCGGATCTTCAAAAAACAAAAGGGCGTATCCCCTTCTGATTATCGGAAGCTGCTACACGCCAATGCAAATCATCATGCAGAAAAGGCGCCGCAATAACGCGGCGCCTTAATTATTGACCCTTGCGGATCACACCGCAGGCGATTTTCCTTCCTGCATTGCCAGCAGGCTGCGTATAGAAGTCGTCTGGCTTACTGTGAATGACCACGGTACATCCGATCACCTCATTCACAGAAAAACGATCTGTTTTGAAAGACAGATACGCATTCCCCCGGCACCGAATCAGCGGCGGCAGATCGCCCGCATGTTCCGGATGTGGCTGTCCTGTGGGGCTATAATGGCCTTGTGTTCCGGAAAACCCGGTACCGGAGCAATCTCTGCCTTGATGGATATGAAATCCAAAGAATCCCGTTGTGCTTTCCTTGGGTAGTCCAGAAATCCTCGCCACCACTAAAACATATCCATTCTCCTGGTAAAACTCAACACATCCGGATAACTGCGGATTTTCCGCTCCACCCGAAATTCCGGCCACAGCATCCGGGCAGTTATTGCAATTTCCCATAAGCTCACCTCATGTCAGTCTATGACATACTCTTCTTGTTGTCCTAATGCTCTAATATAATCCTTTCGGTGTTTTTTGCTTTTGTTGCCAGAATTTCCGCTTATTTTTCCTGTCCCCAGCAAAAAACAGAGGCCCAAAAGATATGCCTCTGTTCTTTTTTTCAGTTTGGGTTCTCCTCTGCCGGAATAGTTTCTGCTGCCATATCCTCTCCAGTAGTATCAACAGCTTCCAAACGATAGCTTTTAGGCCGACTTTTAGACCGCTTGAATCTCAATCAAAATTCAATCATTCAAGAGGTGTCGTTATGGCAGGAAGCACAATGCGAGAAATAGTGCTTCTTGAAGATACAGGTATCACGCAAGGGCTAGCCCCTCTCGATGTGGCGTTTGCAGTTCTCAGACCGCAGGAGATGGCACAGCCCAGATATTCACCCATAACACCCTCCAGTTGGATTCTCTACTTTCGATACGGAGATTTGTTCTTATCGTAGATGATAACCTGTTCGGTACTTTGTTCAACCGGACGGGAGCCTTTGCACGCCGGATATCTGCTGCATCCTGCAAACACCCCATTGGGTCCTTTCCTTCGCCGCAAGGGCGCTCCGCATTGCGGGCATTGATACTCCGAAATCTTTTTAATCGGCCTGATATGGTTGATCGTTTCAAACTCTTTTTTTAGTATCTCCGGTTGTTTCCTGAAATCATTCACATGGTCTATACCGCTGTGCGCCAGGCAAAAAGCCTCCGCGTGGCGATCATAGCAATACCAGCAATGTTCGCAATCCTCCCGCCGGGCAGCATATACATTCTTAATTTGCTGCTTTTGCGCAGGGCACAAATAACCAGCTTCAAATTTTTCCGGTTTTACAGCTTTCGCTCGGTACTTCTTGTCCCATTCCTCAACAACACGATTATATATCCAAGTCTTGTTCCCAGGTTCCATTATGTACTTCGACAATTCTGCCATTGAAGTAATTTCATCAGCACTCTCAATGTTGACAACAATCACTGGTATATTGGATTTTTTACCCGCTGCAGCAATTTCTCTATAGTCAGATTCATTATAGTAGTCCTCAATATTCAGGATCACCCGGAATGTGTTAGAATCGGCAGAACACAAAAGCACCGGCGGATATTTTCCCGGCTCGCTTACATATTTTACTTCTGTCAAATCCAACAGATGCCCTTTTCGTACAATTTCCGGCTTTTTGTTAGAGTTAAATTTCAAAATAGCATCCGGTAAGTAGAACTTCAAATTTTTTCGAAGGAAGTCATGGAACGCTCTATAGATAGACATTTCCTGGCCATAGTAACACTCATTGTTTGTCTCGTGGGCAAAGTGATGTCTATTCTCCTCTCCCTTGCGCGCCACAAGACGCGTACCACAATCAGGGCAAATGCATTTACAATCGAGCCCACGAGGAACTGCATCAACTGTCAGCAATTCACCGGTACCCATCGCAACACCAAAATACAGCGATCTGGCCTTCTTTTTCTTGATATTCACGCGTTTTCCTTCTTGAAGCTCTGCCATTCCAATCACCCTTTCATATAGCTATCTACAAACGCAAACAGCGCAATGATTTGATTCTGTAGTAAGTATTATATTTTCTAAAATTATTTCTTTCGAATTTCATCCGCATTTTCTTTTTCCGAAGAAACCAGCCTATATAGATACAGCAGGCGTATACCAATCCGCTTTTGTTCCGCTTTTGTCTTTACCCAAGATGCCTCTGTTGCATACTCATGCCCTCATTTTTATTTCGGACTTTTACTGCGAATCCAGGTATTCCTTAATCCGTTCCAAAAATACTTTTCCGTACCAGGCTGCTTTTAGCTCGCCCACACCGGACACGCGCCTGAAATCCATCATTGTCCTTGGTTTTTTTCTTGCCATATCCTGCAATGTGGCGTTGGAGAACACCACATAAGCAGGGATATTTGCTTCCTTGGCCAGTTCTGCTCGCAGCTCTCGCAGCAGATCATAAAGATCCACCTCATCAGCGGACAGTTTGTTTGCTGCAGCCGGGCGGACATGCGCTTCTTGTTCCTTCTGCACCAGCATCTGCACCGTCTGCCCGCGGTACAACACTTGGGGCGCCTTAGGCGTCAAGCGAAGCGTTTGATGTTCTGACTCTGTCAGCAGGTATCCCAATCCTTCCAAATGATCTGCCATGGCCCGAATCTCCGCTCTTCCGGTGGTCTTCATCAGGCCATAGGTCGACAGCTCGTCCAACCCCAATTGCAGCAGCTTTTTCTCTTTGCTGCCATGCAGAACACGGACAATCACCGCGATCCCCACATGGTATCCCAGCTTATCATGGATGCGCTTGACGCAGGACAGGATCATCTGTGCCTCCCGGGTGATGTCCACCGATTCAAATTCACCCTTGCAATTCCCACAGTTTCCGCAGGCCTCCGGGTGCTTCTGTCCAAAATAATCCAAAATGCAGCCCCGCAGGCACGCTTTTGTTTTGCAATAGTCCACCATTATGGCAAGCCGTTCCAGATCCTGTTGGCGGATGATTTCCCGCTCTTCCGGATCCAATTCTTCATTTTCAGAAGAATTGTTAATTAGGAATTTCGCAGTGGTTACATCAGAACTGTTATACAGCAGGATGCACTCTGCATCGGCACCGTCCCGGCCGGCGCGCCCTGCCTCCTGATAGTAAGCTTCGATACTTTTGGGCATATTGTAGTGGATCACAAAGCTTACATTGGATTTGTCGATACCCATACCGAAAGCGTTGGTTGCAACCATTACTTTTTTTCGATCGTGAATGAAATCCTCCTGATTGGAGGCCCTCTCCTCCTCGTCAAGACCGGCATGGTACCGGGTAGCTTCATAGCCGGACTGCCGCAGCATTTCGCATACACTTTCTACCTTCTTTCTGGTAGCGCAGTAAATGATGCCGCTTTTACTTCTTCTATGCGCCAGGATGCGCAACAGCTCCGGATCCTTACGCTCCGGGTGGATCACCTCAAAGGACAGATTGGGCCTGTCAAAGCCTGTTACCATACGCACGGGTTCGCGCAGCTTTAAGATCCGCTCTACATCCTCGCGAACTTGCTTTGTAGCAGTGGCAGTAAATGCGCCAACCACAGGCCGATTTGGCAGTGTGTCGATAAAATCCACGATCCGAAGATAGCTTGGACGAAAATCCTGCCCCCACTGGGAGATGCAGTGGGCTTCATCCACCGCCACGAAGGAAATATGCAGCTGCGACACCACAGTGCCAAATCCACCGTAATCCAGCCGCTCCGGCGCAATGTATACGATCTTATATTTCCCCGCCAAGAGATTGCGGTACACCGCCTGCATCTGTGTGCCGCTTAGGGTGCTGTTGATGTAAGCCGCCGGAACACCGGCCGCTTTCAGCGCCAGCACCTGATCCCGCATCAGAGAGATAAGGGGAGAAACCACCAAGGTGATGCCCGGCAGCATCAAAGCCGGCACCTGATAGCAGATGCTCTTTCCGCCACCGGTGGGCATAATACCAAAAACATCCCGCCCGGCAAGAACGCCATCGATCAGCGCCTCCTGCCCCGGCCGAAATTCCCCATAACCAAAATAGCGCTCCAATATTTCCCGTTTTTCCATCCCGGCACCACCTTCATTCATTTGTTTGCATATATTATCGCATATTTAAATCGAAATTGCAATCATGGCCTTTTGGGTTTTTCACCGGGCAAATATGCCAGCTAATACCAGGGCATAGTATTACAGCTTAAGGCCCGCGGTTGGAGAGGCTTACTCCAACCGCGGGCCTTTTTTAGTATAGCTTTGCGCAGTCTACTCGCCGTTTGGTTGCTCTGCGTAGTAATGCTCTGCCGCATAGCAAAAGCGCTCCTCAAATTTCGCAATGGCCGCTTTCGCCTTCTTGGTAAAGGGCGCAAACATATCATAAGCATGAAACCACTTGGGGTACACATCCACAGATGCTTCTACACCGGCCTTTTTCAGGTTTTCGATATACGTTAAAGTTTCGCAGTAAAACGGCTCAATATCCCCCACAAAGGTATAAGCAGGAGGTAACCCGGCGTAATCCGTTTGCCTGGCCGGAGCTGCATAGGGCGAAACCTGCTCCACCCCTTTCAGATACATTTTCCAGGCCGCACGGTTGCGCTTGGTATTCCACACCGGGGCGTGATTGTCCCTGGAGGAATCTGTATCCCGGTCATCCAGCATAGGATACAGCGGCATCTGGTAGGCGATTTTGACCTCCCCCTTATCCCGGGCGTACATGCACAAAGCCGCCGTTAAACCGCCGCCCGCGCTTTCTCCGCCCACCATGATCTGGTTTGGGTTTACACCCAGGCTGGATGCATTTTCCTTTAGCCAGCACAGCGCCCAGTAGCAATCCTCCAGCGCCGCCGGATAAGGCGCTTCCCCGGACAGGCGATAATTTACGCATACCACCACCGCGCCGTACTTTTTCACCAGGGCCAATGGCCGGGAAAAATACGCCATTTCCGCCATGCCCGTGGCATATCCCCCGCCGTGGATCCATAGCACACCCGGGGTTTTCTGGGCCTCTTTTCGGGCAACTGTAGGGGAAAGAATCAGGATTTTGATATCGCGCCCAGTAGACGGTATCTTTTTGGTTTTTGCGGTGTATTTCTTCATAGTTTGCCCCTTTGCTCTGGCGTTTGGTTGATACTAAATATGCAGAAGCTCAAGAATTGCCCGGCTGCCGGACTCAACGCAATGCAAGATCCGCACATTCTCCCGCTGTTCAATTTCTTTCAGCTTTGCGGGAATGATCTGCTGTACCAGTTTCTCATGATCCGTCATAGCCGCACCTCCTCGTGCTTTGTTCATTCCAATTTTGAAACATATACCTTCCAAGGCTATAGCACTATAATACGGTTTTTCAAATTCTTTGTCAACACATCCTAATACGCTTTGAGATCATGCCGCTAAAGAACAGCCTGCAGCCTCATTTGTAAAGGCCGCTCCCCTGCTCCCCTGGGTTACCGCCCGTGCATAGAGCGGCAGCTCTGCTCTTCCAGTCCGGCCTTGCTTTTGCGTGATTTGGCGGCGCATTTGCGGCAATTGTGCGTTCATTTTGTTTTGCTATCAATAAAGCATCCCGAAAAATCCAAATTTTTTTAAATTTTAACCGCAAGTTGAATGACAAAACAAAAAAACTATGCTATAGTAATGCCAGAAACCAAAACAACACTTTTCAGAAAGGAACACCGCCATGAGAACCTTCCGTTTTGCTTATGAATATGAGTGCGAAGCCGTCTTCTATAGTGAGGAATACGGCTATGCGAAGCATGCTCATATCAAGATAAGCAAAATGCCAGGCCTGGACGGATGACCCCTTTTTTCAATGCCCCTGCCTGAATTATGAAAAGCCGCTTGTCTTGTGTGAGACAGGCGGCTTTTTGCGTCCACTATCGGTCACATAATTCAGGAAAAAGGAGGTGTGAGATTTGAACATTCCAACCATTGATCTGGCGCAGACCGGCGCCAATATAGTAACCCTTCGCAAGGCCGCGGGCCTTACCGTTCACGATCTGCAGATGATCTTCGGCTTCAACTCTCCCCAGGCCATTTACAAATGGCAAAATGGGACAGCCCTGCCAACTGTTGATAATCTAATTGTCCTTGCGGCGGCGCTTCATGTGCGCATCGATGATATTCTCGTTACAAACTAAATGCGCAGGATCGCTCCTGCGCAATCCGGTCCGCTCGTCTAAACGGTAAGGACACAGCCCTTTCAAGGCTGAAATGCTCGGTTCAAGCCCGGCGCGGATCACCATATATGGAGCGTGAACCCGGGAGGTCCGGGGGCCGCCTGCTAAGCGAGTCGTACCCAGAAGGGTATCAGATTCGAGTTCTGCGCGCTCCGCCAAATCATATGGAACCGTTGCTCAGCTGGTAGAGCGATAGACTGAAAATCTATGCGTCGCAAGTTCGATTCCTGCCGGTTCCACCATATGGGTCAGTCGCCTAGCGGCTATGGCAGCGGACTGTAAATCCGCCGGTTTTACCATCGTTGGTTCGAGTCCAACCTGGCCCACCAGAAAAGCCCCCGCATTTGTCGGCGACAAGTGCGGGGGCTTTTCAACGAAATAAATCCCTTGCGGGATTTGTGAAATGCTCTTCGCGCGTGAAATACGCCTGCGGCGTGTGAAATGCCTGCATCACTTATCGCTTATTTACAAACAATCCTGTATGCAGTATGTTAAAAAAAGCTGGTCTGCTGGTTTTTATCCTCCAAGTAGGACAAGTAGTGAAAAATCTGGCTGTTGTCGTGCCAGATGCCATGCGTTTCGCAGGCGTTATGAAATAGCTCCAGCAGCTCCTGCTGCCGGGGGCTGGGCAGCTCGTAGGCGTTGCCGTAGGCGCGGATATAGCGCTGCTTCAGCCCGGGAAAATGCCGGTCCAGCTGGGCGTAGAAATACTCCCGGTTTCCCTCCCGCAATGTAACGCCCATGCCAAAATTGATGATCCCCTTTACCCCGGCATCGGCGCAGGCATCTACGATGGCAAGGATATTTTCCGGCGTATCGTTCAAAAAAGGCAAGATGGGGCAAAGCCACACAACGGTAGGAACGCCGGCGCGCTGAAAGGCTTTCAGCGCCTCGACCCGTCGGGCAGTTGTGCAAACTCCCGGCTCCAAAATGCGGCAAAGATCCTCGTCAAAGGTGGTCAGGGTCATCTGCACCACTGCCTTGGCCCGGCGGTGGATGCTTTGCAGCAGGTCAAGATCCCGCAAAATACGGTCGGACTTGGTCTGGATGGCCACGCCGAAGCCGTATTTATGGATCAGCTCCAAGGCTTTTCTTGTGATACCCAGCTGGGCTTCCAGGGGGATATAGGGGTCGCTCATGGCTCCCGTGCCGATCATGCAGCTTTTACGCTTGGCTTTCAGGGCAGCTTCCAGCAGCTCTATGGCGTTTTCCTTTACCGCAATGTCCTCAAAGGGGTGATCCATCCGGTAGCAGAGGCTTCGGGAATCGCAATAGATGCAGCCATGCTGGCAGCCCCGGTACAGATTCATGCCATTGCGGGCGGATAGTATGCTTTTGGCTGTAACATAGTGCATCGGCTCACCCCCTAAATCTTTTTACATTATAGAACATCCGTTTGTTTCTGTCAACAATGATTGGGCATAATTTAGGAAGGCGGGCGTTTTTGCTCCGGTTTTTCCCTTTCTTTCTGGACTTTCTCAGGGAAATGGTGTAAGATAGAGTTACCCAGAAAAGAGCATCTTTCCAAAGGAGAGCTTACATACAATGAAACACGGAAATATGACCATAGTATATGGCCTGGTTGCGGCCCTTTCTATAGCGCTGCTGGCTTCCTATTTCCTGGGGGAAAGGAAAAAGGATCGCAGCTTTTTGCATTTGTTTCTTTGCGTAGCCATCGCTAACAGCGGTTATTTTCTGCTGGCCGTTTCCGGCAGCCTTACCGTGGCGCTGATCGCCAACGCCATATCCTACTTTGGCGCAGCCTACTGCATGCTGGCTATGGTGTATATCATCCTGGATGTATGCCAGATGAAACAGCGCAAGTGGCTCCGGTGGCTTTTGTTTAGCATCAGCACAGCGGCCTTTTTGCTGGCTGCCAGCGGAAAATGGCTGGGGCTTTACTACCGCGGCGCGCAGATCATAAAAGTAAACGGTATGACCCGGCTGGTAAAGGACTACGGCCCGCTGCATATCCTCTATACAGTGTATCTGCTTTCCTATGTGGTGCTGATGATCGCTACCATTGCTTACGCCGCCAAGAAAAAGCGCCTGGCTTCCGGCAAGTATACCATGCTGCTGCTTGCCGCGGTGCTGCTGAATGTCGGCGTATGGGCTGTTGAGCAGGCTATCGATGTGGATTTTGAATTTTTATCCGTATCCTATATGGTAACGGAAATGATCCTGCTTTTGGTGTACAGCATGCTGCGCGACTACGGCATCGTGCAATCCGGCGGAAAAATACTAAGCGCTCAGATGCTTGCCAGCCGTGGGCCGCTGCCCTCTGCCCCAGGGGCGCTGCCCCCGGGAATGGAGGATATGTTCCACAGCTTTGCGGAAAAAGCCAAGACCCTTTCCTCTGCTGAACGGCGCATTTTGAACTATTATATTGAAGGCCATGAGATCAGCGATATTCCTGAGCTTGCCTATATCAGCATCCATACGGTAAAAAAGCACAACCGCAGCATCTACCAAAAGCTCAATGTCGCCTCCCGGGATGAGCTGATGCTGTATATTGAGTTTTTCCGCTGCTGCGGGCGGCTGGATGAGCTTACCGGCGGAGCAATTGAGATGGAGTAATTCCACCCGGCAGCCTTAAAAGATGCACAAAAAACCTACACAAGCATATGCATATTGACTATATCCCAAGGATACTTTTTCGTAAAGTATCCTTGGGAGCATTTTTTTCTGTGCGCATATACCATATAATGGCAATATCCAAAGAAAGGCGGTGAGCTGCCGGTGACGAAAATTGTAGAAGCGATCCTGGAAAACCTCTCCACAAGAGAAGTTTTTCTTTTCCGGGTTTCCTGCGCGAACTGCGGCGCGCAATACACCAACAAGCCGATTCGGTTTTCCAAGGCCGGTGAGCTTCCGGCAACCCAGAGCAAACGCATCATTTACGATGCTCTTTACGAGCAGGAGCTGCGGGCCGTTCGCCAAGGGGCCATTCGCAGCGCATCGCAGCACATGAACTACTGCCCCATCTGCAAGCGGGTGGTTTGCAACCGATGCTTTATGATCTGCGACGATCTGGATATGTGCAAAAGCTGCGCCGCGCGGCTGGAAGAGCCGGGAAAGCCGGTGCTTTCAGAAATCGTCGAATTCTCTCTTTGATCCCATAGCAGCGGAATCTTATCCGCCAAAAACCTGAATAACAAGGAGGAACAGACCATGCGAAAACTTTCCTGCATCATGTTGGCCGTTATTTTGCTCAGCGCCCTGGCTTTGCCCGCCTTTGCCGCAGAGGACAGCGTGATCTTCACCAAAGGCAGCAAAGCGGAGGTAGGCGGCTACCTGGAGCTGGATATGGCTGCTATGATGCTTTCTGATAATGCATCTTCTGAAATCTACAATGCTATTCTCGACGGCAACTATGAGATCTATTGGTACAGAAACGGCTCATTTTACTCCACCCAAAAAAAGGTTAGCTTTACCGATGCCGATGCCGGCGCCAGCTACAGCGTAGAGATCCGCTTTTACGGCGACAGCGCCTGCACCGTTTTGTGGGCAACTGTGCAAAGCAAAGCGTATATCATCAAATCCAACGAGCCGCCGCTGGAGATCAAAACCCAAACTGTTTTTGACGGCGCTGCAGGCATGTACTACAGCTTCCAATTTGAAAGCTCCGACCCGGGAGCGAAATATTCCCTGTACCGCAGCTCTTTGCCTGACGGATTGACTCTGGACGAAAACGGCTATCTTTCCGGCGTCCCTGCCCAGCCCGGCACCTACCAGTTTACGGTGGTTGCCAGCGGCAAGGGCGGCGAGGATATGCAGGATTTTACCCTGCAGATCGGCGGCGAGATGTATGTAACCAAGATCACCACGGAAAGCCTGCCGGATGCCACCGTAGGCGTGGCCTACGATTTCCGGCTTTCCTGCTCTGACCCGGACGCTCATTTCAGCATTTACTATAACCACGGCAAGCAAAACGATTTTGGCGACCCGGGGCTCAGATTCTCCTTTGGCTCTGACGGCACGCTTTCCGGCACTCCCGTGGAAGCCGGTACATATACCTTCTGGGTAGCCGCTTACGGCACTACGGAAGACCATTTCAAAGAGTTTACCATTACCGTTCTCCCCGCGCCGGAGGCGACCCAACCCGATCCTACTACGCCGGCTCCCGGCACCACCGCTCCCAACGCCCAAAGCCAGCAGGATGATCCCAAAGGCGATGGCGGCTCGGTTTCTATGCCCTGGTGGGGCATTGTAATGATCACCTGCGGCTGCGTGGTGCTGGGCGTAGTGGTAACCCTGATCGCAACCAAAAAGAGAGGCTAATGCCTCGCTGCCAAGAAGAATACCCACAATTTTGAGAGGAGAACTGTTATGAAAAAGGTTATTGCCCTGTTGCTTGCTCTGGTCATGGTACTTAGCCTGGCGGGCTGCGGCTCTGACAAAGCAAACGAAGAGCTGGAGCAAAAGCTGGCAAAGGCTGAGCTGGAGCTGGCCAATGCCGACCTTCAGTTGACCAAAGCCCAACAGGATCTGGAAAAAGCCCAGCAGCAGCTGGCAGAAGCTCAGCAAAAACTCAGCCAGGCAGATTCCAAGCCCAGCTTGCAAACAGTTACCGCGGTAAACGCCACCGTCAACGGCAAAACCAGCCTGGAGATCACCCAGCCTACCGATCTTACCGCAGTGGCAGCGCCGGCAGAAGGCCAGATCCTAGACCATTGGAGAGTTAACGGCCAGATCCAGGAAGGCGCTTCCGGCAACGCCCTAATCTTCACCGCCCAGGGCAATACCCTTGTAGAAGCTGTGCTTCGGGATGAAAAGAAGCTGACAACGGTCAATGCCACCATCCAGTTTTTGGATGCCAAGGGCAAGGCCTCCGGCGATACCTTTACAGAATTTGTATTTGAAGAAGACTATGCCAACCCTGTGACCAAGCAGACCTGCCCCGGCGGCAAAATCACCGCCCAGATCAAGGCAAATGTCCCCTCCGGCAAAACGGTGGACTACTGGCTGATCAACGGCGTTCCTTACTTCTATAATGCCGGTGTAACCTCTTTTACCGTAGAAAATCTGGACGAAACCACAGTATATGAAGTAGTTTTTAAGGATAAGAGCGTTACCAACTACAAGGTCACCTGCCGTTTCTGCACATTTAGCGGCAAGACCAGCGGTTATGTGGCCGCCGGCAGCACCATCACCGTAAAGGGCGACGGCAATATTTCCGGCTATTTCGTGATCAACGGCGTTCGCGATTCCAAAAACTATATCAGCTCCATCACCCTGGAGATCAATCAGGATACCGAGATCGATTTCTACGCCATCATCAACTAAGCCGCCAAATAAAGAAATATCCCTTCCAATAACTTTTAGCACTCTCTTTGCGAGAGTGCTAAAAGTTTACAATTTCGTAACACATACACCCGCTCTGTAGGGTATAATGCAGGCAGTAAGCAAGAAAGCGCTGATCAGCAAAATGCGTACTAGGCCGGGCAAACCAGCTGAACTTGCCCAACGGCCTGCACAAGTCAGCAACAAGACCCTTTTTGACTTGGAGGTATGTATATGTACGGAATGATGAACAGAAATTACCCTATGCCCGCTTTTAACCCCTGGCAGGAGATGGCCGCTTTTGAGCGTGCCTTTTTCGGCGCACCTCATCGCCGCCACCAGGGCGGCAAGCCCCATGGCTTTGCGCCCCTGCGCACCGATGTGATCGACGGCGGCAACCACTATCTGCTGGAAGCCGAACTGCCCGGCTTTGACAAGCAGGATATCACCGTTGAGATCCTGGAGGATACCCTCACCGTTCAAGCCAAGCGCAGCGCCGATGCAGAGCAGACCGACAGCGACGGCAAGCTGATCCGCAGAGAGCGCAGCCGTAGCTTCTACAAAAGAAGCTTCGACATCTCCGGCGTAGACGCGGAAAATATCACCGCAAAGTATGCCGACGGCATTCTTCGGCTGACCCTGCCTAAGCTGGAGCAGCCCGAAACCCAGGCCAGACGGCTGGAAATTGAATGATCGCTAACCAAATGCCCGCGGATACAGCTCGTATCCGCGGGCATTTGGTTTAAAAGCAGCCAATTGCTTGCATCCAGGCTCCGGCCATGATAAAATAGCTTTGCACACAGGATACAAGGAGTGATACCATGCAATACAGGC
The DNA here is from genome assembly GCA_017437095.1 of Oscillospiraceae bacterium. Lineage (GTDB taxonomy): Bacteria > Bacillota > Clostridia > Oscillospirales > Oscillospiraceae > Faecousia. The sequence goes on from JAFSBW010000033.1 coordinate 22,287, forward strand.
CCGATAAATACGGCAATCAGCTCTCCGTTCTTGGCTTCGGCTGTATGCGCTTTCCCAAAAAGGCCGGGCGCATCGATATGGAGGAAACAGAGCGGGAGATCATGACCGCCTACCAAAGCGGCGTAAATTATTTCGATACCGCCTATATCTACCCCGGCAGCGAAGCCGCCCTGGGGGAGATCCTGGAGCGCAACGGCATCCGTGACCGGGTTTACATTGCCACCAAGCTGCCCCACTATCTGATCAAAAACCGGGAAGGCCTGGATAAGCTTTTCAACGAAGAGCTGAAGCGGCTGCGCACCGACCATGTGGACTACTACCTGATGCACATGCTTACCGACACCGACACCTGGGATCGTTTGAAAGCTCTCGGCATTGAGGATTGGCTGGCTGAGAAAAAGCAAAGCGGTGCCATCGGCCAGGTTGGCTTTTCCTACCACGGCAACTCCCATATGTTCTGCAGTCTTCTCGATGCCTGGGATTGGGATTTCTGCCAGATCCAGTATAACTACATGGACGAGCATTCCCAGGCAGGCCGCCGGGGCTTGTACCATGCCCACAGCAAGGGCATTCCCGTGGTCATCATGGAGCCTCTGCGGGGCGGCAAGCTGGTAAACCGCCTGCCGGAAGAAGCTATGCAGATCTTCGCGGACTACAAGATCCGGCATACCCCGGCTCAGTGGGCCCTGCGCTGGCTGTGGAATCAGCCGGAGGTCACGGTGGTGCTTTCCGGCATGAATTCCGATGAAATGGTTAGGGACAATATTCAAACCGCCTCTACTACCCGTATAGGCGAGCTGGGCGATGAAGAAGAAGCCATGCTCCGGCAGGTGGTAAAAGCCATCAATTCCAAAATGAAGGTAGGCTGCACCGGCTGCGGCTACTGTATGCCCTGCCCTAAAAATGTAGACATCCCCGGCACCTTCGCCGCCTACAACCGATGCTCCCAGGAGGGAAAATTCTGGGGCCTTGTAGACTATGCCATGTGTACCGCGCTGCGCAAAAACTCTACCGCCGCCTCTAACTGTATCGGCTGCGGCAAATGCGAAAAGCACTGCCCTCAAAACATTCCCATCCGCGCCAAGCTGGAGGAGGCCCGCAAGGAGCTGGAAGGCCCGGTATACCGCACATTCCGAAAAGTAGCAGGCTGGTTTACCAAATTCTAAAATAACAGAGGTGCCTCAAAATGAATGAGACACCTCACGAAAAGAATAATCATACGACTTTTACCGTAGGGGGCGGCCTGTGTGCCGCCCCTATTGGTGTTTTGGGGTATTTTATCGCAATGGCACATAGGCCATTCCCTACGTTATGCATTTTGAGGCAGCCCCTTTGTTATTGTATGCTTCCGATATATTCGTACCCGGCTATTGGGGGAACATTGTCCATCTTCAAAAAGCGGAAGGTATCTTCATTGGCCACATACAGGTGGGCCAGGGCGATGCCCGTATCGATGTTGTTCATATACTTGGCAATGGGCCTGCCGCCACGGTAAACATGGAGGATATCGCCCGCATGGGTAAAATACCAGGGCTGGCTGTTTACGCTGGAGGGTGCCAGGCGGGCAGGCTCCAGCCTTGCATCCGGCTCGTCAGAGATCTTTTCCAGGCTCTTGCGCTTAAAGCCCTTTCCGTCATGGCGCAGAAAATCCCCCTTAGGGTTGCCAAAGGCCAGCATAATTACAAACTTCATGCCCGGGATCTTTTGGGCGGTCTTTTCGTTCATTTTTCCCAGACCCAGCCAGCATACCCCCAGCCCCAAAGTTTGCAAATACAGATCCATCTGCTGGAACATAAAGCCAACATTTTCCAGGTAGCCCTCTTTTTCTTCGGAGTATACGCATATTACCTGGGGCGTAGTCCAGGGGCAGATGCACTTTACCTGGCTGCGGGGCAGGATATCCCAATGCACCTTGATATCCGGGTACAGCGGCTTCATAGGAAAAGCGCGAACGCCTTGCAGCAGCTCTTCGCTTACGGGCTCCCCCGTAAAGCTGCGGCAGGATCTGCGGTGGTAGATCATTTCCTGAAGGGTCATAGGGTCGCCTCCTCGTCCAAGGTCTCCAAATAAAAGCTGACGGGGCGGAAGCCGTCGTTACAGCTGATCATAGCAGAGTTGGGATCTTTCATCCAGCCGCCGTAAAAATTGCCGCCGCCGTGGGAAAGGGCCATAACAAAGGGGGATATGCTGCCCCAGGCGCTGTCGCAAAAGCCCTCCGGCTTTTCCCAGCCGTTGGCGATCCATACCTGGCCCTCACATATATCGCAGGCATGCTGGATAGGGTTTTCGTATTTTTCTATCAGATCCGGGTAGCAGGCCTTGCGGATGGCGGTGATGCGCACCTTTTTCATAAATATCCCCCCTGGGTAAAATCGCTTTCGTTTTATATTGTAGCGCTTTTGCCGGATCTGTCAAGCCGTTGCCCCTTGTCATCTTCGCCGCAGCTTGCTATAATAGAGCAAAGCCCACAGAAAGGAAGAGATTCATGACCGAGGTAGTTGCGGCTCTCATATGGGAGGGCGAAAAATTCATGATCTGCCAGCGGCCTGCCCACAAAGCCCGGGGGCTGCTGTGGGAATTTGTAGGCGGTAAAGTAGAGCCCGGCGAAACCAAACCCCAGGCGCTGATCCGGGAATGCCGGGAGGAGCTGGCGGTCACCGTAGCCGTGGGCGACATTTTTATGGAGGTAGTCCACGAGTATCCGGATCTTACCGTGCAGCTTACCCTTTTCAACGCCACCATAGCCCAGGGCGTTCCCCAAAAGCTGGAGCATAACGACATTCGCTGGATCACCCCCAGGGAGATCCCCTGCTACGATTTCTGCCCGGCAGACGAAGAAATTTTGAAAAGGATCATAGAGGTTTGCCATGGTTAGAGAAATTATGCACGATCCCATCTTCCTGGGCAGAGTATCCCAGGATGCGACAGAGGAAGATATCCCTCTGGCCCAGGACCTGCTGGATACCCTTGCCGCCCACAAGGATGCCTGCGTAGGCATGGCAGCCAACATGATCGGCCAGTGCAAGCGAATTATCGCAGTAGATAACGGCGGCGCTTACCTGACTATGTTTAACCCGGAGATCACAAAGCGCTCCGGCCCATACGAAGCTCAGGAAGGCTGCCTTTCCCTGCTGGGCGGCCCCCGCCCCTGCCTGCGTTACCAAAAAATTACCGTAAAATGGCAAAACGAAAAATTCCAGACCCGGATCAAAACCTTTACCGGCTGGACAGCCCAAATCATCCAGCACGAAATAGACCATTGCAACGGGATCCTGATCTGAGCAAAAAAAAATGCTTGACTCTCTCCTTGCGTAATAGTTTATACTCGTATCAGACGGGAGGGAACGCTATGGATTGGCACATCAAAGAGTTTGCCGCGCTCACCGGGGTAAGCGTGCGCACTCTGCATTATTACCACCAGATCGGTCTGCTGCAGCCCAGCCGGATAGATGCCGGAAACGGCTACCGGTATTATGACGAAAGCTCTCTGGAGCGAATGCAGCAGATCTTATTCTACCGGGAGCTGGATTTTTCCCTGAAAAGCATCCAAGCCATCCTCTCTTCCCCAAAATACGACAAGCAAAAGGCTCTGGCCCGGCAAAAGCAGCTGCTTTTGCTGAAAAAAGCCCGGCTGGAACGGGTGATCGCCGCGCTGGAGCAAGCCGAGAAAGGAGAAACAGATATGACCGCCTTTAACACCGCCGAGTACGATTCCGCCCGCCGGGAATACGAAGCCGAAGCCCGCCAGCGCTGGGGGGATACGGACGCCTACCGGGAAAGCCGGCAGAAAACTGCCGACTATTCCAAAGAAAAATGGGCCGCCGTCACCCAGGGGCTGGAGGATATCTTCGCCCAGTTCGCAGCCTGCAAGCAAAGCGGCAGCGCTCCCGAAAGCCAGCAGGCCCAAAGCCTTGTAAAAAAGCTCCAGGCCTATATTACCGAAAACTACTACCGCTGCACCGATGCCATCCTGGCAGGCCTTGGCCAGATGTATGTAAGCGACAGCCGTTTTCAGGCCAATATCGATGCCCACGGCCCCGGCACAGCCCAATTTGCCGCCGATGCCATCGCCAGCTACTGCCGCCGATAACAAAACACGCCCCGGTTTTACACCGGGGCGTTTATTATACACATGCGCAGAGCCATACAAACCCTAAACGCCAGAACTGCGCCTTATGCCAGACACTTGATACATTCGTTCGTTGGATATTACCACATCTACATCGAACCAGCGGGAAAATATCTCAGCTAGTTCCTGCTCAGGAAGAAGCTCTATAGAAACACTACGGGCAATACCGCTATGGTGACGGAGCAAGTCTGCACGGCTCATGCCATGGGCCACAGATAACTTTCCACCGGGTTTTACCAGCTTTGCCAAAGCAGCAACCAATCTTTCAGGATCTGGAAAATGGGGAAAAGCATTATAGACCATCACACAGTCAAATTTTTGATCAAAAACCGCCTTCTCCACATCACCGCAGATCACTTTCACTTCAGGATACTTCGATGCAGCAATTTGTGCCATTTTATCGGCGATGTCAATGCCGGTAACGGATGACACACCTCTCTTTAGATAATCTCCAAACAGAACGCCGGTGCCGCAGGCAACATCCAGCACATCTACTCCCTGCTTAATCCCACCGTTATCCAGAATTGTGGAAATAATCTGCTCATCACGCACCGTATCCTCATCCCACCAGGGAGCGCAGCGGTTAAAAAAATCGATTACATCCTGTTGTTTCAAATCAGTACCTCTTTGGAAGCAGCTTCGCCTTGGTAAGGGCGAAGATCACCAGGGGGATCAGCACCAGCTGAATGACAATGCCCGGAATGCCGGTAATCAGGCTGGTGGTCACCCAGGCAAAGGGCGGTGTGCCGGGGGCAAAAATAAGGCATTTGGCAAAGCCTGCCAAAACTCTGCCCAGCGCCATGGCGGTAAGCATGCTGATGTACAAGTCAAAAACCGCATTTTTGGTGCGCACAAATCTCAGCATCAGGCCGCTAACGCAGCCGTAGCAGGCGCATTCCACCATCATGCCCGGCAGCATGGCAGCAGGCGGCATACCGGTAAGCAGGCTGCTTAAAAACGGGCCTAAAGCGCCGCATACCAGGCCAAAGGGCCAGCCGCAGATCAGGCCGCAAAGCAGCACCGGGATATGCATAGGCAAAAACACCTGCCCGGCATTTTGCACAGCGTGAAAAGCCATGGGCAGCACCACACACAAGGCTGCGCACAAAGCTGTATATACCAGGTTTTTTATGGCATTGGGTTTCATGGTAAACGCCTCATTTCCGTTTTTGCCCATTATAGCATCTTGAAAAGAATAACGCAAGCCTTTCTCCCTAAGGCTGCATTCCCTTGTTTCCGACGGACGACGCTAAATTCATACAATGTATCTGTTTTGGCAAAATAATAATTGCGATTTTGCGGCGCATGGTGTAGAATATACGCAAAGAGACCGCAAAGGGGGGAAGCTGCTTGAATATAAAGTATAACAATCCCAGAGATCCCAAATATCAGGAATTTCATAACGGCGAGCATGAATATAATCCTAAGCGTAACGACCGCGCAAGCACCGGTGTAAGCGCGGAAAGCGGCAAAAAGGCCGCTTTGGCTTCCGGTATGAAGCTGTTTACCGCAGTTGCCTCCATCGTTATGGTCATTGTGGTTTTGGCCAACCTATATGTAAATACATCGCCGGTTTCCATCGGCCACGACAGCACCGTGCTGAATGTAGCTGTGGAGGATAACCCCGATGATCTTGTTATCAGCTATACCCTGGCCCCGGAGGCGGACAACGGCAATATCCTTGCTCTGGGAAATCTGGAGGGCAGCCGCTCTACCCTTCGCTTTGAAGGGCTGCAGCCCAACACCGCCTACATCCTTACATATTACGCCGATGCCGGCAACGGGGTGGAAAAGGTGGGCTCTTACCGGTTTGTAACCGGGCAAATGCCCCAGGGTGATATCCCCGGGCCTACTGTTCCTGCCGCCACTACCCCTGCGCCTACCACACCGGAGCCCACAACTCCCGCGCCCACTACCCCCGCACCTACCACACCGGCGCCCACAACTCCCGCGCCCACTACCCCCGCTCCTACCACGCCTGAGCCTACCACCACCGCGCCGCCTGTGCCCACAGCCCTTGCGCCGGAAATAAGCTCCATCGTCCGCCTTCCTGCGGAATGCGGCGATCTGAGCGGCGGAAAGCATAGGGTTACCCAATGCTTCAGCTTTGCTGACATTCCCCAGGAAGAATACACTGTAACGGCTGTCACCGGCGGCGGAGGCGCTCTGAAATATACTGCCGAAGTAGAAAACAACATTCTGTATGTTTATGTAGAGCGAACCGGCTATGCAGGCTATTCCTATACTACAGAAGTTACCGTTACCTGGGCAAGCGGCGCTTCCTGCAGCTCCAGCCACACCTTTGGGCTGCCCTCGCAGTAGGCCTGCAGGCTTTCCTTGATATCCCGGCAAATACAGTATCTAACGGCTCTTAAATAACACAACCAGGGAGGACCTATTATGAAAAACGCAAAAAAGATCATTCTGCTTCTTGTAGCCATCGCCCTGCTGGCTATCCTGCTGATCCCGTCCATCAACCCGCTGCTGGATGACTCCGGCAAAAAGGCTGCCACCGCCAAGCTGCAGGAGACCTTTGGCGGCCTGTTCGGCGGCAGCGGCAGCCTGACCCTGCCCAATGTTTTCAGCGCTTTGGCCGTTGTGCTGCTCATGTGGCTGGTGAGCAAAGTGATCTGCTGGCTGCTGAAGGCGCTTAACAAAAACACCGGCCGCAGATCCTCTGTGCTGAGCCTGTTTGCCAGCCTGGCAAAATTCTTCTGTTTTATCGCCGGCGCTGTTTGGGCGCTTGGCATTCTGGGCGTTAACCTTACCGGCATCTTCGCTTCCCTGGGCATTGTTTCTCTGATCATCGGCTTTGGCGCCCAGAGCCTGATCGAGGATGCGGTTACCGGCATCTTCATCATCTTTGAAGGGCAGTACCAGGTGGGCGATATTATCGTTCTGGACGATTTCCGGGGCACTGTTAAGCACATTGGCCTGCGCACTACCCGCATTGAGGATACCGGCGGCAACCTGAAGATCGTTAACAACTCCGATATCCGCAACCTGCAAAACCGCTCCCGGAACAATTCCGTTGCCGTTTGCGATCTTTCCATTTCCTACAGTGCCAGCATCGAAGAGGTAGAAAAGATCTTGCAAAAGACCTTCCCCGAGATGTACGAGCGCAATAAGGACATTTTCCTCTCCGCCCCCCGGTATATGGGGGTGGAAGCTCTGGGTGAATCCAGCGTAGTTGTGCGCATTGTTGTAGATGTTGCCGAAGAAAACTTCTTCATCGGCTACCGCACCCTTAACCGGGAGGTTAAGCTGATGTGTGACCGCAACGGCATCGAGATCCCCTTCAACCAGATCGTAGTACACCAGGCAAAGTAACGCAGCTTTACCGGGGGCTTCCTTCGAAGCCCCCGGTTTTTATTGACAAGAAAGCCTATCAATCGTACAATAAAAGAAACCGAAAGAAGGAGGAACCCCCATGGCAAAAAAGAATGGTATCGCCCGGCATTTTGGGGCGTTCTTTGGTCTTCTGGCTGCGCTGTACGCGCTTTTGGTGCTTTCCGCGCTGATCCCAAATAAGGCGCTGGAAAAGAACATGAGCCGCAGCGGCCTGCGCTATTTTCAGCAGGAAGCCTACCCCAACCGGGATGGCCGCTTCCAGCGCATTGCTGACAACCGGGCGGATCAGCTGCTTGTGAACATCGCCTGGAACATGGGCCAGGGAAATCCTCTTTCTTCCACCATTGATACCCAATATTATGACGGCGGCGGCTTTGGGCTGAATACGGGGCTGTATCAGGCAGTTCTGCAGGGCCGCTCCCCCAACACGCCTTACCCCCAATACTGGCATGGCAGCGCCGCACTTGTCCGCTTTGCCCATCTGTTTACCGATGCCCAGGGCATGGCGGCCATGGGGCTTTGGGTGCTTTGCGCCTTGCTGCTGGCAAATGTGGCTTTGCTGATCCGAAAGGGGCACTGGGAGCTGGCTCTTTGCCTGATGATCTCTATGCTCTCGGTGCAGTTCGGCAATTTGGGGCTGAGCATTACATATCAGCCCTGCTTTGTGCTATGCCTTTGCTTTTGCCCTGCCTTTGTGCTGCTGGAGCGCCGGGGGGACAGCGCTTTAACCCTGCTTTGCGTCCTCAGCGGCGCCGCCACCGCGTTTTTTGACTTTCTTACCACCGAAACCCTGCCCCTGCTGCTGCCGCTGATCCTGGTAGTAGCCATCCGGGCCAAGGATGGCGGCCTTACCGCCTTCCCCTGGCGGTTGCTCCTTTCCTGCGGCCTTTGCTGGGGCGCAGCGTATATCGGCGCTTTCGTGTGCAAATGGGCTTTGGCCAGCCTGCTTACCGGGCAAAACCAGTTCCTTACCGGCTTTATTGCCGCCGGAAAACGGATGGATGCTGCGCCGCAATCCGGCTTCCCGCCTGTGATCGCCGGCATTCTTGCCAACCTCAGCGTATTTTTCGGCAGCACAGAGCGCATCGACCTTCCCCGGGTGCTTCTGGGGCTGGGAAGCGGCGCTGCCGGGTTGGGTTTAGGCTATGCTTTCCTTAGAAAGGCCCAGCCTTGCCGCTGGGGCGCTTTGGCTGCTCTTTCCCTGGGAGCGGTGGTGCTGCTGCGGTTTGCGCTGCTGGGTAACCACTCTTACCTGCATGAATTTTTTACCTACCGGGCGCTGTGCGCTACGGTGATGGCGGTGCTTACTGCCTTTGTTTTAAATATTCGCCTGCCTCAAAAGGAGGTTGGCCAATGACGGAGCTTACCATCTTAATGCCCTGCCTGAACGAAGGGGAAAGCCTGGCTTTTTGCATCCGGGAAGCCAAAAGCTACCTGGCAAGCCGGGGCATCTGCGGCCAGGTGCTGATCGTTGACAACGGCAGCGCCGATAGCTCCCCCCAGATCGCCCTGAAAGAAGGAGCTGATGTGGTCACCGAGTGCCAAACCGGCTACGGCAACGCCATCCGCCGGGGCATAGCGGCTGCCAAGGGGAAATACATTCTTTTAAGCGATTGTGACGGCAGCTACGATCTATCCAATGCGGATGCTTTTGTGCAGGCCCTGCGCGGCGGCTGCCATTTGGTAATCGGCAACCGCTTTGCCGGCACTATCCAGCCCGGCGCTATGCCCTGGAGCCACCGCTATATTGGCGTGCCCCTGCTGAGCCTGCTGGGCAGGCTGCGCTTTGGGGTAGATGTAAAAGATTTCCACTGCGGCCTGCGGGGCTTTTCCCGGGAAGCTGCCCTTGTTTTGCCCCTTAGCAGCTGCGGCATGGAGTTTGCCACAGAGCTGATCGGCCGCTTTGCCCAGGCGGGCCTGCAGATCCGCCAAGTGCCCTGCGACCTTCGCAAAGCCCTGCGCTCCCGGCCCAGCCATTTGCGCACCCTGCCCGACGGCCTGCGCCATTTAAAGCTGCTGGTATTCTGGCCCGGAAAATAGCGGCCAACAAAGGAAAAATACCGCCGGGAATCCTCCCGGCGGCAGCTTATTGGGTCAGCCCTGCTTAGGCAGGGAGCGCTTTTTTGCGGTATAGTCGGAAACGGTGATCTTGATTACCGTAACGCCGCCTACCATTTTATCCATAAACTCAAAATCCTTCCCGGTTTGGGTCTTCATTAGGATCTTCAGCCCCTGGATCTTACCGGGAACATCCTCCACCAGCTGGGCCACGCCCTCGCACATAATGCTGGAGTAGCACATTCCGTGCTGGCAGGCAGAAGGCCCTTCAAAGGGCAGGCGGTCGGTATCGATCTGCACAAATACATTGGGGTTTGCCCGCAGCACATCCATCTTTCGTCCCCGGGGCGCGCCGTGCATATACAGAGTAAGGGCGCCGTCTACCATGGTATAGCCGTAGTTCAGGGGCACTACATAGGGCATATTGCCGTCCACCATGCCCACATGGGCAACCTTGGCCCGGTCCAAAATGCCCAGGATCTCGTTCATATCTGTTACTTCCCGCTCCCGGCGGGTAATTCCGCGCTTCATTTTATGTCCTCCTAGTTGGTTTTTGTTATTATACCACTTCTGTTGCCCCCGCGCAACGGAAAAAGCAGCTCCCGGCCCGCATTTTCCCCATAAATAGATATAAAGAGGAAGCTTTTATGAGCATACACAGAAAAACCCAGAGCAAAAAGGGATCCTGGCTCAGCAAATTTTGGCATTGGCTGTTTCACAATGCCCAGCCGGCTGAGGAAGAAGCCAGCCTATACCTTCAGCCGCCGGAAGCCCTGCCTGCCGGGCAGCCCTGCGCAAAGGACTATGCATCGGTGTATCAAATGCTGGATTCCCGCCCTGCCCTTATCGCCGGCAACGGCGGCGATAAGGGGCAAAAGCTTTCGGTGTACAGCTACTGCGGCGTGGTCTTTTACAAAGCCGATACGCTGTATCACTATATCAACCCCGGCATCGAGCTTTCCGTGGGCGACCGGGTGCTGGTGCCGGTGCATATCCACGGCGGCACACAGCTGGCGGAGGGTTATGTGGTCTCCTGCGGAGATTACCTGGCCCAATATGTTCCCTACCCCGCAGGCCTGGCCAGCATGGTCATAAAAAAGCTATAATACAGAGCTGCCCGGCGAAAAAACTTCCGCCGGGCAGTAGCTTTTTGAAAAGAGATATGCTATACTGTTCCCATTATAAAAACAAATGCACCCGCTCAGCGGACAATTATTAGGAGGAACGCCATGAAGATCCTATATAAAAACGGCCTGGTGTACGACGGCACCGGCGCTGCGCCCCAAATTGGGGATGTACTTACCCAAGACGGCCGCATTCTTGCTGTAGGCAATTTGGGCCAGGCAGAAGCCGACCGGGTGATCGACTGCACCGGCCTGAGCATTGCCCCCGGCTTTATCGATGCCCATTCCCATAACGACTTTTTCTGCGATTACGACGATGCCGAGCGGTATTTTATCCCCTTTATCCGCCAGGGCATTACCACCCAGATCACCGGCAACTGCGGCTTCTCTCCCTTTGGCGTGGAAGCGGATTCCCCTCATGCCGGCGTAGTTGGCGCAGGGCTTTTCGCTACCAAAAACCCCGGCAGCTTCCGCTCCTTCTGCGAAAACAACAAAGGCAAGCTCTATGTAAATATCGTGCCCCTGATCGGCCACGGAACTGCCCGCATCGGTGTCAGCGGCCTTGACCCCAAGCCCATGGATGCCGCAGGCATTGCCAAAATGGAAGCCGCTGTAGCCGAAGCTATGGAAAACGGCGCGTTTGGCGGCAGCTTCGGCTTTATGTACGAGCCGGGCATGTATGCCAAGACCGATGAGCTGGTAGCCTTCGCTTCCGCGGTGGCTAAATATGACGGCATCGTTACCGTTCACCCCCGGGCAAATTCCGCGGTGGCCCTGGGCTATTCCCTGCTCAAGCGCAACCATATCGAGATCGCTCTGGACGAGGTGATCGACATTATGGAGCGCTCCAAATGCCGCATGGAGTATTCCCACCTGATCTTTGTAGGCACATCCTCCTGGAAATGTATCGACCCCATGCTGAAAAAGTTCTATGACTACCGGGCCAAGGGCTACGAGATCGCCTACGATAACTACTCTATGACCTACGGCGCTTCTGTGATCACAGTCATCTGCCCGCCCTGGTACATGGCGCTGACCGACAAGCAGAAGCACTCCGCCTTTAACCGGCTAAAGCTGCGCACGGTGATCAATGTAACCCGCAAGCTGCTGGGCCTGGATTATAAGGACATTACCATAGCTTACATCAACGACGAGCCTAAATACAAGGCCTATGAGGGCCGCAATGTGGCCGAGATCGCCAAGGCCGAGGGCAAGGATTGCCTGGATCTTTACCTGGAGCTGATCGATGCCTCCAAGGGCGCAGGCAGCGTTTACCTGGATAAATACTACAACGATGAGCTGATCCGCAGGCTCATGGAAGACGAGCTTAGCATATTCATGACCGATGCCTGGCTGGAGCCCAAGGGCGTGCAGAACGGCGCAGCCTTCCAGGGCTTCCCCAATTTCCTGCTGAAAGCCCAGCAATACGGCATCCCCATGGAAAAGGTGATCCACAAAATGACGGGCAAGACCGCCCAGCGCTTTGGCATACGGGAGCGGGGCACCCTGACACCGGGCAACTGGGCGGATATTACGGTATTCGATCCCAACGGCCTGAAGGTATTCCCCGATGAGCCGGGCCGCAGCGCCGAGGGCATCCGCTATGTGGCAGTAAACGGCCAGCTGGCCGTGGACAACGGCCAGTACATTACCCAGCAAGGCGGCCAGATCCTTTTGAAAAAGTAAGGCTATTGCCCCGGTACAGTAGAATACAGTTTTTCAGGGAACAGCCCAATCGCGCTGTTCCCTGATATTTTTTGCAAAGCGCACTTGACAATTTTTGCAAAGTATGCTATGCTTTATTTGCAAAGTTAACTTAGCATTTGCAGCTGCCGGACGCGGCAGCCTGCAAGAAAAGGAGACTCTTATGAAAACGAAGATCCGGGAGCTGCGCAAGCTCCACAAGCTTTCCCAGGAGGAGCTGGCCGAGGCCGTTGGCACTACCCGCCAAACCATTACCTCTATCGAAGTCGGTAAATATATCGCTTCCCTCCCCCTGGCATACAAAATTGCCCGCTATTTCGGGCTGACCATTGAAGAAGTGTTCGACTTCTCAGATCTGGAGGATTAAACCATGAAACAATACAAAGAAAAACTCAAGCTGGAAAACCGTATCATTGTCGTCTGCATTGCGCTTTTGAGCGCATTTATCGTTCTTTCCATCCTGGCAGAAGCGGAGATCATCTCCTTTTTGCGGCCCGTTGCCGGGGATGAGCACTGGCAAAGCAAGTGGCGGGGCTTCATCGCCGGAGCAAGCGGCGGTGTTTTGGGGCTGATGGTGTTTGGCCTGATCCAAAACACCCGGGCTTTGCGCAACGAGAAGAAGCTGAAGGAGCTTTATATCGCCGCCCATGACGAGCGCCAGATCCAGATTCTTACTACCGCCCGGTCCGCCGCCACCCAGACCTTCCTGCTGATTGGTCTGGTCGCCGGGGTGATCGCCGGCTATTTCAACCCCACTGTAAGCATTACCATCCTGGCCTGCGTGGTAGCCCACAGCCTGATCTCCATGGGCTTTGCCTTCTACTACCGCAAGAAATACTAAACCCTGGAGGCTGCTATGGAGCTGTTAGAAAGAGAGATCCTGGAAAAATACCAGGTAAGAAAGACAAAAGCCCAGAAAGAGGCTTTTATAAGCTACCTGCAAGGCCATTTCCCGGCGCTGAAAACGGAGGACTGCTCCTCCCCTGCCGGCAAGAATCTGGTTTTGGGGGATACGGACACAGCCCAGGTGCTGCTTACCGCCCACTATGATACCTGCATCCGCAGCTTCTTCCCCAACCTGATGATTCCCCTGCGCCCCGGGCTGAAGGTGCTGTACGGCGTGCTGATCATTTTGCCCATGCTGGTATTTTCCCTGCTGGCAGGCTACCTTGTCTACCGGCTTACCGGCATTTATGATCTTTTCCTGCCTGTATATCTTGCAGTGTATTTTCTGCTGTTTGGCCTGAAGTTCCTCTGGGGCAGGGCCAACCCCCACACCGTCAACGATAATACCTCCGGTGTACTTACAGCTCTGCGCATCTGGCGCAGCCTGACCCCTGAGCAGCAGGCAAAAGCCGCCGTTGTCCTCTTTGACAATGAGGAAAAGGGCTGCAAAGGCTCCAAATGGTTTAATTCTCAGCGCAAAGAAGCTATGGAAAACAAGCTGGTATTAAACTTTGACTGTGTGGGCGACGGCGACCATTTTATCCTGGTGGCTGCCCAGGATGCCGAAGCCAGCCATGGCGAAGCTTTAAAAGCCAGCTTCTGCCCCACCGAAAGCAAAGCCGTTACCTTCGCCAGCGCCAAAAAAGCTTCCCTCTCTTCCGACCAAAAGAACTTTAAACGGGGCGTAGGCATCGCCGCCATGCACGAGCATAAGCTGCTAAAGCTCTGCTGCGGCCGCATCCACACCCCCAAGGATACCGTGCTGCAAGCAGAAAACATCGACTACCTCACCGGCGCCGCCTGCCGCTTTCTGGATACGCTGTAACTGTAAAAAACGCCCCCAAAGGAACGCCTTTGGGGGCGATATGCTATTTCTCTGAATTGGAGCCTTTGCGGTTCAGCAAAGAGAATATGAGCGCTGTAATACCCCCGGATGCCATAACAATCAGAATATCAGCCGGGGCTAAAACGATCCCTGGGATGCTGTTGAAAACAAATCCTTCGCCAAAGCTGTACAAATGTCCGTTGAGTAGGATCATTTCTCCAATATACATAAGCAGCGTCATTGCGCCAGCTACAATTGACGGGATCCAAATAGAAACGAACCTGCATCTTCCTAAAAGAAAAGAGCCAACAAATACACCGGATGTAACCCCTAAAAGGATAAAGAAAACCGCCATTAAAGCAGCAGACAATGCGGATACCTGAATACTGCCATCTCTCCAAAAGGCTGTGAAACAGGCAAGAATGCACAGACCCAGAAAAACGAAGGAACAAACCGACTGTAAGATCAAGGATTTCAGACGTTTCTTCTCCCCAGTCTTTACCAACTGGCCGAAGCCGTATAAGCAGTTTAAAACTGTAATGATCAGCACAGCAGAAATAACATAAAAATGCAGCTTAAACGCAGGGTTATATTCTCCCATTAAGATATCCACAGCGGTTTGTGTCTTGTATGTCGTTACGGTTTCGCCCCAGCCTTCCGGCGGCACATAACACATATACATCTGCCAATCTTCCAGCCTTGTAACGGTTTGTGCTGTGGTTACAACAACTCTCCGCTCAAACAGCAGCTCCGCCGCAAAGAATACGACCATGGCTGCCGCGACGCCACCTGCAAGGGCAAACCGTTTAAACAGCTTGATGCACAGAGGCATTAACAAGGCGCCAACAATGATTGCAACGCTGATGGGCGTGTAGGGAATGATGTATTTGGGATAGTTCTCTTTCATCACAGTTCCATCCGCGATCATATCGCTAATTACCCGGATACCCATTGATAACGGATAGTATGATGCGATCAAAACACCGATGCAGCAAAGCAGATAATACCGGCTAAACTGATTATTTTTCATATGTATTCTCCTTTCAGCCTGCATTTGTCAGCAATACATAGAAAATAACGCCGATCAATGCAATGAATACCGCAAGTGACAACCGGGTCATTTTCTTAAAAGACAGAATATTTTCGATCCGTGTACGGATCCTTGCGCCGCCAAAGGCCGAAGCAAAAACAGTTGTTCCTTGCTTGCTTTCCAGCAAGGATAACGCATATTCCTTTGCGCGATTTTTGCCCAATTGGGCAACCACACGCTCGTCGCAGGCCAGTTCCAGATCCGCAAGAAATTCTTTTAAGAACAACCAACAAAAGGGGTTAAACCAATGCACCGCAACTACGGCAAAGGCTGCCATTCGCCACAGATTGTCCAAGCTTCGAATATGTGCTTTTTCGTGGAGTATCACAAGGTCATTATTGCTGTCTTTAAGCAATGCTGGCAAAACGATTTTTGGCCTTACAATCCCGTACACCGCCGGGGATATTACTTTCGGCGAAGTGTAAATATTCTCTTTCAGGTGTGTGGCGTCTTTCATCTCGCAAAGCGTTGATATATATGTAACTGCCAGCAGCAAAATAATAGCCAAAGAAACAATGATCCAAATAACAGAAGCCACGCCGAAGATATTCTCAAGAATGTTTTCTTTGTAAGTTATGGGAAAATACGAGTCCGCTGCCATCAGACTATTTGTCATGGAAAAAGCCAATTCCTCCGCTGGTTGATATACAACAACGGTCTTTGTGGTAATTCTGGATAATAGGGACATCAGGCTATATGGGCTGTTCATCCCTATAGGAAAGGCCATTCGCAGAAATGGGATCATCCAAAGAAAAACAGTTATCCTTCTTGGGAGTTTTTTTATGGCTCTAACAAGCATAACGAGCCCACCGGTTATGGCTGCTGTTATGCTCATATTGAATACCCAATAAAATACTTCCTGTAGCATAAGCTCACCTGTTTTCGATCAAATCCCGCAGCGCACTGATCTCCTCTTCGGATAGCGGCTCATCCTCAAGCAAGGCAGAAAACAACGCTTTGCGAGAGCCTCCAAACATTTTCTTTACAAGAGAAACTGCTTCCACCTTTTGCATTTGATTCTGCGATACCAGCGGTGTGCAAATAAAGCCCGGGTCCTGGCGCTGAATGAAGCCTTTTGCTTCCAGTTTTTTAATAACCGTATAAGTAGTATTTTTATTCCAACCAATGGTGTCGGCAGCGATCATACTGATTTCTTTTGCCGAAATAGGGTTCTTTGCCCAGATGATCTCCATCACCTTGGCTTCGCTTTCAAATAGTTTATCCTGCATATGAATCCTCCACAGACTATTTCTGTAGTCTAGACTATCACAATAGTCTGCCGTTGTCAATATCCAAAACAAAAAATGACAGCATCATCTTTCGAAGATACTGTCATTTTGTTTGTCGTATTCGATTCTTTGCATTATACACCCAGCAGGGTTTGGGCGAAGAGGAAATACACCAGCAGGGACAGGGCGTCCACGATGGTGGAGATAAAGGGGCTGGCCATAACGGCAGGGTCTAAATGCACAGCCTTAGCCAGGATGGGCAGGCTGCAGCCAACGATCTTGGCGCACACTACCGTAACCGCCAAGGTAAGGCATACTACAGCATCTACCATCAGGGTAATGTCGTAGTTGCCCATGAGCATTCTGTCCACCAGCCAGATCTTGCCGAAGCAAACCACAGCCAGGGCAATGCCGCACATCAAAGCCGTGCAGAACTCTTTCCACAGAATGCGGCCAATGTCCCGGAAGTCTACCTCGTCCAGGCTCAAAGCGCGGATGATGGTAACGGAAGACTGGCTGCCGGAGTTACCACCCGTACCCATGAGCATGGGGATAAAGGCGGTCAGGGCTACCTGGGCAGCCAAAGCGCCTTCAAAAGCGGTAATGATCAGCCCCGTAAAGGTAGCCGATACCATCAGCAGCATCAGCCAGGGAATGCGGTTTTTGAAAAGATCCAGGGGCGTATTGCGCAGATAGGTCTTTTCCGAGGGGCTCATACCGCCCATCAGCTCCATATCCTCCGTGGCCTCATCCTGGATAACTTCGATGGCGTCGTCGAAGGTTACGATACCTACCATGCGGTCTTCCTTGTCCACCACGGGCAGGGCCAGGAAATGGTAATGGCCCAGCATACGGGCTACCTCTTCCTGGTCGGTATGGGTGGTAACGGAGATCAGGTTGGTAAGCATAATGTCCTGGATCAGCATTTCATCGTCCTGGGCCAGGAGCAGATCCTTTACCGTAACCAGGCCGATGAGCTTACGGCCCTGGGTAACATAGCAGGTATAGATAGTCTCTTTGTCCACGCCCTGGCGGCGAATGCGAAGAATGCTCTCTTCTACCGTCATATCCGGGCGCAATGTAACATACTCCGTGGTCATAATAGAGCCGGCGGAGTTTTCCGGGTACTGCAAGATCTGGTTGATGGAGCTGCGCATCTCCGGGTCGGCATTTTTCAGGATACGCTTGACCACATTGGCAGGCATCTCCTCTACCAGGTCCGCCGCGTCGTCCACATACAGCTCCTGAAGCACTTCCTTCAGCTCGTTATCGGAAAAGCCCCGGATCAGCAGCTCCTGGGCCTCCGGCTCCATTTCTACAAAGGTCTCCGCCGCCTGCTCCTTGCGCAGCAGACGGAAAGCCAGAGGGATCTGGCTCTCTTCCAGCTCTTCGAAAATGCCTGCAATGTCGCTGGGATTCATGGTGGTAAGAATATCCCGCGCAGAGGCATACTTTTTTGCTGCCAGCATTTGCAGCAATGCTTTTTCTACGATCTCAAATCTTTCTGCCATAATTTCTCCTCCTTATAATGAGGCGAAGCTAATGGCCGGGGCCCACTACGGCCCGGCATCTACTTCGGCCCGGGTTTGCAGGGCTACTGTCGCTAGCCATAATGGTACCTCCTTAGATCAAGATAGTTTTATTTTACCCCCGAAAAAGGGCAATGTCAACGCAGATTTCTTGAAAATCTATACAGATTATGCTATCATGGTTTCATACAACAAAAGGAGGATAAACTATGAGCGCAAAAGTATACTTTTCCCCCGTAATTACTCCCGAAAAGGTAAAAGAAATGGTGGCGCTGGCCGGCAAAGAGCTGCCCGGCAAGGTAGCCATTAAGGTGCATTCCGGCGAAAAGGGCAACCAAAATTTCCTGACCCCGGAGTTCTGGAAGCCGGTGATCGATGAGATCGGCGGCACTGTAGTAGAATGCAACACCGCTTACGACGGCGCGCGCAGCACCACCGAGCGCCACCGCCAGCTGTTTATCGACCACGGCTGGGTAAAGCACTTCCCCGTAGACCTGCTGGATGCTTCCGGCCCGGACCTGGAGCTTCCTATTCCGGGCGGCAAGGTGATTCGCAAGAATTTTGTGGGCAAGGATCTTGCCAATTACGACTCCATGCTGGTGCTCTCCCATTTTAAGGGCCACCCCATGGGCGGCTACGGCGGCGCGCTGAAGCAGCTTTCCATCGGCCTGGCCTCCGCCTTTGGCAAGGCATATATCCACGGCGCAGGCGTGCCTGAGGAGCTGTGGACAGCAGACCGGGACGCTTTCCTGGAATCCATGGCCGATGCCGCCGGCAGCGTTGTGGAATATTTCAAGGGCAACATCCTCTATGTAAATGTTATGAAAAACATGAGCGTAGACTGCGACTGCTGCGCCGTAGCGGAAGACCCCTGCATTGCCGACATCGGCATTTTGGTTTCTACCGACCCCATCGCCATCGACCAGGCTTGCGTAGACCTGGTATACGCCTGCTCTGACCCTGGCAAGCCCCACCTGATCGAGCGCATTGAGAGCCGCAACGGCATCCACACCATCGAGGCCGCCGCTGCTCTGGGCTACGGCAGCCGGGAATACCAGCTGGTAAATGTAGGATAACCCCGCTATGCAAGAAAAACACAAGCTTTGGACGCTGTTTTCCTCCGTATTTAAGATCAGCGCCTGCACCTTCGGCGGCGGCTTTGTGATCATCCCCCTGATGCGCAAGCGGTTTTCCCAGGAGCTGGGCTGGATCGACGAGCAGGAGATGCTGGATGCGGTATCCATCGCCCAGTCCTCCCCCGGCCCTATTGCTGTAAACGCCTCTGTTATGATCGGCTACCGGGTAGCCGGCGTAGGCGGCGCGCTGTTGGCCGCTTTGGGTACTGCATTGCCCCCTTTGATCATTATTAGCATCATCTCCCTTTTCTACCGGGCTTTCCGGGACAGCGCTGTGGTAAGCATGCTCATGGCGGGTATGCTCTGCGGCGTGGCTGCGGTGATCCTGGATGTGGTAGTCAATATGATCACCAGCCTGGTAAAGAAAAAGCGGCTCCTGCCTCTGGTTATTTTGGTAGGCAGCTTTGTGGCTTCTCAGGTCTTCCGGGTAAATATCATCCTGATCATCCTGGTTTGCGGCTTTATCGGCGCTGTGGATACCCTCCTGCGAGGAAAGGGGGCTGCCAAAGCATGATCTATTTGGAGCTTTTCTGGAGCTTTTTCCAGGTGGGTCTGTTCTCCATCGGCGGCGGCTACGCGGCTATGCCTTTGATACAGGCTCAGGTGGTAGAGCTGCACCCCTGGCTGACTTTGGGGCAGTTTGGCGACATCGTCACCATTGCGGAGATGACCCCCGGCCCTATCGCTCTGAACGCCGCCACCTTTGTAGGCGTGCAGGTTGCGGGCATCCCCGGGGCGCTGATCGCAACGCTGGGCTGCCTGGCAGCGCCCTGCTGCATCGTGATGCTGCTGGCCTTTTTGTACTACCGCTACCGGGGGCTTAGCCTGGTGCAGGGCATTCTCGCGGGGCTTCGCCCGGCGGTGATCGCTATGATCACCGGGGCGGGCATCAGCCTGCTGCTGATGGCTACCACCGGGGCGCAGAAATTGCCCAAGGATGTTTCCGCCCTTGATCCCATCGCCGTTGGTCTTTTCCTGGCAGGCTTCTTCGTGCTGCGCAAATGGAAGGTTAACCCCATCTATGTCATGGCCGGCTGCGGCCTTGCAGGGCTGCTCCTGTACGCAGTTTTCTAAACAAAATGCACCTGGCTTTTCAGCCAGGTGCTGTTTTTTATTTCGTTTCCAGCAAAATCTTGCCCAAAGTGTCGATGGCTTCCGGGGTGGTAGCCCAGGAGGTTGCAAAGCGGACAACGGTATGGCTTTCGTCGTATGCTTCCCAAAAAGAGAAGCCTACCTTCTCTTTCAGCCGCTCCATGTACCCATTTTCCAGCACCACAAACTGCTGATTTGTAGGCGTTTCCAGGAAGAAGGGCAGCTGCGCCCGGCGCAGCGCCTCTTTCAGCTTTTCAGCCATGGCAATAGCGTGGGCGCTGATTGTTTCGTACAGACCGTCGGTAAACAGCGCGTCGAACTGCACGCCGACGGTGCGGCCCTTGGCGCTGAGCGCGCCGTGCTGCTTGATGCGGGTAGTAAAATGGCTGGGGGCATTGCCCTGGGGGAAGACCAAGGCTTCGCCGCAGAGTGCGCCTACCTTTGTGCCGCCGATGTAGAACACGTCGCACATCTGGGCGATCAGCGGCAGGGTCACATCCGCGCCCATGGCCTGCAGGCCGTAGCCCAGCCGGGCGCCGTCCAGGAAAAGGGGGATATGATGCTCCCGGCATACCCGGTTCAGGCTTTCCAGCTCCCCGGCGGTATAAAGCGTGCCGTACTCCGTGGGGTGGGAGATGTATACCATGCCGGGGAATACCATATGCTCATGGTTGCCGTCAGCATAGAAGCTGCGGATAAAAGCATCCACCCCGGCCGCCTCCAGCTTGCCCTCCCTGCCCGGCAGGGTAAGCACCTTGTGGCCGGAAAACTCGATGGCCCCCGCCTCATGGCCGCTGACATGGCCGGTATCCGCAGCGATCACGCCCTCGTAAGGGGCAAGCATGGTGCTGATCACCAGCTGGTTGGTCTGTGTACCGCCGGTCAAAAAATAAATATCCGCTTTCGGGCTTTGGCAGGCAGCGCGGATCTTCCCCCGGGCGCTTTCGGAAAATTCATCCGCCCCATAGGGCGCAGCCTGCACCAAATTGGTACGGATCAGAGCATCCAACACCGCCCCATGGCAGCCCTCTAAATAATCACTGGCAAAATTCAGCATAATAATACCTCCTGGGTTTCTAGGAAGAGTATACAAGCAAATGCCCAGAGATGCAACCATTCTTTTCAAAAGAAGCTATAGTTCTTCTAACGATAAATTTTTGCGCAGGTATTGAAAAACCCTCCCCAAAACGGGGAGGGTCAATGCGTATTGTCAGGCACATACTTTCTTGCTTCGCAGCAAGCAGACCATAAGACCGAGCAGAGAGGATATCAGCAACCCAATCCAAAGATGGGGATAAAATGGCTCTCCTGTTTGGGGAGTGCTACCGAGTTTCTCAAAGGTTACAGTCAATGTTGCATCCTCCAAGATTTCCGGCCCAGTCCAATTTTCATTTTGGAAAGCGGCAGTTATATCTTCGCTGCCCCAAAGGACAATTTTGATTTTGCTGCCATCTGCTGCTACAACAGAAATCTCTGGTCTATGCTGCCGCTGCAATTCTATGTCTGCATTTTTTGTATAGGCAACCCCATCCACACCAACAGTTCCTTCACCGGTGATCTTTATATGCATGGTATGACCGGACGGAACAGAGGTTGTCAATGTGGTTTCCTGCGCCCATACTGTAGTCGGCAGCAGCACAAACATTATGGCAAGAAAAATAGCTTGAACAATATAGGCTGTGGGTTTTCTTTTCATGACAACACAACCTTTGTTGCATTAAAAGTCTTCAGCAACAACCTCTGCTGTAAAAGTAATGGTAGAAGTATACTCACCGGCAAGCGCTTTACCCCAATCTTCGCTTGTCATTTTGAGATAAAAGCCCTCAATGAAGTAATGGGTCTCAGCTCCCCCAACCTTTCTAACACTTGCCTGTTCATAAGTAGTGCCATCGTTTTTGCCCCAAAATCTAAAATTACTGCCAGAAGGCAATTCGGACGTTGCACCTGCACCAGCAGGGAGCTTTCGACACAGCACATAAGGAATAACAGTTGATGTGTTTTCACATTCGAAGCTATCGTAAGTAACCGTAATAACTAAATTCTTTTCTTCCGCAAATCCAGCAGTATTTGATACGGTAACATTACCAATGCTGAATTCAGTTGCACCAAACGGAACCTCCTGATCAGCAGGAATATTCAGCGTATAAGTGGCGGCAGGGACAGTGGTGGTCAGAGTGGTGGTGTCAGCAGCAGAAACTACAGTTGCCATAGATGCAATCATCGTAACTACCAGAAGCATGGCAAAAAACTTTTTCATGGTTTATTCTCCTTTTGTTTTATTTGACCCATAGAGTCAGTTTGGTTTCGGCGCCATTGAGCGGCGCAAGGGTTTCATCCATACGATAGCAGGAATATCGCAGGATCGCGTTAGGATATGTGCCTTTTTCCAAAGTCTTTGATAAGACGATTGGCTTGGATGTTGCTCCCGGTTCGATCAGTTCCGATTTCCACAAAAGAGTTCCGTCTTCCAAATAGAGAGCGATTTGGAAATAACAGCAGTTTTGCGGAGGATTGGGCATACGCAGCGATTGCTTCTTGCTGCCCGCTTTCAGTTCCAGCATTTCATAGCCGGGAATCGCAATGGAATCGGGATTCTTTTCGACTGTTGTTTCTGTTTGATGTTCTTTCTCTGATGTGTCATTGGGTGTATAGCCGCATGTTTTGCATATCATAATGATAATTACAATAAGCGCAATAAATATCACAACCGATATGCGCCACGGAAAACTCTTCCCTGTGTCTTTCTGATATTTCCCTTTTTTCATAGTTCAATCCGCTTACTCTTCTTCATTTTCTTTGCGTTCCTTTGCAACGCATTGCGGGCATGCCGGGTTTCCATTGTCTAAATATTCCACAATATCATAGTCGAATTGTCTTCCGCAGACAGGACAGGTCATTTGCTCCACGAAACCACCTCCTTACCCAAAACAGCTATCCCACAACAGTACATTGATATTATACAACAACTTTTAGTTGTTTTCAATAACTAATTTTAGGAGTTTTATTTAACCAACTCCAGTTGTTAACATATAACAAAGGAGGTTGTAACAATGCTTAAAAATTTGAAAGTTCTCCGTGAAGCCGCTGCTGTTTCCCAAAAACAACTTGCCGAAGTAATCGGTGTCAGTCAGCAGTCCATCAATAAATATGAAAACCACAGCATTGAGCCGGATATCGAAACCATGATAAGAATTGCTGATTATTTCGAAACAACTATCGATTTTCTGGTGGGGCATACTACTTATCGCCGCAAAATCGAAGAAACCCATCCTTACGATTTAAATTGTAAGGAACAAAAAATAATTGATGGGTACCGCAGCCTTTCTTCCAAACAGAAAGACTGTATTTTGACCGTAATCAATAGCTATAAAGGATAAGATCAGTAGTTTTTTGTAGGGACCGGCGTCCCCGACGGTCCTTATGTATGCATTTTCGCTTATAAATAGCAATCCCCCGGCAGGATTTCGCTCCTGCCGGGGGTCGTATTTTTAGGGCATATAGAGTTCATCTTTTTGCCAGGCGAAGGGGTTTTCATAGATATACTGCAAATGCGCATCATAGTCTGCCTGATGGCGGATCACATGGTCATAAGATCGGGCTTGCCAGATGTTTTGGCCGTATTCCTTGTTGCAAAACCGCTTAAATGTGGATACAAACCGGGAAACTTTGGAATTTTGCTTGGTAGGGACCGGCGTCCCCGACGGTCCTTCTAGCACCCGCAACAAGATATGAATATGGTTTGGCATGATAACATAGCTTTCTACATTCATATCCGGGTAAAACTCGCTTAACTGAGCGATATATTTCGCCGCTATTTTTCCGTGCGGCAGCAATTCCACATTAGGGCCGTCGAGGACACCGGCCCCTACAATGCGGGATAATATACATTTTCGGCCTTCTGTGCAAATGGTGATAAAATAGGCGCCGGGTGTGCTGTAATCAAAATTCACAAGCCTGATATTTTTTCTTTGGTACCATTGGCCCATCGTATCCCCCCGTTCATCGTGAATAATGCAATTTACTCCATAGGGAAAGGACCGTCCGGAGGCCGGTCCCTACAAAAACACCTATCGCTTTTTGGCAGTTAGGCTTACCAATTACCCAATTTCTTGTTGAATTGCTTTGACAATAGACGTAAACACCCGCTTGCTAGAGATCTTGCAAAGAAAATAGCCCAAAAAGAACATGATAGCCGGGAGGAATAGGGGAAACAGGCCATTGAGTTTAGATGCAAAGGCCAGAGCCACAACAAAAACTTGCATCAAAAGCACAACACCCAGCCAAAACGCCGAAAAGAACCTAACCATCTTCACCGGCTGCCCACGCATACACAAAACGCTCTGCCCATCGTCGCAGGAAACAGCGACATCAATTTCCGGGACAAAAGAATTTCTATAAGGCATATCGCGAAACACCGGCTTCAAAAGGCAACCGCTGTCGGTTTGCTCACAAGTGTAATTCCAATCGGTATGCCGACGGATCGCGGCAGGTAAATTGCCAAGAACATCGGCTGTGATGCTCTTATTTGTTCGATACTCTAATGTGTACGAAAAACCGATGCCCACAGATTTTGTCCCCCTTCTATTTAGGTTTTTTCAAGATAAACCAACCTTGTAATATGCTTTCCTTTGGCCTAATATGCAGAAAAATGGCGTAAAGGATCAAATAATTTCAATCTTTCCCAAAATATGCCGGTTAAACTCTGCCAAATCTTCTGCCGGAATCCAAAATTCTTGGTGATAACCGGCACCTACAGTTTGGATCTCATACTGAGAAATATAGGAATCGTCAATTTCAAATGTGGTAACATATCCTGCGTAGCCGGAATCGGCAGATTTCTTATTCCATTTTTCCGCGATCTCACGGGCGTATTTTTCATTCAGCACCGGATAGAAAATGGGTTGTTCCGGCAACCTTGGAGGATAAGCCCTGTAGTCTGCCTTTACGATTAAATTCAATTCTGCTTGTCCGACGGGTCTGTATAAACGCATACGATCACCTCCAATTTATTCTATCATAGCACGAATAAAGTCGATAATCAATGCTTTGCTTTGGACGATATAGACCTCTATTTGCATTTTTGCCCCAAGGGCAAAAATTAAGGTGCGGCCGTCTGGCTCGCATCCGGGGGCGTTCTATATTGCATTCTCTTTTTCTGCATATTCTTCCATTTTCCTGGCATAAAAAAGCCCCGCTATCCAATCAAGGATAACGGGGTGTCTTTGGTGGACGATATAGGACTCGATTTGCATTTTCTCCTGTGGGAGAAAATATAGGTTCGGTGGCTTCAAGCAGCCACCGGCAACGCTCGTCGCGTTGCATTTAGATGGGTTCGAGTCCTACAGCCGAATACCATATCAAAAAGAAAAACCACACCATTTGGTGTGGTTTTCTTTTTGGTGGACGATATAGGACTCGAACCTATGACCTTCCGCACGTCAAGCGGATGCTCTAGCCAGCTGAGCTAATCGTCCAGGCGCATGATGTATTATACATACGCGGATTCGTTTTGTCAAGGGTTTTTTCAAAGATTTTAGCCGGAAACGCCGTCGAGGGGCTGCTTTCCTACAAATTTGATCACCAATTTATTGGGCAGGCATACGATCTGGGCGCCGCCGGAGCAGTAGCCCCGGTGGATGCAATGCTTATCCGGGCAATTGGCCTGGGTAACGGCGATGGCGCCGTCTTTTACCGTAATAACATTCTCTTTGTCCCCAGAGGTTACGGTAAAGGTTTGATCTTCCTGCAAGGAAACCGTCTTGACCAGCTTGCCGCCGGACCAAACTTCAGCGGCGGCAGCATTTTGGTTGGCGTTAAAGAGCCAAAGGGTCAATCCGCCGCACAATAGCGCAATGGCCAAAAAAAGAGCTATCCAATATTTCGTCTTCATGAGCTAATCTCCTGATACGCGCAGCCGCTTAAGTTTGCCCCGGCGGTTGCGTATACTGTGCCGTCAGCCAGCACAAATACGGCTTCAAAGTCTTCGCTTTGCCGCCAAAAGGCCGCGGCTTCTTCCAAGCCCATAACAAAAAGCGCCGTAGACAGGGCATCGGCGGTAAGGCCGCTTCGGCTGATCACCGTTACGCTGACCAGGCCGGAATCCGCAGGGGCGCCGGTAGCGCCGTCCATAATATGGTGGTAGCGCACGCCGTCCTGCTCAAAATACCGCTGGTAGCTGCCGGAGGTAACGATGCTCATAGTCCCCTCAACGGCCACTACGCCCAGCGTGCCGCCCCGGATGGGGTCAGCAATGCCGATCTTCCAAGGCTCGCCCCCGGGCTTATGGCCATAGGTCTGGATATTGCCGCCCAGATTCAAAATGGCTCTTTCCACATCTAGTTCTTCCAGGATCTCCACAGCCCTGTCCCCGGCGTAGCCTTTCAGGGCAGCGCCCATATCCAGCATGCCAGCCTGAATGGCCAAAAAGCATTCCTGGGCATCGGGCACCCGGTAGTTTTTGTCATAGAAGCCCCACAAGCGGCTTACCTCCCCCAGATAGGGATTAAACGCGCCGCCGGTGCGCCGGTACAACGCCTCCACCTCGCTCAGCAGCGCCAGCTCCTGAGGCGTCATTTCCGGCCTGATCCCCCGGTTTAGCCCGGCGGTAATGGAATCCTCACGGGTAACCGACCAGCGCGCTTCCAGGTGATGAAGCATGGCCTCCACATCTTCAGCGGCAGCATCCGCATCTTCCCCCCAGAGCTGCAGGCTCATAAGGGTATCCATAGCGAAAATATCCCGCTGGGCTTTGGGCGTTTTTGGGGCGCAGCCAGCCAGAAAAAGCAGCGCGAAAAATACACAAAGAAGTTTTTTCATATTGTCACTTCCTAACGGGGTTAGTATAGCAAAACCCATAGAAAAAGGCAAGAAAAAGTTGCAATTTCTTCTTGACAAGCGCTGCATGAAATGTTAAAATAGACCAGCCGCATTGAAGGGGTTTATTTAAGTGCGTCTAATGAGCGCCACCCTAAGAGCGAGACTACACAACAAAAGTAGGTGAAAAAGAAAATGAAGGCAATCATCGTTACCGGCGGTAAGCAGTACACCGTTGAGCAGGGCAGCATCCTCTTCATCGAGAAGCTGAACGCTGAGCAGGACGCTACCGTGAAGTTCGAGCAGGTTCTGGCTATCCTGGACGGCGAAAACTCTGTCATCGGCGCTCCCGTAGTGGAAGGCGCTGTTGTTGAGGCTAAGGTCATCAAGAACGGCAAGGGCAAGAAGCTGGACATCATCAAGTACAAGGCTAAGAAGGGCGAGAAGAAGCACATCGGCCACCGTCAGCCTTACACCAAGGTGGAAATCACCGGCATCAACCTGTAAGCTATGACAAGATGCGAATTTTTTACTGAAGAAGACCGGATCACCGGCTTCTCAGTTTCCGGACACAGCGGCTACGCCGAAGCTGGCAGCGACATCGTTTGCGCCGCTATCAGCGCCGTAGTCAACATGGTCGAATGCACCATCAATGATGTATGCGGTGCAAAGGCCAAGGTTCGGGTAAAAGAGGCAGACGCCCGCATTACCCTGACCCTCCCCTCTTCCTGCGACGAGGAAGAGAGCGTCCAGGCAGTTCTTGCCGGAATGCTCACTTACCTGTGCGGGCTGCGGGATGAATATCCTGATTATATCGAAGTTTTGGAGGTGTAATTCCTATGCTGAAGATTAGCATTCAGTTCTTCGCTCACCACAAGGGCGGCGGTTCTACCAAGAACGGTCGTGATTCCGAGGCTAAGCGCCTGGGCGTGAAGCGTGCTGACGGTCAGTTCGTTCTGGCCGGTAACATCCTGGTTCGCCAGAGAGGCACCCACATCCATCCCGGTGTCAATGTCGGTATCGGCAGTGACGACACCCTCTTCGCTCTGGTTGACGGCAAGGTCAAGTTCGAGCGCAAGGGCAAGGATCGCCGGCAGTGCTCCGTGTACGCCGAGCAGTAATCACCCATAGGTAATGAAGGGCTGTCGCTTATGTAACGACAGCCCTTTTATTTAAGGAAAATCCTGAGCAAATCGCCTATTGCGAATTTGTTCATGCTTTCCCTGGCATTGTGCTTTGTATTCCGGTGCAGAATATAAAGCAGAGTGCCAGAAAAGCGAAATGCAGCGGCGGGAGCAAGCCCCCGCCCTACAGTAAAAATGCAAACAAGGAGGATATACTATGTTTGTAGATAAAGTGCGAATTACGGTAGTAGGCGGCAGAGGCGGCGACGGCGCTGTTGCCTTCCATCGGGAAAAATATGTGGCAGCCGGCGGCCCGGACGGCGGTGACGGCGGCCATGGCGGCAGCGTGATCCTGCGGGTAAACGACAACCTTTCTACCCTGCTGGACTTCCGCTATAAGCGCAAGTATACCGCAGGCGCAGGCGTAAACGGCCAGAGCTGCAAGATGAGCGGCAAGCGGGGCGAGCCGCTGATCATCCAGGTACCCCGGGGTACTGTGGTGCGGGATGCCGAGACCAACCAGATCATTGTGGATATGTCCACCGGGGAAGATTTTGTCATCGCCAAGGGCGGCCGGGGCGGCTGGGGCAATGCCCACTATGCTACCGCTACCCGCCAGGTTCCCCGCTTTGCCAAGGTGGGCCTGAAGGGCGAGGAAAAGGACATTATCCTGGAGCTGAAGCTGCTGGCCGATGTGGGCCTGGTGGGCTTCCCCAATGTGGGCAAGTCTACCCTGCTCTCCGTTACCTCCAACGCCCGGCCCAAGATCGCCAACTACCATTTTACTACTCTCTTCCCCAACCTGGGCGTTATCTATGTAGACGAGGGCGTCAGCTTTGTTATGGCGGACATTCCCGGCATCATTGAAGGCGCTGCCGAGGGCGCTGGCCTTGGCCACGACTTCCTGCGCCATATCGACCGCTGCCGTCTGCTGGTGCATGTGGTAGATGTTTCCGGCATTGAGGGCCGCGATCCTGTGGACGATTTCAACGCCATCTGCGATGAGCTGAGCAGCTACAGCGTAGACCTGAGCAACCGGCCCATGATCGTAGCCGCCAACAAGACCGATCTGCTGCCCCCGGACAGCGACAACCTGCGCCGGCTGAAGATGTGCGTAGAGGCTGCCGGGTGCGAGTTGTACGAGATCTCCGCCGGTACTACCCAGGGTACTAAGCAGCTGATGCGGGTGGTGGCCGAGAAGCTGAAGACCCTGCCCCCGGTAACCATCTACGAGCCGGAGTATGTAGCCCCCGTAGCAGAAGCCGGCGACCCCAAAGATATTACCATTGAGCATCTAGGCAACACCTGGCTGCTTACCGGCACCTGGCTGGAGCGGCTGGTGCAGAACATCAATTTCGACGACTACGAAGCCATCAACTATTTTGACCAGCAGCTGCGCCGCAGCGGGCTGTTCGTCCGGCTGGAGCAAATGGGCATCGAAGACGGCGATACCGTAGATATTTACGATTTTGTATTTGAATATCAGCGCTGATTGTTATATAATAGCAGGGTCACAGCAGTGGCCCTGCTATTTTTCTTGGGAGGTGCGCGGTTATGGAGCTTACGCATATGCTTAGCTGGGAATATTGCCAGCCGGAAGCCGGTTTTCTGCTCAGCGGCAGCAGCCGCAGCCATTGGCAGCTGATCTTTGCGGTTTCCGGGGAGCTTCACGCCGTAGTAGACGGGTTTGATACAGCCCTTACCCCCGGCCAGCTGCTGCTTTGCCCGCCGGATGTGTTTTCCATGCACTACGCCCGGGAGGGCCAGGCGCCGGAATATCTGGCCATTGCCTTTGAAGCCCGGGAGCTGAATCTTTTGCCCCTGGCGGGAAAAGCTCTGGCGCAGCAGGAGCTGCTGCCTATGCTTCAGATCATGGCCCGGGAAGCCCGCCGCCAGGATGCCAGCGCTCCCCTGCTGGAAAATCTGCTGGCGGCTACCGC
This sequence comes from Oscillospiraceae bacterium, assembly GCA_017437095.1. Lineage (GTDB taxonomy): Bacteria > Bacillota > Clostridia > Oscillospirales > Oscillospiraceae > Faecousia. The sequence continues at coordinate 52,377 of JAFSBW010000033.1, forward strand.
GCTGCTGCTCAGCCGCTCAGCCGCTTCCCAGCCGGAGGCCCTGCCCCGCAGGCCCCAGCAAGGGGAAAACACCATCATCCGCCGGGCGCAGCAGTATATCAGCGTCCATATTCGGGATAAGCTTTCCGTTACGCTGGTTGCCCAGGGCATTGATGTAAGCCCCAGCTATATGACTGCCCTTTTCCAAAAGCACCTTTCCATCTCCCCGGGAGAATATATCCGCCGGGCCAAGCTGCACGAATGCAAGCAGCTGATCCAGCAGGGGCAGCTGAATTTTACCCAAATTGCTGCCGCTCTGGAATATTCTACGGTACATCATTTCTCCCGGCAGTTTAAGGAGCATTTTGGCATCACCCCAACGGAGTACGCCAAGAGCATTGGCACAAAAGGAGCATAACATGGAACTGAAAGTATTATGCGTAGGCGATGTGGTCGGCGGGCCGGGTATGGAGCGGGTGCGCAGAAGTTTGCGCTACCTGAAGCGGCAGACCCAGGCGGATTTTGTGATCGTCAACGGAGAAAACGCCAGCGTTGTGGGCATCACCCCGGACCAGGCGGAGGACATTCTGGATGCCGGGGCGGATGTGATCACCCTGGGCAACCACAGCTTTAACAAGCGGGAGATCGTTACCTATCTGGACGAAAGCCCCGCCATTTTGCGCCCGGCAAACTATGCCCCCCAAGCGCCCGGCCGGGGCTGGGGCGTATACGAAACCAAAGCCGGGCCCATTGCCCTGATCGATCTGATCGGCCGGGTGAATATGGACTACGGCCCGGACAATCCCTTTTTGATGGTTGAACAGATCCTTAAAAAGGTGGATGCCCCCATAGTCTTAGTAGAGCTTCACGCCGAAGCTACCTCGGAAAAGCTGGCCATGGGCTATATGCTCGACGGCCGCGTCAGCGCCCTTTGGGGCACCCACACCCATGTGCCTACTGCCGATGCCCAGGTGCTTCCCAAGGGTACGGGATATGTAACAGATCTGGGCATGACCGGGCCGAAAAACAGCGTGCTGGGCATTCGGCCCGACCTTTCCATCGCCAAATTCCGGGGAGATTTAACCGAGCGCTACCGCTGGGCGGAGGGCCCCACCAAAATGGAAGCGGTGCTGTTTACCATCGATAGCCAAACCGGCCGCTGCCTGCAAGCCCGCCGGGTAGACTTAACGGAATAAAAAATCCACCCTGCGGCGCAAAACCGCAGGGTGCAATTATTTACAGGCCTAAAATGTGCAGCCCGGTCAGGCTGATCACGCCCATGATGATGCCCGCCAGGATCACGCCCAGGGATACGGCAACGGTTGTGGACTTGATCCCCATATTCAGGAAGGATGCCGCCAAAGTGCCCGTCCAGGCGCCGGTGCCCGGCAGGGGGATGCCTACAAACAGGAGCAGCGCGATAAACAACCCCCGGCGGCCCGCTCTTGCCTTGAGCTTTTGGCCGCCCCTCTCCCCTTTTTCCAGGCAGAAGGTAAAGAATTTGCCGATATAGCGCTTATCCTTTCCCCAGAGCAAAACCTTTCTTGCGAAAAAGTAGATAATGGGTACGGGAAGCATATTGGCGACAACGCATACGATCAGCGACGGCCAGTACGGCAGGCCCATGCCAACAGCTATGGGGACGCCGCCGCGCAGCTCGATGAGCGGCACCATGGAAACCAAAAAGCAAAGGATGTATTTTTTTAGCATTGCTTTCTCCTATTTTTTCTTAACATAAGCCAGAGGCTCTTCCAGATAGGTTTCCCAGGGAAAAGCCCGGGTATCCTTTTTCCAGTTAAAAGCATCCCGGATGCTGAAGCTGAGCAGATAGAGCTTGTTTTGCATAATTTCCGAATCGAAGAAGGCTTCGTTATCCGGCATTAAGGCATATTCCCAAACTCTGGCCCGGTCCTCTTTGGGATAGGTGCGGCTATAGGCATCCACAAAGGCCTGATCCTTGCCTTCCAGATACTCCGTTCCGTGATTTTGGTACAGCTCATAGCTGTAATCATACGCAAAGCCCTTGGGGTTGAGGGTATCCCACACATCCAGATCCCGGGAGTTGGCGTAGATAAAGGCATCCAGCACATGGCACAGCTCATGGTAGAAATTCTGCTCCACATCTTCGCCAATGGCAAGGGCAATATGGGCATCCGCTCCCTGCCAATGCTGCAGGCTCTCCTGGCCGCCGGAAATGCTGCGCACCAGGCTTACGGTAAGCACCTTGTTGCCCGTATCCTCTACGATCCTCGTAAAGAAGCCCTCCGGGAATCGGGGCAGCGCCTTTTCCAGCGCTTCCAAGCCCCTTTCCAGAGCTTTGAGCTGATGCTCCGGGGTAATGGTATAGTCCTGGTTTAAGGTTACATTATCGGGAGTAACCACGATCCTTACGCCCCACTGCTGACCCAGATCATCGGCTCTGGCCTGCAGGGCAGCAATCCCCTCCCTGTCAGGGGCCTGGGCGGTATAGCGGACGGTGGTATAGATATTATCATCCTGAACGGCGGTAGCATCCACCTTCCAGCGGCACAGCGCCTGGCCCTGGGCCATATCGGCGGCAAACCAAAGGGCATCGCCTGCCCAGACAAACTCCCGGGCTGCGGTAACGCCGCTCAGGTTTACCCGGCTATAGCGCTTGCCGGCGGAAAGGTCGTAAGCATCCAGCACCAGGCTGCCCTCAGCCCTCTGGCTTACCAGCATATTGTGGCAGCCGGGCAAATATACAAAGCTTCTGCCCTGGGCTTCCGGGGTAAAGCACTGGGTCTGGCCGGAATAATCGCCAAAGAGGTACTCTGTAACCGTGCCATCCTGGCGGGATAGGTAGTAATGTTCCCCCCCGTCGGCAAAGGCAAGATGATTTCGATAGCTCCCCAGTGTGCGGCCGTCCTCTGTAGCGATCAATACGGTTTGCTGCTGATCGTCAGCAGTAACCGCGCAAACCAAAAGCTCGTCGCCATTGGCCAGGGTAAGAATGTTCTGGCTCTGGCAGCTATGCTGCTTCAGCAGGCGGGACACCCCGGTCTTTAGCTCCAGCACCCGGATCTCATCGGCGGTGCAATAATAGATGCGGGAATGATCCTGGGAAACCGCAGGCTGGCCCTGGATATCCTGGGGCATAGGGATGCTGGAAAGGGTCTGCAGATCCAGGCCCAAAAGCACCACTGTATTGTCCGCCTGGTTATAATAGCTTACGCCGTTGCTGTTGGCCCAAAAGGGGGTATCCAGGCTAAGGGCGCTGCTCAATGTGCGGCTATGAGCCACAGCCGGGCGGCTGCCGGAAATGGCAGTAAGGGTAAGCGCTCCGGTATCATCGCAGGTAACCGCAACAAGATCCTTTCCCATAGGCAGAAGCTTCACCACAGAGCCGGAAACCGCATAGCGCTCCACTCCCTGCACGAGCTGCTCCTGGGGAAGGTATTGAGGCTCGGTAACCGCCGGAGTTGTTTCCGCCGGCGGCTGCTCCGGCTTGTCCGCACTGCAGCCCCAAAGCATAGCCAGGCATATAGCCACGAAAAGCAGCTTTTTCATATTACTGCCTCCTTGCTAAAGTATAATCGTCGCCCTGGCGGTAGAAGGGGCACCGCCCCTGCTGGCACACCAGATAGCGGTAGTATTCGTCCTCGTCCAGGTCCATCATGCAGTAGTACTCGTCGTACTCTTCGTCATAATCGTAATTCCAGCAGGTTTCGCATTCATTCATGGTTGTTCTCCCAAATGTGGAAACGAAAATCCCCGTTTTCATACAGCAGGCAGCTGTGGCTGCCATCCTTGGGGATGCTGACGCTGCCGGGATTCAGGCAGCGAACGCCCTGCCGGGTTTCGTCCAGCTTTACATGGGTATGGCCGCTGAGAAACACCGTGCCTGCCTTTACCGGGGGCAGCTTGTCCGCATTCCAAAGGTGGCCATGGGTCAGGTACATTTCGGTGTTTCCGTCAGCCAGCAGAGCATAGTCTGCCATGCAGGGGAAATTCAGCACCATCTGGTCCACCTCTGCCTCGCAGTTGCCCCGCACGGCGGTAACGCGCTCGGCCCAGGGGGCCAGCATAGCGATCACCTGCTTGGGGGCATACTCCCGGGGCAGGTCGTTGCGGGGGCCGTGGTAGAGAACATCTCCCAGGATCACCAGCCGGTCGGGCTGAAATTCCTGGGCAAGCTCCAAAAGCTTGCGGCACCAATAGGCAGAGCCGTGGATATCCGATGCGATCAACAGTTTCATAGAAGCACTCCTGATAAGTATTCTTGAATGTCAAATTCTTGCAGTTTTTCGTCTTTGCGCAGGTACAGCGGGTGGTGAGGGTGGCCCTTTTTGCTGCGCTTGCCGGCGGTAAACCACCGGGCGCCCAGCTGCTGGCCTGCCAGCAGCATATCCTTTAAGCAAAGGGGCAGGTAATCCCGCTTTTCTATGATCGTGCCCCAGGCTGCCCAAACCGCCGGGCTTTCGCTAAGGGAAAGCACATAGCGGAAAGCTTCCAGATTCTCCCGGTGGAGAGCGGCGTTGCACTCTTTTTCCATAGCATCCGGGTCGGTTGCCCGCTGGGCATATACATTAAACATAATAAAGCTGTCAAACCCGTTGCCAAGAGCGATCCGCTCTACGGATTTCAGGGTATTGTCCAGATCGCCGGGGGCGGCGGTGGAGGGGTTGATGCCGATGCAGATCAAAGGCTTTTTACCCCGCGTGCCTAAAATATAGCGGTATTCGCTGTAAAAGTTTGGGGCGTAGAGCCATTTTTGAATGTCATAGCTTTCATTGGGGGTATTGGCAGCTTCCAGCGCCTGCTGAAAAGTAACCAGGGATAGCTGGGCTGTTGGAGTAGAAGGAATGTGCATCACAGATCCTCCCGGCTGGGAAACCAGCAGCACTTATCCGGGGCGTGGAAGGGGCAATCCTCAACGCGTTTACCGTTTGCTTCCAGCCAGCGGGCAAAAGCATAGTCTAAAAAGGCGAAGCCGCCTTCCATATTATCCTGCACGGGAACGGTTTCGCCGTTGGAAAGGTGCAGCTCTACCAGGATGGAGCCCTGGCTGTTGTAAAGCTGCTGGCTGACGATGCGGCCATAGGTATACAGCTGGCTCTTTTTGCCGAAACGGCTGTAAACAAAGCCTTCTTCATCATAATAGATGCCAAAGGACAGATAGTATACGATCATGCACACCGCCATCAGCAGCAAGATCCAGCCGCTCCAGAAGATCACGGGATGGCTGCCCCAATAAAACACCACGCACAGCAAACCCAAAAGGCCTACCAGCAGGCCAAAGGTAGCAATGCGCTTGCGAAGCTTTACGCTGTTGCCGCTGGTATGCTGCTGCCGGCTGCGAAAAAGCTTGGAAAACAGCTTGTCCAGCAAAAAGCATACGCCAAAGGTAAGCGCCGCCACAACGGCGATCCATACATATTCCATAATTCTCTCCTTAGGCAAATAGTACCGCGTCTACGGCTTTGTCGTGTTCCTCCCGGGGAACATGCTCCACCATCTGAAAATCATAGCAAAGAGCCAAGGTAGGGTGACCGGGCTCGGTTTGCAAAAACTTATCGTAAAAGCCGCCGCCGTAGCCCATGCGGCCGCCCTGGCTGTCAAAGGCCAGGCCGGGCATCAGCACAAGGGCATCCGCTTCCCCGGCCAGGGGCTCATCTCCCAGAGGCTCGGGAATGCCGCAGTAGCCCTTGGCTACCCGTTTAATATCCGTTATGTAGTAAAAGCGCATGGCATCCCCCTCCACCCGGGGCACAGCCACCCGCTTACCCTCCAAAAGAGCCTGGGCCAGCATCACATCGGTGCGTACCTCCTGATTGTAAGGCAGATAACCGTAGATACACCGGGCCTGGCGGTACAGAGGGTGCGCGCGCAGCTTTTCGGCCAGAAGAGCGCTTTTCTCAGCTATGGCCTGGGGCGTCATTGCCCGCTTTTGGCTGCGGATATATTGGCGAAGCTGCTGCTTATCCATGGGCGCGCTCCTCTTTGGTAGGCAAAAGCATGCGAAACCACATGGTAAGGGCTACCTGGCCCAAAACGCCCAGCAAGAACAGCTTCCATACATTTTTTCCGGCAAACACCAGCAGCGACACATACAAGCTCAGCAGGCTGCCCCAAATGATCATGCTGATAAGGGCATAATTCCAGTTGTTGCGGCCAAAGGCAGCGCGCAGGCTCAGCAGCGTAATGCCGGTTGCGGGAATGGCATACACAAAGCAAAGCCAGCTGTTGCCGATGCCCATGCCGGAAAGCACCACATGCACCAGCAGCGCCACAAACCATACCAGCACGGTAGAAAGCATCAAAACACCGGTCTTTACCCGGCGGGGCCGGGCAGCGGTGTCGCTGATCTGGGGCGCAGTCTCCCCTACCAGAGCATCCAGGCTGATGCCGAACACTTTGGCAAGCTGGGCCAGGGTAAACACATCTGGCACGGACTCGGCACGCTCCCATTTGGAAACGGCCTTGTCGGAATAACCGATGCGCTCAGCCAGCTCGGCCTGGGTCATGCCGCAGCTTTTCCGGGCGGAGGCAATATTGCTGCCAATTTGGTATTTCAGTTGCTCGTTGTCCATTATTTGCCTCCAGGATGAAACATAATAATTTATTTTATCAAAAAAACCCGGCAAATGCAACTGTTTTACCTTATTTTCCCATAATCCGGCCGCGAAATCCATCGAAAAAAGGGTGTACGATCAGTACACCCTTTTTTATGCCGCACAAGATCAGTCCCCAGGGAAAATGATCTGCTCGCAATACTTGATGATGGCGCTGCGGGTAACGATGCCGATAAAGGCATCCTTATCGTCTACAACCGGGACAAAGTTTTGGCCCTTGGCCCGCTCGATCAGGTCGTGCATATTGGTGGTGACCGGCACGGGCACATGGTCTTTCCTGTGCCTGATCTCCATAATGCGGTGGGCTTCCGCCTGGCGCATATCCATATAGCACATATTTTTCAGGGCCCACAAAAGATCCCCTTCGGATAATGTACCCCGGTACTCTCCCCTGCGGTTTAGGATGGGAAGGCTGGCATAGCCGGATGCCTCCATTTTTTCCAATGCCTGGCGGACGGTATAATCGTCATATAGATAGGCGCACAGCGCCTTGGGTGTAAGAAAGAATAGAATATTATTCATAGGAGCTCCTTTTCCTTGGGCAGTGGTGGGATGGGCGAGTGGTCAGCTCGTTTTTCCCTGGTTATATTATAGCATACTTCCCGGAAAAGAGGTTGCAAATTTATTGTGAACAAAGGGGTTTTCGCGCCAAAAATACTCCGCTCATTTTGTGCATTATGCACAACGCATATTCGCCGCTATCCCCCTCCATCCGTCAAACATAGCTAAATTCTCCTGGCAGGGGAGGCGAACTCTCCCAGGCAGAGAGCCGTTTTCCCCTGCCCGGGGGTGGGCGATACAGCCCAGGCATGGTACAATACCCCCAGCAAACCAAGGAGGAAACCTTATGACAAGAATCAAACTGCGTGATCGGCTCCTGCCCGATTACACCAAGGGCGAGGAGATCTTGAATACCGTAACCCATATCGTAGGCGGCGCGCTGGGCATCGTAGTTTTATGCATGTGCCTGATCAAAGCCTGCCTTTACGGCGGGGCAGCAGAAATTATATGCGCCTGGGTGTACGGCCTTTCCATGGTAACGCTGTACACCATTTCCAGCGTATACCACGGCCTGCGGCCCAACATGGGCAAGAAGGTGCTGCAGGTGCTTGACCACTGCACCATCTACCTTTTGATCGCCGGGACCTATACCCCTATTGTAGTATGCGCCATACGGCCCCTCTACCCTGCCCTGGGCTGGGGTATGCTGGCCTGGCAATGGGGGCTGGGCTGCCTTGCCGCTGCCCTTACCGCCATCGACCTGAAGAAATACAATGTGTTTTCCATGTTCTGCTATATCGGCATGGGCTGGAGCATCATTGGCTTTTTGCCCCAGGCTATGCAGGCCCTTACCCCGGCAGGGTTTTGGCTGGTATTCGCCGGAGGGGTAGCTTACACTTTGGGGGCTGTGCTTTACGGTCTGGGCAACAAGCTGCGCTGGATGCATTCGATATTTCACATCTTCGTAGTGCTGGGCAGCCTGCTGCAATTTATCGCCATCTACCTCTTCGTGTTCTAAAAAGGGGGTGTCTCAAAACGAAAGAGACACCCCAAAAATGATTATCCAATTTTTATCGTAGGGGGCGGCCTGTGTGCCGCCCCTATTGGTTGTTTTATGGGCATTTTCTCGGAATGGCACATAGGCCATTCCCTACGTTATATATTTTGGGACAGCCCCTTTTCTTTATTCTTCGTTTGCGCGGAACATGGTCAGCTTATCCTCGTCTTCGGGGATGGGCTGGCCCGCCATGCAGGCTTCAAACTGGGAAGCGCTCATAGTCTCCCGCTCCAGCAGGAAATCTACCACAGCCATTACCTTGCTCTCGTTTTCCTTGAGCAGCTTGGCGCAATGGTCATAGGCCGCATCGATGAGCGCTTTGACCTCATCATCAATGGTAGCGGCTACCTTTTCGGAGTAGCTCTTGGTCTTTTCATAGTCCCGGCCCAGGAAGACCTCGTTGTCGGAAAGGTAGCTGACAGTACCCAGCTTTTCGCACATGCCGTAGCGGGCCACCATATCCCGGGCCAGCTTGCTTGCCCGGTCGATATCGTTGCTGGCGCCTACGGTAATATCCCCAACAAACAGCGCTTCTGCCACACGGCCGCCCAAAAGGCCCACCAGCTCCTCGTACATCTGGTTGCGGGTCATATTGGAGCTATCGTCAGCAGGCAGATGCCAGGTAGCGCCCAGACTTCTGCCCCGGGGCACGATGGTGATCTGCAGCACCTTTTCCTGGGTAGGCAGGTGGTGCATAGCCACGGCGTGGCCTGCTTCGTGGATAGCGGTGATTCTCAGATCCTTGCGGTTGCGCACCTGGCTGGGCTTTTCCGGGCCGGCCATGATCTTCATCATAGCCTCGTTAAGGATCTCCATGGAAATAGCCGCTTTGTTCTCCCGGGCTGCCATGATCGCTGCCTCGTTGAGCAGGTTGCTCAGGTCCGCCCCGGTAAAGCCGGAGGTGGATCTTGCCACCAGCTTCAGGTCTACGCTGTCATCCAGGCGCTTGTTCTTGGCGTGTACCTTGAGGATATCCTCACGGCCCTTTACATCGGGCGCGCCCACATGGATCTGCCGGTCAAACCGGCCGGGGCGCAGCAGGGCGGGATCCAGAATGTCCGGCCGGTTGGTAGCCGCAAGAACGATCACGCCCTGATTCTTCGCAAAGCCGTCCATCTCTACCAGCAGCTGGTTGAGGGTCTGCTCTTTTTCGTCGTGACCGCCGCCAAGGCCGGAGCCTCTGCGCCGGCCTACCGCATCGATCTCGTCGATAAATACGATGGCGGGGGCCACTTTCTTGGCCTGGTCAAAAAGATCTCGCACACGGCTGGCGCCGACACCCACATACAGCTCTACAAAATCCGAGCCGGAGATAGAAAGAAACTGCACCTCGGCCTCACCTGCCACCGCTCTGGCAAGCAATGTCTTACCCGTGCCGGGAGGGCCTACCAGCAAAATGCCGTGGGGAATGCGAGCGCCGATTTCCGTATATTTCTTGGGACTGCGCAGAAAATCTACAACCTCCTGCAGCTCCTGCTTTTCTTCGTCTGCGCCGGCAACATCGTCAAAGGTGACCTTTTTGCCATCGGGAATGCCCAGCACGGTGCGGGCCTTGCCAAAGCCGGCAGCCCCGCCGCCATTGGCCCGGGCAAAAAACAGAGCATAGACAAACACTATGACCACGCCGGCGATGATCAGCGGCAGAATCAGAGAATAGGGGCTAAAGCTCTCTTCCTTGGAGATCTTATAGGTAATATCCCCGCTGGAACGCAGCTGGCTCAGCTCCGGCTCCACATCTGCCAGAAATTTTTCCGCATCGGAGATGGTGGCCCGCAGAGCAAGGGGCTCTGCTTCCCCTTTCTTAAGATCCAGCTTCAGCTCCTGGCCGGATATGGAAAACTGGGCAACTTTACCGGACTTGACCAGCTCTACCGCCTGGGAATAGCTGACGGTTTCCCGGTTTTCGCTGAAAGCACCCAGCACCCAGGCAAACAGCAGCGCAAGCAAGGCCAGGTAGATAATTACTGAGAAGATGCTTCTTTTCTTCAAAACGGTTACTCCTTATTTTTCGTATGCTTCAGGCTTTAACACGCCAATATAGGGCAGGTTGCGGTACTTCTCGTTGAAATCCATGCCGTAACCTACTACAAACTCATTGGGGATGGTAAAGCCGGTATAGTCCGCCCGGACACTGACACCCGCACGGCGGCGCTCCGGCTTATCCAGGAAGGTGCAGATGCGCAGGGACGCAGGCTCCTTGGCCAGCAGATGGTTGTAGGTAAACTCCAAGGAGTTGCCGGTATCAAAAATATCCTCCAGGATCACCACATGGCGGCCCTTAAGGTCGGCGGATACATCCCGCTTGACCACCATGGAGCCGGTGGAGCTGGTGCCCTGATAGGAAGAGATCCACATAAAATCAAACTCGCAAGGAAGATCCACAGCCCTCACCAGGTCGCTGAAAAATACCACAACGCCCTTTAAAACGCCAACGAACACCAGATCCTTCCCCTGATAATCCTTAGCGATCTGCGCGCCCAATTCGGCCACCCGGGCCTTGATCTGCTCCTGGGAAATTAAAACCTTTTGAATGTTACTATGCATAGCTGCAACCTTCTTTCTTTATAATGGCAAAAACGCCAGAGCCCAGGCAGGCTCTCGGTTTTGGTCTTCCAAATTGGCTCCCATGCCGCACACGCCCAGCACATGGCTGCCTGCGGCTACTACCGGGATCTCGCCCCGGCGGTTGGCGGGAATTTTTCCGTCGATAAAAGCTTTTTTCAGGGATTTTGTTCCGCCGGGCGTACGGATGGTATCTCCCGCGCGCCGGGAGCGGACTACCATGGCCTCCCCTTGGGGAACGGTAAAGCGCTGGGGGGTATTTTCATAGACTGTTGCAGGGGTAACTACCAGCCGCCAGCCGGGCAGCGCATACTCTCCAGGGCCGGGAATGCTCAGGCAAAAGCTCTTAGGGTTTTCCTGCTTTTCCAGCCGGTCATAGCACCGGGCAACGGTAATATTCCCCGGGAAATGGCCCTGGGCCGAAGGGTTATGGGAAAACACCAGGCTTTCTGCCAGGGCGATATGCCTGGCCTCCGGCTCTTTTACCCCAAAAGAAACCAGCATACGGCTCAGCCCACGGCTGCGCAAAGCTTCCGGCATAGCCCGCAGCTTGGTTACCGTAAGCGCATCCTCAGCCAGCGCTTCCAGAGCCTGCTCATCCTTGCGAAGGCGCTGGGCCATAGCGGAGGTATTGGCGGCAAACTCCGGGTTTTCTTCCTTCAAGATAGGGATCACCCGGTGGCGCAGGCGGTTGCGCAGAAAATCCTCTGTGCAGTTGGAGCTATCGGTAACATAGCTGAGGTTGAATTCCTGCAAAAAATCCAGCACCTGCTGCCGGGTAATGTCCAGCATAGGGCGGATGATCCTGCCCCGCACCGGAGCAATGCCCCCCAGCCCCTTCAGCCCCGTACCCCGCACCAGGTGCATCAGCACAGTTTCGGCGTTGTCGTCAGCGGTGTGGGCCGTGGCGATCTTGCCGGGCAGGGTATCAAAAAAGGCGTAGCGGGCTTCCCGGGCGGCGGCTTCCAAGCCCTTTTTCCCGGCGGTCACCTGGCCGCTGCCCAAATGCAGGGGGATATCAAAGCGGCTGCAGAAGGCTTTTACAAAATCTTCATCCCGCTGGGATTCCTCACCCCGAAGACGGTGGTTAAAATGGGCCGCTTCCAGGGTAATTCCCAGCTTATCCTTCAGCAGGTACAAGGCAAAGGTAAGCGCTACGGAATCCGCGCCGCCGGACAGGGCGCAGACTACCTTGTCGCCGGGGCGCAGCATATCATAGCGTTTTACAAACGACAGCAGGGCTTTATCCATGCTTCCACTCCGGGTCGCAGAATTGGCCGTAGGCGCCCTGCCATTGGAGCTTGACCGTTCCGGTCTCGCCATGGCGGTTTTTGGCTACGATGCACTCTGCCATATTCTTCTCGGGAGAGTTTTCGTTGTAGTATTCGTCACGGTACAAGAACATGACGGAGTCGGCGTCCTGCTCGATGGCGCCGGATTCACGCAGATCGGAAAGGATGGGCCGCTTATCGGTACGGCTTTCTACCGCACGGGAAAGCTGGCTCAGGCACACCACGGGCACATTCAGCTCCTTGGCCATGATCTTCAAAGAGCGGGAGATCTCGCCAACTACGGTTACCCGGTTTTCGCCGCCGCTTTTGCCGTAGCCGGAGCCGTTCATCAGCTGCAAATAGTCAATGATCACCAGGCCCAGGTTTTCCAGCCGGCGGCATTTGGCGCTGATCTCCGCCACGGTAACGGTGGGGTTATCGTCAATGCGCAGATCCGTCTGGCTCAAAGCAGAGGATGCCTGGCAGAGCTTGCCCCATTCTTCATCGGAAAGCTTGCCGGTTGCCAGAGTTTGGCTGTTTACAAAGCTTTCCGTAGCCAAAAGGCGCATAGCCATCTGCTCCCGGGACATTTCCAGGTTGAAAATAGCTACGGTTTTGTTATATTTTTTGGCCACATTCAGGCCAATGTTCAGCGCGAAGGCAGATTTACCCATAGCCGGGCGGGCAGCTACCAGGATCAGGTCTGAATTGTTCAGGCCGTTGATCTTTCTATCCAGATCCTTCATGCCGGTAGAAAGGCCGGGGATGGCAGAATCGGACTGGCTCAGCTCATCCAGCCGGTCGAACACCTTGTGCAAAACGGTGCCGATATGCTCCAGGGAATCTCCCCGCTCCCCTTTTCGCAGAGCGTAGATCTTCTTTTCCGCGGTTTCCAGCATCTCAGCGGGTGTACCTACCTGCTCATGGACCATTTGGGTAATATCCCCGGCGGCCTCGGCCAGGCCGCGGAGCATGGCCTTATCCTTAACGATATTGGCATAGCGCAGGGCGTTGGCGGCAGTAGGGGTGATCTCCATAAGCTGGAGGATATAGTCGCTGGAGTTATCGTGGTAATAGCCCAGCTCCTTCAGCTTATCCAGAACGGTGACCGGGTCGATGGTCTGGGAGAAGTTGAACATGGTATAGATGGTTTCAAACAGCTCCCTGTTCTGCTCCTGGTAAAAATCCTCCGGCTTCAGCACGCCGATGATCTCTGTAAGGCAGCGGCTGTCAATGAGGATAGAGCCAAGCACTGCCTGCTCGGCTTCCAGGCTGTGAGGGGGCTGATAGGCGCTCAGCTGCTCGTCCATATTCAATTCCTCCCTTCTGTTTATTGGGGGCAATTAAGCCTCTTCGATCTTAACGGTAAGCGGGGCGGAGATCTCGTAGCCCAGCTTGCAGGTAACGGTGTAAGTACCTACATTTTTGATGGGGTCGGCAATGACGATCTTGCGCTTGTCCAGAACGATGCCGGACTTGGCCTTCAGGGCATCGGCGATCTCCTGGTTGGTAACAGAGCCAAACAGCCGCCCAGCGCCGCCGCCCTTGGCGGTAACTACCAGGGTCATGGCCCGCAGCTCCTTGGAGATAGCCAGAGCCTCGGCCTTTTCCTTGGCTGCCTTTTCGGCAGCGGCCTTATCGTTCATGCGCATGGTATTGATGGCATCGGCGGTGGCCTCCATAGCCAGCTTCTTGGGCAGCATAAAATTGCGGGCGTAGCCATCGGATACTTCGATCATCTGGCCCTTCTTGCCCTTGCCCTTAACATCCTGCAGCAAAATAACTTTCATATTCGTATTCTCCTTTTTGGGGTAATGGGGATGCTTCCGCCGCGGCCCGGCCTGAAGGCTGGGCTGCCGGAAAGCTTAGTTTTCGTAGAATTGGTCAATAGAGGTAACCAAGCGGTCGACCGCCTCTTTGACGGTGGTATTCTTCATCTGCGCGCCTGCGGTAGCCGCGTTGCCGCCGCCGCCCAAGGGCTCCAGCACCATCTGCACATTGGTATCGCCAATGGAGCGGGCGGAGATATACACATAGTCGCCATCGGGGTACAGCACAAAGGAAGTAGAAATGCCGGAAATATTCAGCAGCTCGTCTGCCGCCTGGGCAGCCAAAACGCGGCTGGTAGCGGCGTTCAGGGCGGCAATGGCGATCTCGTCCCGGTAAAGCCGGGCAGACTTGATGATCTGGTATTTTGCCACCGTATCCTGGAAATCGTTTTGCAGCAGCTTCTTAACCTCCACCGGCTCCGCGCCCAGCTGGCGCAGGTAGGCAGCGGCTTCAAAGGTGCGCTCGCCGGTGCGGACATGGAAGCTCTTGGTATCCAGGAAGATGCCTGCCAGCAGGGACTTGGCCTCAATGGGCAGCACATCGCTTTTCTCCACAGCGTACTGCAGCAGCTCCGTGGTCAGCTCCGAAGCGGAGGAAGCATAGGGCTCATGGAGATTGACCACCGGCGAATCGATATAGTCCGCGGCCCGGCGGTGGTGATCCACAACGCAGACCTTGTTGATGGTTTCCAGAAGCCCCCGGCTTTCTACCTGATCCGGCCGGTTGGTATCCACAACCACCAGCGTAGAGTGGTTATCGCAGCGCAGCAGCGCCTCTTCCTCGGAAATAAAGGCATCGGCATACTCCGGCACCTGGCAGATCTCCTGGATCAGGCGCTGGGAGGCGTTTTTCTCCAGATCCAGCACGATGGAGAATTTTTTGCCCTTCTTGCGGCACAGGCAGGCGATGCCCATGGCCGCGCCTACGGCATCCAAATCCGCGTTCTTGTGGCCCATGATGAAGATCTGGCTGCTCTGGCCGATCAGCTCCATAAGGGAATTGGCAGTAACACGGGAGCGCACCTTGCTGCGGTGGTCGCTTTCCTTGGTGCGGCCGCCGTAGAAGGAGAAGTTGTAGCGATCCTTTACTACCGCCTGGTCGCCGCCGCGGCTGAGGGCCATTTCGATGGAAAGGGCGGCAAAATCGTAGCATTCTTCAAAGGTAGCGCCGTCTACGCCAATGCCGATGGAAAGGCTGGCTGCCAGGCCAGAGGGGCTGGTGATCTCATGGGTCTGCTCCAAAATGGAGAATTTATCCTCCATAGCGCTGTCCATATCCCGCTTTTCAAACACAAACAAAAAGCGGTTTTTTTCCAGCCGGCGCAGCAACCCGTGGTAAGGCTCGGTCCAAAGGGTAATGGCATCGTTGAGCTTGGCGTTCAGGGCAGAGATAGCGCCTTCGGAAAGGTTTTTGGTAAGCTCATCGTAGTTGTCGATGAGGATAATGCTCACCACCGGGCGGGAACGGATATATTCGTCACGGATCTGGTACATTTCCGTCAGGTCAGAAAAATACAGCACGCCCAGCATGGTCTGCAGGCTGTCATCGCCCCGCAAAAGGCTGCCATGCACCCGGAAGCGGCGAGATCCCAGCTTGACATCGTAGGGATATTCGCTTTTGCCGCCGGTGAGCCAGCCGGTAGTAAAGCCGGGGAGCAGATCCCGCACGGTGGTCTCCATCATGCCCTCATGGTAGCCGCTGATGCGGCAGAAGGCATCGTTGGTATATACGATGCTGCCATCCCCCAGGCGGACGACCAGCACCGGGAAAGGATTCTCTGTACTGCGGCCCTCGGGAATGGCGGCAGTATTGGCCCGGATATAGGCTGCCAAAGCCGTGCGGCGGTTGGTACGCTGGATGCGGTAAATGCCGTAGGCGATCAGAACGATACCCGCTTCTACCGCTGCCAGCACATACTCTCCCGCGATCAGCGCCAGCACTACAAACAGCGCCGTTACCGCAAAGTACCACCCCTGACCGGGCCGCAAAAGCCTGCCGAGCTTCTTATTCATACCCCCGCCTCCTCGCGTTTGAACAATATGGGCATAATACCCTTATCTTAAAGGACATTATACCATTATAACCGGATAGGCGCAAGTGTTTTCCTTGGATTTTCCGCAAATCCCTAACCTATTTTCCCGGTTTTGGCAGCGAATGCGCCCCGTTATGCTCCCAAAAAACAGCCACAAGGGGGATCAGCCGGTAAAAGGGCTTATAAATGCGCTAAAACAGAGGGCAAAAGGCTGTCGAAAAATTTTTGTATACTTTTTTGTGAATATGTGTTATAATTGCTATGTATGCGCCGGGTAGGCAGGCCCGGGCAACTGAAAAATACATAAAATGGCAAGCGTTTTTTCTACCGAAAGGCGATACGGGGCCGGACGGATAAAGGCGGTTGCTTTGTTTTGTTGCGCTTTTTGCGCAGGAAAGCTTTGGGCCATTTGACGAAAGCCAATAGGATCGGCCCGCCGCTTTCCACTATGAAAGGAGAACTGTTACTTTGGCAGAAAATTTGAAAATCATCCCCCTTGGCGGTCTGGACGAGATCGGCAAGAATATTACTGTTCTGGAATACGGCAAAGACATGATCGTAGTAGACTGCGGCGTAGGCTTCCCTGACGAGGAAATGTACGGCGTAGACCTGGTGATCCCCGATTTTTCCTACCTGGTGGCCAACCAGAAGAAGCTTCGGGGCATGTTCATTACCCACGGCCATGAGGATCACATTGGCTCTATCCCCTACTGCATGCAGCAGGTAAACTGCCCCATCCACGGCACCGCCATGACCAACGGCCTGATCAAACTGAAGCTGGAGGAACACCGCATTGCCGACAAGGTAAAGCTGGTTACCCACCAGCCCGGCGATGTGGTAAAGGCCGGCTGCTTCAGCGTGGAATTTATCCATGTAAACCATTCCATCGCCGATGCCACCGCCCTGGCCATCAAGACCCCGGTGGGTACGGTGATCTTCACCGGCGACTTTAAGATCGACCCCACCGCCTCCGACGGCATGATCGACCTGGCCCGCTTCGGCCAGCTGGGCAACGAGGGCGTGCTGGCCCTGCTGTGCGATTCTACCAATGTGGAGCGCCAGGGCTATACCCCCAGCGAAAATCTGGTAGCCGAGAGCCTGGACAAGCAGTTTAAAAACTGCGACCAGCGCATTATCGTTACCACCTTTGCTTCCAATATGCACCGGCTGCGCGCCGTGATCGACATTGCCCGCCGCCACGGCCGCAAGGTTGCCGTATCCGGCCGGAGCATGGAAAACATGATCAAGGTAGCTACCGAGCTGGGCTATCTGAAGATCCCCGCCGGTACGCTGGTGGATCTGGCGGCTATCAAGAGCCTGCCAAAAAACAAGGTGGTCATTGTTTCCACCGGCAGCCAGGGCGAGAATATGTCCGCGCTGTACCGCATGGCTTTTGGCACCCATAAGCAGGTAGACATCGTATCCGGCGACCGGATCATTATCTCCGCCTCCGCCATTCCCGGCAACGAAAAAGCAGTTTCCCGTATTATCAACGAGCTTTACCGCAAGGGCGCGGATGTGGTATATGAAAAGAGCGAAGGGCTGCATGTATCCGGCCACGCCTGCCAGGAAGAGCTGAAGATCATCCACGGCCTGGTAAAGCCCAAGTTCTTTATCCCCGTACACGGTGAGCAGCGGCATCTGCAGCTGCATGGCCGCCTGGCCCAGCAGATGGGCACTCCCGCCAAGAATATCCACATTGGCGAGATCGGCACGGTATTTGAGCTGAGCAAGCGCACCTGCAAGGTAAAATCCGCCGTGCCCGCAGGCATGGTGCTGGTAGACGGCACCGGCGTAGGCGATGTAGGCAGCGTAGTGCTGCGCGACCGCAAGCACCTGGCCCAGGACGGCATGATCGTAGTTTGCGTAAATATCAGCAGCCAGGACGGCGGCGTGATCTCCGGCCCGGACATCATCACCCGTGGCTTTATCTATGTAAAAGAAAGCGAAGATCTGATCGACGAGCTGCGGGAGGTGGCTATGGAAGCCATCGAGCGCTGCAGCCGCAAGCGGGTAAGGGATTGGCAGATCCTCAAGAGCGCCATCAAGAACGATCTGAGCGGCTACCTTTACAAAACCACCAAGCGCAACCCCATGATCCTGCCCGTTATCATGGAGATCTAAAATAAGGCGGGGGCTATTTCCCCGCCTTTTGTTTGATTCATAAATAGGAGGCAGCAATGCGATACTATTTTGCCCCCATGGAGGGCCTTACCGACCGGGTGTTCCGCCGGGTACACCATAAATATTTCCCCGGGGTGGATGCCTACTATATGCCCTTTCTCTCCCCTACTGTACACCGGGCGCTGACACCCAGAGAAGAGCGGGAGCTGCCCTTTGCCGGTGAGGATGGCTATAAGGCCGTGCCCCAGCTGCTTACCAAGGTGGCCGAGGATTTTTTGTGGATGGCCACCGAGTGCGCCCGCCGAGGCTATGAGGAAGTAAACCTAAACCTGGGATGCCCCTCCGGCACGGTAACCGCCAAGGGCAAAGGCAGCGGCATGCTAAGGGATCCGGAGGCGCTGGATGCGTTTCTGGATGCCATTTTCTCCAAAGCGCCCCTGCCTATTTCGGTAAAGACCCGGCTGGGGCTGGAGGATGCCCAGGAATTTCCCAAAATTCTGGAAATTTATAACCGCTACCCTATCCGGGAGCTGACCATTCATCCCCGGGTACGCAAGGCCTTTTATACCGGCAGCGTGGATATGGAAATGTTCCGCTACGCCTATGGGTGCAGCAAAAACCCCCTATGCTACAATGGCGACCTGAAAAGCAAAGCAGACATCGCCCAGCTTGGGGAAATGTTTCCCAAAGTGGAAGCCGTGATGATCGGCAGAGGGCTGATTGGCGACCCGGGAATGTTTACCGTGGGCTGGAATAAAGCCACTCTGCAAAGCTACTGCGACGAGCTTTTGGAGGGGTATGTAGAAACCTTCGGCAGCGAGCGCAACGCCATGTTCCGCACCAAGGAAAACTGGGGCATGCTGATCGGCCGCTTCCAAAACCATGAAAAGCTGTGGAAGCGGTTGCGCAAAACTACCGACCTGGCACAATACAAAGCCATTACCCGGGAGATCTTCGATACCTTGGAGCTTACATAAAAAATACATATAAAAAGCCTGCTCGTTGTGTGAGCAGGCTTTTTATATTAGTCTTCAATGCGGCGGATGGTAGCGCCCAGGGCGGTAAGCTTTTGGATGATGTTCTCATAGCCCCGCTCTACATAGTGGATATCTTTTACATAAGTGGTGCCTTCTGCGGAAAGGCCGGCGATGATCAGGGCCGCGCCGGCGCGAAGGTCCTTAGCGGTAACGGTAGCGCCGTAGAGCTTGGGTTTGCCGGTAACGATGGCAGTCTTGCCGGAAACTACGATATCCGCGCCCATGCTTTCCAGCTCGGAAATGTAGCCAAAGAAGCGGGTTTCGTATACGCTTTCCGTAAGCCGGCTCACACCTCCGGCCATGGCCATGCACACGCAGATCTGGGCCTGCATATCCGTGGGGAAGCCGGGATAGGGGCGGGTCTTGACTGTTGTAGAGCGAAGCTTGCCCCCAGCGATCACCCGGATGCAATCATCGTATTCCAGAATTCTGGCGCCCATTTCCTGAAGCTTGATGGAAATGCTCTTCATATGCCGGGGGATCACATTCTTTACCAGCACATTGCCCCCGGTAGCCACAGCGGCGGCCATATAGGTGCCGGCTTCGATCTGATCCGGAATGATGGCATAGGTACCGCCGTTCAGACTATCTACGCCCCGGATCTTCACAGTATCCGTACCGGCGCCGGAGATCTTGGCGCCCATGGTGTTCAAAAAGTTCGCCAGGTCTACAATATGAGGCTCTTTGGCGGCATTTTCAATAATGGTCTGGCCGGGGATCAGCACCGCCGCCAGCATAATATTCACCGTAGCGCCAACGCTGACAACGTCCAGGCTGATGGTATTGCCCTGCAAGCCGTTTTCACCGGGCTTCAGGTCTACATATTCGCTGGTTTCCTCCACATCAGCGCCCAGAGCCCAAAAGCCCTTGATATGCTGGTCGATAGGCCGGGAGGCAAAATTGCATCCGCCGGGCAGGGCTACATGGGCCTTGCCATGGCGGCCCAGCAGCGCGCCCATCAGGTAATAGCTGGCGCGCATTTTCTTCACCTTTTCCCCATCGGGGCAGGTGCTGGAAACCATGGAGCAATCGATCAAAACGGTATTTTCCGTTTCGTATTCTACCCGAGCGCCCATCCCCCGCAGAATATCCAGAAGGATGCGAACATCGGAAATATTGGGCACATTTTCAATACGGCAAAGCCCGCTCACCAGAATGGTTGCAGGAAGAATGGCAACAGCAGCGTTTTTGGCACCGCTTACGGTAACTTCCCCGGAAAGGGGCGCGCCGCCAATGATTTCATATCTAGCCAAGGAAATCCTCTCCTTGCGAAGGTTATTTTTAGCGATAGCATTATACCATATAAAATGCGTTATGTAAAGTGCAAATTAGACTTTACCGCCGCAGGCCCTTGGGGTAATGGTTTTTCAGCTGCTTGCCGTCGGCCTTTCCCCAGCCGATGCTGTAGCCGTCAACCCTTACCAAGCACCAGCCCCGGCTTTGGCAGGGCAGCACCTCGCCGTGCATATATTTTTCGATCTGCTGGCTCTGGGCAGAAATATCCAGGCAATTTTTGCAGCTTTTCAGCCACAGCGCCAGGGCATGGGCAGGCTCAAACCGGTCCTTGATCACCTTGCCCAGCTCCAGGCCGGGGCGCAGCACCCGCAGCCCCTTGAGGGCGGGCAATTCCTCCGGCGCATAATACCAGGTATCGCCGAAAGCCACCGCCTTGCCCTGGGGAAGGGCGATGCCCAGCTCCTTCAAAAAGGCTTCCAGGGGCTTGGGCAGCTTCTCCCCTTTTTGTAAAGGGATCTCCTCTGCTTCACCGGCGGCCGATCTTTCCATAACCGCCACAAAATGCCCTTCTCCCAGCAGCTTATGGGGCCAAAGGCGGAACTGCCCTACCCCAACCCGGGTAAACCAGGGGGCGCTGATATCTACCGGGGAAAACTCCGGGTTTTCCGCCAAAAAGGCCGCCACAGCTTTCTCGTTTTCCGCCGGGGCAAAGGTGCAGGTAGAGTATACCAGCCGGCCGCCGGGGGCTACCAGGCGGGCGCCCTGGGTAAGGATCTCGCTTTGGCGCCGGGCGCACATAGCTACGGTATCCTCGCTCCAATCCGTTACCGCCGCTTCCTCCTTGCGGAACATACCCTCCCCGGAGCAGGGGGCATCGATCAGCACCCGGTGAAAGTAGCCAGGCAGGCGCTTTGCCAGATTTTCCGGGGTTTCGTTGGTGACCAGGGCGTTGGCGACCCCCATGCGCTCTATATTGCGGCTTAAAATCTTTGCCCGCTTGGGGCTATACTCATTGCAAAGCAGAAAGCCCCGGCCCTGCATCCGAGCGGCGATCTGGGTAGATTTTCCGCCGGGGGCTGCGCAAAGATCCAGCACCTTTTCCCCGGGCTGGGGCTCCAGCAGCGCCACTGCGGACATGGCGCTGGCCTCCTGTAGATAATATACGCCGGCTTCGTGGTATGGGTGCAAGCCTGGGCGGCTTTCGCTGTCATAATAAAAGCCCTGCGCCTCCCAGGGGACATTTTCCCCCACGAAAGGCAGCTGGGGGCGCTCCCCTTTTAAGGGATTAAACCGCAAAGCCACCGCCCTGGGGCGCTCCAGGCTTTGCAGATACTGGGGGTACTCCTCCCCCAACTGGGCCTTGATCCGATCCAAAAACGCTTCCGGCAGCATGGCGTTACCTCCAAATCTTCTTGCCTGGATTATACCACAGCCGCCCGCACATTGCAATATGGGCAAAAAATCGGCGTGGATCGCTCCACGCCGATTTATGGTTTTTTAGATTACTCCTCAGCCTTGGCCTCGGCAATGATCTTGGCCTGGTTGGCTCTGGGAACTTCCTCGTAGCGCTCGAAGCTCAGAGTGAAGCTGCCGCGAGCCTGGGTCATAGCCCGCAGGTCGATAGCGTAGCTGCTCATTTCGGCCATGGGAACTTCGGCTTCCACAACGGTATTGCCGTCGTTATCAGGGTTCATGCCCATTACGCGGCCACGGCGCTTGTTCAGGTCGCCAATGACATCGCCCATGTAGCTATCGGGAATGGTAACATTCAGGCTGCCAACGGGCTCCAGCAGAGTAGCGCCGGCGTTGGGCATAGCTTCCTTAAAGGCCAGGATAGCGGCCAGACGGAAGGCCATTTCGTTGGAGTCAACGGGGTGGTAAGAGCCATCGTACAGAGTGGCCTTTACATTGACCATGGGGTAACCGGCCAGGGGGCCCTTCTGAACGGCTTCCTGGATGCCCTTTTCAACAGCGGGGTTGAAGTTCTTGGGCACGGCGCCGCCAACAACGGCTACATCGAAGATCAGCTCGTCCTGCTCGTACTGGGGCTCAAAGCGCACCCATACATCACCGAACTGGCCGGAGCCGCCGGTCTGCTTCTTATGACGGCCGTGAGCTTCTACCTTCTTGGTGATCTTCTCGCGGTAAGCGATCTTAGCGGGAGACAGAACAGCCTCAACACCGAAGCGGCTCTTCAGCTTGGATACGATAACATCCAGCTGCTGGTCGCCAGCGCCGGAGATGACCAACTGCTTGGTCTCGGCGTTGTTGACCAGAGTGAAGGAGGGATCTTCCTCGTTCAGGCGGTTCAGGCCGGTACCAACCTTTTCTTCCTGACCCTTTACCTTGGGAGCAATAGCCATGGAGTAGCAGGTAGGAGCATAGGGAATATTCTTCAGGGAAACCACCTTGCGGGGATCGCAAAGGGTATCGCCGGTCTTTACCTTGTCCATCTTGCCGATGGCGCCGATATCGCCGCAGGTAAGCTCCTTGACCTCGGTATTCTTCTTGCCGCACATAGTGTACAGGCGGCCCAGCTTCTCAGTCTCGCCGGTACGGGCGTTGACCAGAGTGGTATCGGAGTTGATGGTGCCGGAAAGCACCTTAACATAGGAGTACTTGCCGTACTGGTCGGAAACGGTCTTCCAAACGAAAGCGGAGGGAACGCCGCCGGGAGAAACTACGAACTCTTCGGTCTCGCCGTCAGCGGTGGTAGCCTTGTGGTAGTTGCCTTCCACGGGGTTGGGCAGCAGGTCCACGATGTGGTCCATAAGCATCAGGCTGCCCAGGCAGGTAACGGCAGAGCCGCACAGCACGGGGAACATGGTGCGCTCTACAACGCCGGTATGCATACCCTTGATCATTTCGGCATAAGTAAAGTCTTCGCCGCCGAAGAACTTGTCCATCAGGTCTTCGCTGGTCTCAGCAACGGATTCCTTCAGGGCATCGTTAAATTCTTCAATAACGCTCAGCTTGTCATCGGGCACAGAGATCTCTACCCGCTTCAGATTCTTCATCTCGTAAGCGCGCTTGTTGAGAACATCGATAATGCCGGTGATCTTCTTGCTGCCGTCCCAAATGGGCACAACAACGGGAGCGACCTTGTTGCCGTAGCGCTCACGCAGGGCTTCGAAGGTGGCGTTATAGTCGGCATTGTCTTCGTCTACCTTGGAGATGTAGATGAAGCGGGGCATATTGCGCTCTTCGCAGTATTTCCATGCCTTTTCAAAGCCAACGGTAATGCCGTCCTTAGCAGCCAGCACCAGGATAGCAGCATCGGCAGCCCGCAGGGCTTCCATAGCAGCGCCGGAAAAATCGAAAGCGCCGGGGGCATCCAAGAGGTTAATCTTGCAGTTGTGATAGATCAGGGGCGCCACAGAAGTGGAGATAGAAATATGACGGCGGACCTCTTCGGGATCGTAGTCGCAAACAGTATTGCCGTCGGCATTCTTGCCGATGCGGTCAATAGCGCCGGTCATGTAAAGCAGGCTCTCTGCCAGGGCAGTCTTACCGCTGCCGCTGTGGCCCAGCAGGCAAATGTTACGAATAGAATTGGCTGTGTACATGATAAATCGAACTCCTTTCGGGAAGGTGCTGCCTTCCTCTCGAACTGCGGGTGTATGCTGATCTGATAAACCTTTTTACGCAATCACCACAATGAGTACATTATACACGAAAGCGATATAGATTTCAATGCCTTTTTTCGTCATTTTTGCAAAATTCCCATATGTCCGCCACAGAAAAACACCGGACAGCTAAAAAAGCTGTCCGGTATGGTGTTTATACTAATTTTTAATAAAACGATTTAATCGTTTTATTTGAGCCGCAATGAGCGGCTCGGTGGCATTGCCGCCCAAAAATGCAGTCAATACATTTCTTTGGAGCGTTTTGTGGCAGGAAACAAATTCTTGATTTCCCGCAAGCAAAAAGCTCCACCCGGCGATCAGCCGGGGGATTAAAAGCTTCTCAAAGCTTTTAATCAAGAAATAGTATTAATGTCTTGTCCACTCGGTCAAAAGCCAGCCCGGCACCAGCCATACCAGCTGATACAGCAGCATATTTACCGGGGTAAGCCGGTCCACAGCCCCCAGCACCGCAACCGCGGCGATGAGGCCGATGCCTACGATACCGGCAAAAATATGCACCGCAAGGCCCAGCTTTTGGGCAGTCTTCAGGGAGCGGGCTCCGGCAACGCAGGCCGTGTAGCTGGAGAAATTATCCCGGGTAGTAAGGGCAAGGGCGGGCATATCCTTATCCGGCTGTTTTTTCGCCAGCTGCACCCGCTCCGGCTGCTCCGGGAACTGGATTCTCTTGGTAGAAACATTGAATTTGCTGCGGATAAAATCCGGGGTGAGCATAAAATCGCCGGTGGTAAGCACCGGGTAGAGTCCACGGCTAGCGCACAGTGTGCCAAGGCCCGCGGCAGAATCCCGGTCTTTCACATAAGTAACGGCTACCAGGCCGCACAGCTCACCGTCGATACCGATGTAAACCGCCTGGTTTACCCGGATACCCTCCGGCACCTCTACGCCCATTTCCTTCAGGAAGCTCTGGGTGCCTACCAGCACGCTCTCTCCCCGAACTTCGCCGCCTACGCCGCCGTTGGCATAGGTGCGCAAATTTTGGGCGGTGTATTTTACGCCGGAATGGGTCTGCAGCAGATGGTCAAACAGAGGCACCAACGCGCCGCCCACCGGCTCTACCAGCGCCCAGGCATAGGAGATGACCTGGCTGCGGTCACGGTCGGAGAAATATTTTACGCCGTTGAGCTTGCAGGTGCCTACCGGGAACAGATCCTCATGGCTCAGGGCGAAGCTCTTCTTGCCGCACAGGGCCTTGATGCCCTGCCAGCCGCACAGAACGCCGCCTGCCTTATGCAGACGCTTCTGCAAAATGGCATAGGGGCGGGTAAGGGTAATAAAAGCGGTTACCGGGGTGGCCGCAAGCAGCGCGGCAGAGCCTACCCGAACGCCGAAGGAAACATCCCCCTGAAGCACGCCGCCGGCAACGCCGATGCCGATGCTGGCAAACAGAGCCAGGATGCCGTACCAGCCCAGGGTCTTTTCCGGGCCGGAGGGAGCCTGATAGTTCTGGGTAAAGTCGTCCACATCCCCCTCCTGGCGGAGCAGGCCGTCCATACCGTCCCAATAATCCTTGCTGGAATAAATGCCGTAGATGCGGCTGGTTTTGCGCAGAGTGTCCATCTGCCCCATTTCCGTATGGCGCTTATGGTAGCTGCCCCAAAGGGACATAGCTACCTGCAGGCTGAAGGCGGCGCAGCAGGGCACCCGCTCCTGGCGAAAGCAGAACACCGCATCAGCGCAGCAGGCCATAAAGGAAAAGGCCAGCAGGGTATTCATGCTGAAGCGGCCTTTAAACAGATCTCCCAAGCCGCCCAGCAGCTGGAAGCAGCCCAGTATCGCCGCCATCATCATGCAAAAATACTGCACAAATACCATCAGCCTTTGCCGCTCGGCCGGCACCTGGCCCTTGGCATCCATGACCGTTACCACCGCGGAAAGGATAAACACCAGCAGGCTCAAGGCAATGGCGATCTGCAGCTTGCCCAGGCCCATCTCGCTAAGCTCATAGTAGCGCTTCTCCGGCCCGGCTACCAGCTTGCGCTTGAGAGAACGCAGCCGGTCCTTAGGCTGGAACTGGATAGGCTTGTAGGGCACATACTCCTGCTCCTCCTGGGCATCCTCTCCGGCCTCCTCAGGGGCATCTTCCGCCGTAGGGATCACCTGGGTCTGCTCGCTGACGGCAGGAAGCGGCATGGTCTCCTCCGCTTCTTTTTTATGGCGCTTTTTTTCTTTCACCTTGGGCAGGCGGCGGGTCTTGCCCATGTCCTCCGGCTCATCGACCGGCTGGGCAATGGCAACAGCGGGCACAGCCTGGGTAGCCTGCATATCCGGCTGCTCAGCCTCTGCCTCACTGTCCTGAGGTGCAAGCTCTGCTTCGGCAAGCTCATCTTCGGCAAATTCCTTCATAATATCTTCCAGATCCAGCTCGTTCAGCTCCGGGTCGTGAAAATATCCAGGCTCTTGGTTAGGGCGGTCCATAGCCGTATCCTCCTTGTTTTACAATGTAGTCTTACCCCCGCTGGCGCACAGCTTCGTATAACAAAATAGAAGCAGCGGCAGAGGCATTGAGAGAAGTGATATTGCCCTTCATAGGAATATGCACTGTGACATCGCAGTTTTGGCGCACCAGGCGGGTCATACCGTCGCCCTCAGAGCCGATGACCAGGGCGGCAGGGCCCTTCAGGTCCGCCTGGTACATAGGGATAGAGCCCTCGGCGGCTGTGCCAAAGATCCAAACGCCCTTGCTTTTCAGCTCTTCCATAGCAGCTACGATGTTGGTGACCTTGCACACCTTCATATACTCGATAGCGCCGGCAGAAGCCTTGGCTACCACGGCTGTAAGACCTACGCTGCGCCGCTTGGGGATGATCACGCCGTGAGCCCCGGCGCACTCGGCGCTTCGCAGGATGGCGCCCAGGTTGTGGGGATCGGAAAGCTCGTCGCAGATCACGATCAGGGGCGCTTCTCCACGCTCGTTGGCGGTTTCCAGAATATCATCAATTGAATAATACTCCCGGGCGGCGGCCAGAGCGATGATGCCCTGGTGGGAATGGCTCTGGCTCATCATATCCAGCTTGCGCCGGTCTACCGTTACCACCACGGCCCCGGCTTCCTTTGCCTCCGCTGCCAGCTTCTGCAGCCCCCGGTCGATCTCGCCGGAGGCAATAAACACCTTATCGATGGTGCGGCCGCTCTTCAATGCCTCTGTTAAAGCATTGCGGCCCTCCAGCTGGTTTTCGTTTTCTTCCCGCTGTTCAAAGCCCCGGTCAAAGCGGCGCTCCGGGCGGCGGTCGTTATCATTTTTTCTGGGTCTTTGTTCACGCATAGCGCCTCTCCCCTAGCCATAGTATTCGTATATACCATTATAGCAAAAATTTTCAAAGCATACAACTGTTTTTTTGCCGTCCGGGCAGCATGGGCGCGGTATATTTTCCCTTTAGGCCGGAATGGGTATTTTTGCCTTGCCATCCCCAGGAAAGGCAGCGCATACTATGCCTGCGCCCATATTTTTGGGCCGCAGCTGTGTAAAAGCTGCCAAAAAGCCCGATTTTGACAGCATATTCACAGAAAATTTACCTGGAAAAAGCAATGTTTCGTTGCGAAAACCGCGAAAGCATGGTATGATAGAGCATAATTAGTGATAGACAGGAGGTTTTTTGATGGAACAAAAACCCAATACCCCTCCCCAGAAGCCGGACGGCCAAAATAAACGCCCCAAGGGCAATATGTGGGTCAGCCTGATTATTTGCCTGGCCATCCTGCTGGTGGGAACTTATGTATTTAATAAGATCAACGGAAGTAAGTATACAGAAAAAACTTACGACCATTTCCTTACCCTTCGGGAATCGCAGCAGCTGGCGGAAGTAGAATTCCAGTCTGACAGGATCGTTTACCTGACCAAGGATGAGGCTGCCAAATCCTCCGGCCAGCGCAAGGCCTTCTTTACCGGCCTGCCCCGGGGCGGCGATACCATGGCCATGGCGGCCGAGCTGAAAGCCGAAGGCATTAAGGTTAGCACAGAGATCGTAGAGGATAACTCCTTTATTATGATGATCCTGAGCTATGCCCTTATGTTCGGCTTCCTGTTCATGATGATGCGCATGATCTCCAAGCGCATGGGCGGCGAAGGCATGATGGGCGGCATCGGCAAGAGCAAGGCCAAGATGTATATGGAGCGCCAGACCGGCGTAACCTTCAAGGATGTAGCAGGCCAGGATGAAGCCAAAGAATCCCTGCAGGAGATCATTGACTTTTTGAACAATCCCCAAAAATATACGGAGATCGGCGCAAAGCTGCCTAAGGGCGCTTTGCTGGTTGGCTCCCCCGGTACGGGCAAGACCTTGCTTGCCAAGGCGGTTGCCGGCGAAGCAGGCGTGCCCTTCTTCTCCATCTCCGGCTCTGATTTTGTGGAAATGTTTGTAGGCCTGGGCGCCAGCCGGGTAAGAGATCTGTTTAAGGAGGCCGCCAAGGTAGCGCCCTGCATTATCTTTATTGATGAGATCGATGCTGTAGGCCGCTCCCGGGATAACCGCTACGGCAACAACTCCGAGCAGGAGCAGACCCTTAACCAGCTGCTGGGCGAGATCGACGGCTTCGATTCCACCAAGGGTATCGTCTGCCTTGCCGCAACCAACCGCCCCGAGATCCTGGACAAGGCGCTGCTGCGGCCCGGCCGCTTTGACCGGCGGATCATCGTAGACCGGCCCAATCTCCAGGGCAGATTGGACACCCTGAAGGTACACACCCGCAAGATCAAGCTCGCGGAGGATGTAGACCTGAAGAAGATCGCCCAGGCTACCGCCGGCGCTGTAGGCGCGGACTTGGCCAACCTGGTAAACGAAGCCGCTCTGCGGGCCGTGCGCAAGGGTCGCAAGGCAGTCAACCAGGAAGATCTTATGGTCAGCTTTGAAACCGTAATTGCCGGCACGGAAAAGAAAAACACCGTGCTTACGGATATGGAAAAGCGGCTGGTGGCCTACCACGAGGTCGGCCATGCTTTGGTTGCGGCTTTGGAAAAGCACAGCCAGCCCGTATCCAAGATCACCATCGTGCCCCATACCTCCGGCGCTCTGGGCTATACCATGCAGCTGCCCGAGGAAGAAAAGTACCTGCAGACCGCTCAGGAGCTGGAAACCGAGCTGCGCACCCTGCTGGGCGGCCGGGCCGCGGAGCAGCTGGTGTTCGGCGTAAAGACCACCGGCGCTTCCAACGACCTGCAGCGGGCAACCTCCCTGGCCAAGAGCATGATCGCCCAGTACGGTATGAGCGAGAAGCTGGGCCTGATGGCCCCCGCCTCTGTAGCCCATGAATATCTGGAAGGCCAGGCTTATATGGATTGCTCCAATGAAACCGCCGCCCTGGTGGACCAGGAGATCCAGAAGCTGCTGCAAAAGGCCTACCAGGAAGCAATGTCCCTGCTTCGGGATAACCGGGACACGCTGGACGATGTGGCTATGCTGCTGCTAAGCAAGGAGACCATCACCGGCGACGAGCTGATGGCCTATGTAAACGCCCCCAAGAACGAAAGCCCTGCCGAAGAAGCAGACCCCGAAAATACGGAAAACACAGAAGAATAAATAACGCAAAGCGGCCTGCCGGTTTTTCCGGCAGGCCGCTTTGTTGCTAATTGGGAATTAGAAATTAGGAATGAGGAATTACAAATTGGAGAGTTGAGATTGAAGAGTTGAGAGTTGAGATAACCGAATCTTCACTCTGCACTCTTAAATCTTCAATCTTTCCGTTGCGTCCTTACGGTCAACGAAAAAACTGCCGCCGAATGGGTGCTTTGCAGGATCGCAGTGCCAAGGGCTGTCGAGGACGCCAGCCCCTACGGTCAACTAAAAAACTGCCGGCATGGACTGTAGGGCGGCCGCTTGCTGCCGCCGAATGTGTGCGGTGCAAGATCGCACTGCCCCGGCGGGGGCAAGCCCCCGCCCTACGGTCAATGAATATCTGCCGACGAAAATCGTAGGGCCCGGCGTCCTCGACGGGCCTTTCATCGGATGTCTGCCGCACTTGGTCAATAAATGCTACAAAACGGGGCCCACCGATTGGTGAGCCCCGTTTGGGGTTAGGTTATGCGATTAGAACTGGACAACGCCGTATTTTACGGTGTAATCCACGCCGTTAACGGTAACGGTGCCGGAGAAGGTGCTGCTTACATAGCCGTTTTCTACATAGACCCAGTTGGCGTTCAGCTTGGCAACGCCGGTGTAGGTAGCATCAAAGGTGCCGTTTGCCATGTAGATCCACTTGCCGTCGTCGGTACGAGCCAGGCCCTTGAAGGTGTTTCTCCAGATGCCGTACTTTACATAGACCAGCTTGCCCTCGTCTTCTACGATACCGGTCTTGTTGAAGTTGACCTCGCCGTCCTGAACATAAGCCTTCATGCCGTTGCAGTA
>JAFSBW010000034.1 GCA_017437095.1 Oscillospiraceae bacterium
AAGCGTTCGCTATCTCAACTCTTCAATCCCAACTCTCCAATCTCCAATTTGTAATTTATAATTTGTAAAGAGTTTTGGAGATTTGAGAGTGAAGAGTGGAGAGTGAAGATTTCGGCATCTCAACTTTTCAATCTCAACTCTCCACTGTGCGCATCCGCCCGCCTGCACCGTACCCACCGTAGGGCGGCCGCCTCTCCCTTTGGGAGAGGTGCCCAGTGCGCACACTGGGCGCAGAGGGTTATTTGCCGCCGTTTTCAAACCTGCCATTCTAGAGTGAAGAGTGAAGAGTGGAGAGTGAAGATTTCGGCATCTCAACTCTTCAATCTCAACTCTCCAATCTCCAATTTGTAATTTGTAATTAAAACGGCAGCGCCGATTTCGCCCTGGGGGTGCGGCATTTGTCCGGGCAGATGTCCACCAGCACGATGTCCGGCCCGATCTGGCGTATGCATTCAAAGGGGATGATGTAGTCATCCTGCCGCCCGGCGATGCCCAGAATGCGGCAGGGCCCCGGCACTACAATGGCCTCCACCTGGCCGCAGGGCAGGGCCACCACCACATCGGAAATAAACCCCAGCCGCTGGCCGTCCCCCAAGCAGATCACCTCTTTGCATTGCAGCTGGGTAAATTTGCATCCCATAGCCATACCTCCCATATGCTTTTTACAAAGGTATGCAGCGGCGGGGAGAATATGACTGATAAAAATAGGAGGATTGAAGAGTGAAGAGTGGAGAGTGAAGATTTCGGCATCTCAACTCTTCAATCTCAACTCTCCACTGTGCGCATCCGCCCGCCTGCACCGTACCCACCGTAGGGCGGCCGCCTCTCCCTTTGGGAGAGGTGCCCAGTGCGCACACTGGGCGCAGAGGGTTATTTGCCGCCGTTTCCAAGCCTGCCGTTCCAGAGTGAAGATCAAAGATTTAAGAGTGAAGCGTTCGCTATCTCAACTCTTCAATCCCAACTCTCCAATCTCCAATTTGTAATTTATAATTTGTAAAGAGTTTTGGAGATTTGAGAGTGAAGAGTGGAGAGTGAAGATTTCGGCATCTCAACTCTTCAATCTTCACTCTCCAATCTCCCATTATGAAACGCTTACGCTTTTGCGCATGGCCCCTATGGCGTTTTTTTCCAGCCGGGATACCTGGGCCTGGGAGATGCCCACGATGCTGGCCACCTCCATCTGGGTCTTGCCTCCAACGAAGCGCAGGGAAAGGATCTGCTTTTCCCGGTCTGCCAGCTTGGCGAAGGCCTGGCGCAAGGTGATGCGCTCCATCCAGTTGCTTTCCGTATTTTTGGTGTCGTACACCTGATCCATCACCGTCAGGGCTTCGCCGCCGTCGCAGTACACCTGATCGTGCAGGCTCACCGGGGCGCACACCGCGTCCAAAGCCCGGCTCACCTCCTCCCGGCTCAACTCCAGCCGGGCCGCCAGCTCCTCCAGGCTCACTTCCCTTCCCAGCTCCAGCAGCATGGCCTCCCGGCATTGCAGCACCCGGTAGGCCGTATCCCGCACCGAGCGGCTTACCCGTATGGCGCTGTTGTCCCGCAGGTACCGGCGGATCTCCCCGGCGATCATAGGCACGCCGTAGGTAGAAAACCGCACGCATTTGCCGGGGTCAAAATTGCTTACTGCCTTCATCAGCCCGATGCACCCCACCTGAAACAGATCGTCCGGGTTTTCCCCCCGCTTGTCAAAGCGCTGGATCACGCTGAGCACCAGCCGCAGGTTTCCCTCCACCAGCGCCTTTTTCGCCTCCTCATCCCCCCGGTGGGCTTTTTCCAAAAGCTTCTGCATTTCCTCCTGGGATAAAACCTTCAGCTTTGCGGTATTTACCCCGCAAATTTCCACGATTTGCCCCATTGTAAACCTCCGTATCTGTTTTTCTCGAAAACAGTATTTCCCTTCCCGGGTTTTTCATTCCTGGGCCCTTTGTGAAAAATTCACAAAATTTCCAGGCCGCGGAGCTGCCCCTGCCCCCTTCCCAGCGCCCCCATTTGGCGGTTTTGCCAACTTTTCCCCGGATTTTCTTGGAAAAGCGCAAAAACAAAACCGGCAACATAATTCCGGAAATTGCGCCCCTATCCCAAAATATTCATGCGCTTATGCATATTCTTTCCCGGCCCAAAGCTTTCCCCAAAGTAAAGAAATCCCTTTGAAAAGCCTGAGTTTTTCACATTCTTCACAGACTTTTTCACAACCCCCGCTCCCATTTCCTCACAAAGGGGGTTATACATTTTGGTTAACATAAGCTTTTATGACGGTTTTCGACTTTTTGCCTACTTTTTCGCCCCTTGTAATTTTCACAAGGGGCGCGCTATCCGGGGAAAATTTTGGGCTTGACAGCCCCGGGGCGAAAAAATATTACAAAATTGAATTTTTTTCAAAAAAGGGTTGATTTCTTGGAAAAACCAAGGTATAATGCTAATCTGTATGAACAAGTACACTGTAGGAGGTGAAACCATGCCCAATATCAAGTCCTCTAAGAAGGATGTCCTTTCTTCCAAGATCGCTTACGAGAAGAACAAGGCCAACAAGTCTGAGCTGAAGACCGTTGTCAAGAAGTTTGACGCCGCTCTGGTGTCCGGTGACAAGGCTGCCGCCGAAGCTGCTTACAAGCAGGCTGTTAAGAAGGTGGATCAGGCTGTTATCAAGGGTATTCTGCACAAGAATACTGCTGCCCGCAAGAAGAGCAGCATGACCCTGCAGCTGAACAAGCTGGCCTAATTATCTCTGAAAATATCTCCTTCCGGCTAGTCCCGGAGGGAGTTTTTTCATTTTATGGCAAGCTGCGCGGGCCATAAAATGAAAATGCCCAAAGGGCAATTCATGGCGCAAGCCAATTCATGCCCGAAGGGCAATTCATGGCATAAGCCAATTCATGCCCGAAGGGCAATTCATACTCATTATGATTTGGCTGGCGCCATGATTTCTCGCTGCGCTCCATGATTTGGCTGGCGCCATGAATTGACGCTATGCGTCATAATCGTCGCCATACCCTTCGACGAATTTTGATTGATTATCCCACAGATTTTGCTATAATATAGCTATAAAAAAGGAAGGAGGCGGAATTATGGCCAAATTGAGCGACCCGATCACCGTTCTAAAGGGCGTAGGCCCGGCCCGGGCGGCCCAGTTTGCCCAGCTGGGCATCTTTACCCTGGAAGACCTGATCTGCCATTTCCCCCGGGCATATGAAGACCGCACAAAGCTGCTTACCGTCTCCCAGCTCCAGGTGGACGAGCCGGCCTGCTTTGCCGCCACGGTTATGAACACCCCCCGCACCAACCATATCCGCAAGGGGCTGGACATTACCAAGGTGCAGGTAGCCGACCATACCGGCAAGGTAAACCTTACCTTCTTCAACCAAAAATTTACCACCGACCAGCTGCGCTACGGCGAGCGCTACATATTCTACGGCAGCCTTTCCGGGGATTTTATGGGCTACGGCATTACAAGCCCCAGCTTTGAAAGCCCGGATTCTCCCCCCCGGGTCACCCGGCGCATCGTGCCGCTTTACCCTCTTACCGCGGGCATCTCCAACGCGGTCATGAGCAAAACGGTGGATATGGCCCTGGCCCTTTGCCCGCCCCCGGAGGAGATATTGCCGGAGGACATTCGCCGGGAGTTTGGCATCCTCCCCGCCCAGGAGGCCTACCGGGCCATTCACCACCCGGAAACCCTGGCCCAGGCGGAGCTGGCCAAAAAAAGGCTGATCTTTGAGGAGTTTTTCATCTTCTCCGCGGGCCTGAGCCTGATGCGCGCCCAGCGCACCCTGAAAAAATGCCCCCCTTACGAAAATACCGACCTTGCCCCCTTCTTTGCCGCCCTGCCCTTTACCCTTACCGGGGCGCAGCAGCGGGCCATGGCAGACATCCAGCGGGATCTGAGCCGCGGCACACCCATGAACCGGCTGGTGCAGGGCGATGTAGGCAGCGGCAAGACCATGGTAGCCGCCGCGGCCGCCTACCTTTCTATCCAAAACGGCCACCAGGCCGCCCTCATGGCCCCTACGGAAATTTTGGCCGAGCAGCACGCCGCCTCTTTGGGTAAGCTTTTTGCCCCTATGGGCATTTCGGTGCAGCTGCTTACCGGCTCTATGAAAGCCGGCGAAAAAAAGCAGGCCCGCCAGGCCATCGCCGATGGCTCTGCCCAGCTCATTGTGGGCACCCACGCCCTGCTTACGGATACCACGGTTTTTGCGGATCTCGGCCTGGTGATTGCCGACGAGCAGCACCGCTTCGGCGTAGCCCAGCGGGGCAAGCTCAGCGCCAAGGGCTCTGACCCCCATCTTCTGGTCATGTCCGCTACCCCCATCCCCCGCACCCTGGCGCTTTTAATGTACGGCGATCTGGAGGTATCCGTCATCAATGAGCTGCCCCCGGGGCGGCAGCAGACCCAAACCTTCCTGGTGGGGGAAAATATGCGCGCCCGGATCAACGCCTTTATCCGCAAGCAGGCCGCCGAGGGCCACCAGTGCTTTGTAGTCTGCCCCGCTGTGGAAGAAAACCAGGAGACCGGCCTGAAAGCCGCCACCGTCTGGGCAGAAACCTTGCAGCGCACCGTATTTCCTGACCTAAAAATCGCCCTGCTCCACGGCCAGATGAAGGGGGCGGAAAAAGAAGCGGTTATGAACGGCTTCGCCCGTGGGGAAGCGGATGTTTTGGTGGCAACTACCGTCATCGAAGTGGGCGTAGACGTTCCCAACGCCACGCTCATGGTCATTGAAGACGCGGACCGCTTTGGCCTAAGCCAGCTGCACCAGCTTCGGGGCCGGGTAGGCCGGGGCAGCGCCCAGAGCTACTGCATTTTAACCACCCGCAACCGCAACGCCGATACCGTCGCCCGGTTAAAAGCCTTCTGCCAAACCACCGACGGCTTCAAGATCGCGGAAGAAGACCTGCGGCTTCGTGGCCCCGGCGATTTCTTCGGCTCCCGCCAGTCCGGCCTGCCCGCCTTCCGGGTGGCAAGCCTGAGCTGCGATATGCAGACCCTTACCCTGGCCCAGCAGGCCAGCGCCGCCTGGATCGACCTGCACGGCGCCGACGATACCCCCCAGGCCCAAGCCCTGCGCGAACGCATCGGCAAGCTCTTCCGCCGGGGCGGCGCCGTTATGAACTAAACGGAAATCCCCATGGGATCATCCCTTCCTGAAAGGAGTACGCTATGAAAAAAATCATTGTTTTGCTTATTGCCCTGGCGCTGGCTTTCAGCGCTATGCCCGCCTACGCCGCCCAGGGCGGCAGCTGGGGCGAAAACATGGCCTGGAGCTTGGAGGGGGACACCCTTACCATCTCCGGCAGCGGCAAAATGGACGACTGCACCGCCGGCGCCCCCTGGCATGATTACAAGGCCCAGGTAAAGCGCATCGTGTTTACCGGGGGCGTTAGCTACATCGGCGCCGATGCCTTTTCGGATTTTGATGCCCTGGAAACCATCGATTTCGGCGATGCCCTCTACGAGATCGGCCCCCGGGCTTTTAAGGGCTGCGACGGCCTGGAGCATATTACCATGCCCAAAAGCTTCAAGATCTTTGGCGAAGAAGCCTTTCGCGGCTGCCAAAACCTGCAAACCATTACCTGCCTGGGCCGCTTTCCCAGCTTCCGGCTCAACTGCCTTTGGGATGTGCATGTAAAGATCCTCTACCTGGAGGAAAGCTGGTGGCCCCAGGATGAGATCGTCAACCTGGAAAATGCCTTCCACGGCCGCATCCAGTTTGAAACCACCGACGGCGTAGACCCCACCCCGCCTACCACGCCCCCGGAAACTACCCCCGAGCCTACCACTACCCCTGAGCCTACCACCACCCCCGCGCCTACCACCACCGCTCCCATTTCTACCCAGCCCATCCTCATCGCCCCCGCCCCCACCACTACCCCCGAGCCTACTACCACCCCTGAGCCTACCACCACCCCCCGGCCCACCGCTCCCCAGCCGCAGATCCAGGATACCTCCCGCCGTGCCTGGACGGGCATCGCCATCATCCTGGGCGTAGTATCCGGCGGCGGCCTCCTAGCCGCAGGCATATCGCTGTATAAGAATAAGCGCAACAGACGATGAATGAAGATATAAGATATTCCTTGATACCGCAAACCGTAGGGCGGGGGCTTGCTCCCGCCGC
This sequence comes from Oscillospiraceae bacterium, assembly GCA_017437095.1. Lineage (GTDB taxonomy): Bacteria > Bacillota > Clostridia > Oscillospirales > Oscillospiraceae > Faecousia. The sequence continues at coordinate 6,120 of JAFSBW010000034.1, forward strand.
AATGCCGCAGATTGAAGAGTGAAGATTGAAGAGTTGAGATTCCGAAATCTTCACTCTTCACTCTTCACTCTTAACTCTTAACTCTAAACTCTCCACTCTTAACTCTCCCCATCTTATATTTGCGTACATTTTCCCGGAAAAGATGCTCTTTTCCGGGATTTTTTTGTAGCTTCCTAAAAATTTAAAAAAGTAGTTGTAACTTGCGGCGAAATGTTGTAAAATAGTAGGACTAGTAGTATGCAAAGTACGACTTTTTTACGGAGGATGTATATAAATTATGGAAAAGCCTATTGTTCTTGTTATTATGGACGGCGTCGGCAAGGGTGACGGCGGCAGCGGCGATGCCGTAGCCGTAGCCAATACCCCCACGCTGGACCACCTGCTCGCTACCTGCCCCCATACTTATCTGAAAGCCCACGGCACCGCTGTCGGCCTGCCTTCCGATGACGATATGGGCAACTCTGAGGTTGGCCACAATGCCCTCGGCTGCGGCCAGGTATATTCCCAGGGCGCTAAGCTGGTGGGCGAGTCCATCGAAAACGGCGTCCTCTTCGCCAGCGCTACCTGGCAGGAGCTCATCGCCAACGCCCAGGATAAGGCACTGCACTTTATGGGCCTGCTGTCCGACGGCAATGTCCACTCCAACATTTCCCACCTGATCGCCCTTTTAAAGGCTGCCCACGCCGCCGGCGTAAAGAAGGCCTACTGCCACATTCTGCTGGACGGCCGTGATGTTCCCGCTACCTCCGCTCTGGAGTATGTTGGCCAGCTGGAAGCAGTTCTCGCCCAGCTGAACACCGAAGGCTGCGACTATGCCATCGCCTCCGGCGGCGGCCGTATGCAGGTAACTATGGACCGGTACGAAGCCAACTGGCCCATGGTAGAGCTGGGCTGGCGCACCCATGTGCAGGGCCTGGGCCGGCAGTTCGCTTCCGCTGCTGAAGCCATCGAGACCTACCGTGCCGAAACCGGCTGCATCGACCAGGATCTGCCCGCTTTCGTAGTGGCAAGAAACGGCGCTCCCGTTGCCCCCATTGCAAACGGCGACAGCGTGATCCTCTTTAATTTCCGTGGCGACCGGGCCCAGGAGATCTCCCTGGCCTTCGACCGGAAGGACTTTGACAAGTTTGACCGCCCCGGCTATACCGGCGTAAAGTTCGCCGGCATGCTCCAGTACGATGGCGACCTGAACATCCCCGAAAACTACCTGGTGCAGCCCCCGGTGATCACCAACACCCTTACGGAGGTTCTGTGCAAGGCCGGCGTTACCGAGTACGCCGTATCCGAGACCCAGAAGTACGGCCATGTTACCTATTTCTGGAACGGCAACCGCTCCGGCAAGGTAGATGAGAGCCTGGAAGAGTATGTGGAGATCCCCTCCGATGTGATCCCCTTCGAGCAGGCTCCCGCTATGAAATCCAAGGAAATTACCGAGTGCCTGGTAGAAGCCATGGCCTCCGGCAAGTATCAGTTCCTGCGCTGCAATTTCCCCAACGGCGATATGGTAGGCCATACCGGCGTTATGGAAGCTGTTGTTACCGCCATGGAGTGCGTAGATAACTCCCTGAAAGCCATCATGGAAGCGGCTGACAAGTATGGCTATACCCTGCTCATCACCGCTGACCACGGCAACGCCGACCAGATGACCGAAACCAAGAAGGGTAAGACCAGCGTGCGCACTGCCCACTCCCTGAACGCCGTTCCCTTTATCATCTACGATAAGGAAAAAGCCTATACTATCAAGCAGGGCGCCTACGGCCTGGCCAATGTAGCCCCCACCGTAGTTGCCATGATGGGCCTTACTGCTCCCGATTGCTGGGAAAGCAGCATGATCTAAGGTCTGAGATCTAAGGAGGAAATATTATGATCCACCACGATACCGAAAACGGCACTGTAAATGTCAGCACCAATGTTTACACCGAGATCGTAGGCACTGCCGCGTCCAACTGCTTCGGCGTAAAGGGCATGGCCGCCCTGAGCCTGGTAGACGGCGTTTACCACCTGCTGCGCAAGGAGAGCGTAGGCAAGGGTGTTAAGATCACCTTCAACGAAGACGGCTCTCTTGCCATCGACCTGCACATTATCGTAGACCATGGCGTAAACCTGGTTACCGTAGGCCACTCCATCATCGAGGAAGTCAGCTATGTGGTCACCAAATGCACCGGCGCTCAGGTCAGCGCGGTAAATGTGTATATCGACTCTATGGTAGTCGGCGAGCATTGATATTAGGAGGAACAACCTTTGAGACAGATAATTGGCGGCGCGGATTTTCGCCGCATGATCATCAGCGCATCCGCTTCCATTGAGATCAACAAGCAGGCTCTGAACGAGCTGAATGTTTTCCCCGTGCCCGATGGCGACACCGGCACCAACATGTCCATGACCGTATGCGCCGCCGCCGGCGACCTGCGCAAGCTGGAAGACCCCTCCCTGAGCCAGGCTGCCCAGGGTGCTGCCTCCGCCATGCTCCGGGGCGCCCGTGGTAACTCCGGCGTTATCATCTCCCTGCTGCTGCGGGGCATTTCCAAGAAGCTGAAAAATGCCGAGGAGTGCGACGGCGTGCTGTGGGCCGAGGCTCTGCAAAAGGGCGTGGACGCTGCCTACAAGGCGGTTATGAAGCCCGCCGAAGGCACCATCCTTACCGTTGCCCGCCTGGCTGCCGCCAAGGCTACCGAAGCCGCCCGGGAGAATAACTACTTTGAGTATGTCCACCAGGCTGCCATCGCCGAGGCCAAGGTGGCCCTGGCAGATACCGTCAACCAGAACCCCGTGCTGAAAAAGGCCGGCGTTGTGGATGCCGGCGGCAAGGGCTGGCTGCTGTTCCTGGAAGCCATCCAGGCTGTGCTGGAGGGCAACGACATCGTCGCCCCCGAGGGCGGCGCAGAGGTTGCCGAGCAGGCCAGCTTTGCCAGCTTTGACGATGCGGACATTACCTTTACCTACTGCACCGAGTTTATCATCGGCCGTGAAAACCAGAACGATCCCGAGGAGCTGCGCGCTTTCCTCAACAACCTGGGCGACAGCCTGGTGCTGGTGGACGATGACGAGATCATCAAGGTGCATGTACACACCAACGACCCCGGCATCGCTCTGCAGGAAGCCCTGAAATACGGCTCTTTCGTTACCGTAAAGATCGAGAATATGCGCCTGCAGCATACCGAAAAGGTTATGAGCGAGGCGGAGAAATCCCCCAAGATCGCCGAGCCTGAAAAGGCCATCGGCGTGGTAGCCGTGTGCGCAGGCGAGGGCCTGGCAGGCGTGTTCCGGGATCTGGGCGTGGATCAGATCATCTCCGGCGGCCAGACCATGAACCCCAGCACCCAGGACATCCTGGAAAAGGTAAACCTGGTGCCTGCGGAAACCGTTTTCGTGCTGCCCAACAATAAGAACATCATCATGGCCGCCCAGCAGGTAGATGCCCTTACCCCCAAGAATGTGGTGGTCATCGGCAGCAAGACCGTGCCCCAGGGCATCTGCGCCATGCTTACCGGCTTCAACAGCGAAGGCTCTGTGGAAGAAAACGAGCAGGCTATGACCGAAGCTCTTTCCACCGTAGACACCATGCAGATCACCTACGCCGCCCGCAACTCCGATTTCGACGGCTACCAGATCGCCGAGGGCGACTACCTGGCTCTGTACGGCAGCGCCCTGTTCGGCACCGGCCGGGATATTAAGGCTCTGCTCAAGGCCCTGGCCGAAAAGGTGCGCGATGACGGCAAGGAGTTCATCACCATCTACTACGGCGAGAATATCGACGAGCGCCAGGCCCAGAAGGCGGCTGACATCTTCGCTGAGATCTGCCCCAGCGCCGATATCAACCTGCTCTACGGCGGCCAGCCCGTCTACTACTACATGATCAGCGCAGAATGATCCTTGTCTGCAAAGCTCCGGGCTGCCGCCGCAGCCTGGAGCTTGTTGCTTTTCTGCCTCTCCCTCTGGGAGAGGTGGCACCGCCAAAGGCGGTGACGGAGAGGGCTTTCCGAAATCCCCCGCACCAATTCACCGCCTGTAGGGGCGATTCAGGAGGTGAATTGCCCCATAGGGGCAAGAGAAGCCACCCTGGGGTGCGAATCGCCCGCAAAGCCGCCCCGCCCAATTTAGATTGAAGATTGAACAGTTAAGAGTGAAGATTTCCTCATCTCAACTCTTAACTCTTCAATCTCCACTCTCCGCCTCCGTCCCCTATCTTATATCTTATATCTCATATCTTATATCTTATTTCTCATTCCTCTTTCCCGTTTCCATTTATTTGCTTGACTATCGCCCCCTATATTTGCTACAATATAAATTGGTATATTTTATTGAAAGGAGGAGAAGCCTGTGAAGCAGCTTCCTACCGGCGGCATCTTAGGAAAGATCCAGCGGCTGTACCGCTTTGTCCACAGCCTGCAGATCCCCATGCACGCCGCCAATGCCTGCTATTTTATCGTGCTGGCCGTGTTCCCGGCTCTGGTGCTGCTGCTGTCTGTGCTGCGCTATACGGGGCTGGATATCCAGTCGCTGCTGGATCTGATCTCCGGCGTGTTCCCCGCTGCCCTGCTGCCTACCGCCGAGCGGGTCATTATGAGCCTTTACCGCAACTCCTCTACCACCATGGTGTCCGTCTCCGCGGTAGCCGCCCTTTGGGCTTCCAGCCAGGGCATCCACGGCATGCTCCAGGGGCTTTATACCATCTATGGCGTGCCGGAGATCCGCAGCGGCCTGGTTACCCGGCTGATCAGCGTGGTGTATACCTTCGCCTTTATCATCGTGCTGGTGCTTACTCTGGTGCTGCATGTGTTCGGCACCACCATGCTGGGCTGGCTGCAGGAATCCCAGCGGCCCATCCTCCGCTTTGTAACCGACATGATCGACCTGCGCTTCGTTCTGCTTTTGTTTTTGCAGACGGCGCTGTTTACCGCCATGTTTATGGCCATCCCCAACCAGCTCAATTCCTTCGGCTGCAGCCTGCCCGGCGCGGTGCTGGCCGCCGTGGGCTGGCATGTGCTGTCGTTTGGCTTTACGGTGTATGTAGAGAATTTTGGCGACATTGCCGGCATTTACGGCCCGGTGTACACCCTGGCTATGAGTATGCTTTGGCTGTATTTCTGTATGTGCATCCTTTTCTACGGCGGCACGGTAAACGCCTGGCTCATTGCCCGCAAAAAGCGGCGCAATCAAGAGGTGTAGGCTATGTTTGGCTATGTAGCCGCCTCTGTGGACGAGCTTACCGAAGAGCAAAAGCAGCGCTGGGGCAGCGTGTACTGCGGCATCTGCGCCGCCCTTGGCAAGCAGAGCGGCTTTGTTTCCCGGGTAGTTCTGCGCTACGACTGCGCCTTTCTGGCCCTGCTGCTTATGAGCCTTTACGAGCCGCCGGAGGCCCTTACCCCCGGCCGCTGCATCGCCCACCCCCTTAGCCAAAAACCCCGCATTTCCTGCCAGGCGGTGGACTATGCCGCGGCTATGAACCTGGCCCTGGGCTACTACAAGGCCCTGGACGACAGCGCCGACGAAGGCAAGCTCTCCGCCAAGGCCCTTTGCAAAGCCCTGGAAAAGCCCCTGGCCGGGGTAGAAAGCGCCTACGGCCGGCAGTGCGCCGCCATAAAAAGCGTCCTGGCGGAGCTTTCCCGGCTGGAAAAAGAGGACTGCGCCGATGCCGATGCCTGCGCCGCCTGCTTTGGCAGGCTCTTAGGGGAGGTTTTCGTCTGGAAGCAGGACCGCTGGGCCGATACCCTTTACCGCCTGGGCTTTTCCCTGGGCCGGTTTATCTACCTGGCCGATTGCCATTGCGACCTGGAGCGGGATCGCAAATCCGGCGCCTTCAACCCCTACCTGCGCCAAAGCTTCTCCCCCACCCAGCGCAAAAGCCACCTGGTCATGGCCATGGCCGCCGCCATGGGCGCCTATGAGCAGCTGCCCCTGGTGCGCGACAAGGAAATTCTCGACAACATTATCTACAGCGGAGTGTGGCTCCGCATACGGGAGGAAAACCATGCGTGACCCCTACGAGGTACTGGGCGTAAGCCGTGACGCTTCCGACGAGGAGATCAAAAAGGCTTACCGGGCCCTGGCCAAAAAGTACCACCCGGACTTAAACCCCGGCGATGAAGTGGCCGCCCAAAAAATGCAGGAGATCAACGCCGCCTACGATCAGATCAAAAACCCGGACAAGGCCTACGAGTCCTCCGGCAGCTACGGCAATTCCGGCAGCTACGAAAGCTACGGCCCCTTCGGCGGCTTTGGTGGCTTCGGCGGTTACGGCCCCTTCGGCGGCTTCGGCGGCTATAGCTATACCGGCCGCTCCGCCCAGGAGGAGGGCGACCCCTACCAGCGCTCCGCCCAGCAGTACCTGCGCTACCGCAAGTTCCGGGAGGCTCTCAACGCCCTGGAAAATTCTTCCAACCGGGATGCCAACTGGTACTATCTCAGCTCCCTGGCCAACTACGGTCTGGGCAACCAAATTACCGCCCTGGAGCATATCCGCCGGGCCGTATCTATGGAGCCGGACAATGCTGCCTACCTGCGCGTTCTCGATGCCATGGAGCATGGCGGCAGCGTCTACCAGGAGCGCTCCGGCTCCTACCGTGGCTTCTCCGGCACTGCCGACCCCTGCACCAGCCTTTGCCTATGCTGGCTGGCCCAGTTCTTCTGCTGCCGCTGCTGATACCAAAATAAAACTCCCCGGATGCCCTCCGGGGAGTATTTTTTTGCCCCTTTCCGGGCATAACCTGGGTAATTAGGAATTAGGAATTATAAGATGACCGTAGGGGCGGATGCCCACATCCGCCCGCAAAGCTGCCGGGTTGCAAGATTGAAGATTGAAGAGTGAAGAGTTAAGATGCCGAAATCTTCACTCTTAACTCTCAAATCTTCACTCTCCACACCCGTCCGCTTGCGCCGCACCCAGCCACTGTAGGGACCGGCGTCCTCGACGGTCCTTTCCCGGCGTCCTCGACGGTCCTTTCCCGGCGTCCTCGACGGTCCTTTCCCGCCATCGCCCCGCCCACCCTAGGGCGGCCACCGGGCGCAGAGGCGGCTATCAGCCGCCCACAAAGCTGCCGGGTTGCAAGATTGAAGAGTGAAGAGTG
>JAFSBW010000035.1 GCA_017437095.1 Oscillospiraceae bacterium
CAGTACAGCCTCACCTGCACCCCTCTGGAGAAGGCGGAGACGACCTTGAGGCTCATCAAGTCTCAGGGCTACGAGCGGATCATGATCTTCTGCAATACCAAGCATATGTGCCAGCGTCTTACCGATGATTTCCAGCGGGCGGGAATGGACTGCCAGTGCATCCATGGCGATATCCGCCAGAGCCAGCGGGAAAAGACCACGCAGCGGTTCCGGGATGGTAAGCTGGCCATTCTGGTGGCCACAGACGTGGCCTCCCGGGGCATTGACGTGGACGATGTGGACTGCGTCATCAATTACGATATTCCTGAGGAAAATGAATACTACGTCCACCGGGTCGGCCGTACCGGACGGGCCAAGCGCAAGGGCATTGCATGGAGCCTCGTGAGCAATTTCCCGGAGAAGGCAAAGCTGGATGAGATCTGCAAGTTCTGCCGGTTTACTGTCAGTCCCATGGTGATGGCAGCAGATGGCAGCCTATCCGAGGAGGAAGTGAAGGCTGCGCCTGCACCCAAGAGGCGGTTTCGTTGAACGCCCGGGAGAAGGGCTTCCTGCTGCTGGGAAGCCACCTTGGAGATCCCGGGAGAAAACCCCTGACACCGGCCCAGCTTCGAACGCTGGCAGACCGGGTCAGGACAATGGAAAGACCCGCAGAGGACCGGGAGCTGGAGATGAAGGATCTGCTGGCACTGGGCTATGGCCGGGATATGGCCGGACGGATTTTGACCCTGCTTTCTCAGGAGGAGCTGCTGGAGTATTATCTGCAAAGGGGCAGACAGGCCGGCTGCGTTCCTCTGACCCGGGCAAGTGAAGCATATCCCGCACTGCTTCGCAGACGTCTGGGGGCGGACAGCCCGGGCTGCCTGTGGGTACGGGGAAATCTGTCGCTGCTGCACACACCGTCTGTTGCGCTGGTGGGAAGCCGGGATCTGGCGGAACCCAACCGGGCCTTTGCCTGGGCGGTGGGGAGCCATGCGGCCCGGCAGGGTCTGACTCTGATCTCCGGCAATGCCCGGGGAGCGGATAAAACTGCGCAGGAGGCTTGTCTGGTAAATGGCGGCAGGGTCATCAGCATCGTAGCAGATGGGCTTGTGAAGCATTCTCCCGGAGAAAATGTGCTGTACGTCAGCGAGGATGGGTACAGTGAGGCATTTTCCGCCCAGAGAGCCATCAGCCGCAACCGGTGTATCCATGCCATGGGGCGAATGACCTTTGTGGCTCAGGCAAGACTGGGACAGGGCGGCACATGGGATGGTACGCTGAAAAATCTGCGCAGCGGATGGAGCAGCGTGGCCTGCTTTCGGGATGGCAGCGAGGCGGCGGCAGAGCTGGAGCGGCTTGGTGCCTATCTGGTCGGGCTGGAGGACCTGCAGGATCTGGGATCCCTCCCCGAAGAAAATGAGAGCCTGTTTGACCGGTGACGGATGTCGCCGGTCTTTTTTGCTGCACGGAAACGTGCAGCTTTTTTCCTTTCTATGAAAGGGGGAATGAAAATGACAGACAGACAAAAACAGCATCTTCTGGCGTTTCTGGGGTTTTATGGGGGCGCAGTGGATGGTATCTGGGGAGAACAGTCCCGGCAGGCAACGGTGGACTTTCAGTGCGCCTACATGGAAAGCCCGGATGGGGTCTTTGGACCCGAGACGCAGCGGAGGATCCGGCAGGTGATCGGAAATTCCGAAAAGCCGGCAGCACAGAGCAGCGATTTCTGGAAGGAGATCACCTGCTTTTCCCGGGCAGAATTCCGATGCACCTGCGGCGGCCGGGGCTGTGATGGGTTTCCGGCGGAGCCGTCGGAGCGTCTGGTGCGGAATGCACAGACAGCAAGGGTGCATTTTGGAAAAATCGCGGATGTATCCAGCGGTGTTCGTTGTCAGCTTCGGAATGCAGAGCTTCCCGGCAGTGCGGCGAACAGCCTGCACTTGCGGGGAAAGGCCATGGATTTCCGGATCCGAGGCATCGATTCCCAGAGCCTGTGTGCCTATGTGCGCACCTTGCCCGGGGTAGATGAAGCCTACGCCATTGACAGCCAGTATGTCCATATGGGTGTGGAGAAATACGAAAGGGGAACGGAAAATGAATGAAAAATGGATGAGACTGAAGGCGGCCATCACCGCAGCGGCCACGGCAGTGACAGCGTTGCTGGGCTGGAAGGGCGCCATGCTTCTGGTCTGGGTGGGTGTGATGCTGCTGGATTATCTGTCGGGGACACTGGCCGCCTGCCGGGAGGGTCAGTGGAGCAGCGCGGCAGCCCGGCAAGGACTGTGGCATAAAGGTGGTATGATCCTTGTGGTGACGGCGGCAGCCATCTCTGACTGGGTGCTGCTGGTATGGTCGCAGCATATGCCTCTGGGGATCCGGTGGACGGGATTGATCCTGCCGCTGGTTCTGGTCTGGTATATCCTCACAGAGTTGGGATCCATTCTGGAAAATGCTGTGAAAATGGGAGCCAGAGTGCCGGAATTTCTGCGGAAGCTCCTGAAGGCCGGTACTGCGCTGACGGATGCGGCAGGAGCCGGTATTGCAGATGAACTGAAATAAATAAGGCAGCTTACGCCCCGCTCCCGATAAGGAGCGGGGCGATTTTGTTAACATTCTGTTTATATATTACGGGAATCTGTGTAATTTATGTACACATTTTGGAAAAATTAAGTTTTTTTTAGGTGATTTGCAAATGGACATTTTTTCCGTTTCCCGCTAATATGATACACATTAATACAGAATCAGCCGATGGAATACCGGCGTGGAAAGGATATGCTGTATGTATGATTATCTAGTGGTGGGTGCGGGGCTATTTGGCGCGGTGTTTGCCCAGCAGGCAAAGGAGAAGGGCTTCTCAGTGCTGGTGGTGGACAAGCGGGATCATATCGCCGGAAATGTCTATTGCGAGACGGTGGAGGGGATCCATGTTCACAAGTATGGCGCCCATATTTTTCACACCAATGACGAGAAGGTGTGGCAGTATGTAAACCGATTCGCTGACTTTAACCGGTTTACCAATTCTCCCGTGGCGAATTACAAAGGAGAGCTGTACTCCCTGCCGTTTAATATGTACACCTTCAACCGGATGTGGGGTGTGGTCACTCCGGAGCAGGCCAGAGAGGTGATCGAAGCCCAGCGCAATGCAGCCGGGATCCGGGAACCCCGGAATCTGGAGGAGCAGGCCATTTCTCTGGTGGGAACGGACATTTATGAAAAGCTGGTGAAGGGCTATACGGAAAAGCAGTGGGGCCGCGCCTGTACGGAACTGCCTGCCTTCATCATCCGCCGGCTGCCGGTGCGCTATACCTTTGACAACAACTATTTCAATGCAAAATATCAGGGCATTCCCGAAGAAAGCTACACCGGCCTTGTGAAGGCCATGCTGGAGGGGATCGAGGTCCGTCTGGGCGTTGACTATCTGGAGCACAAAGCACAGCTGGATGCGCTTGCAAGGCGCGTGGTGTATACCGGCCCTATTGATGCATATTTTCACTACTGCCATGGCCCGCTGGAATACCGCAGCGTCCGCTTTGAAACGGAGCTGCTGGAGATTCCCAATTTTCAGGGCAATGCAGCCGTGAACTATACAGACCGGGATACACCCTGGACCCGGATCATTGAGCATAAGTGGTTCCGGTTCGGAAAGGACGATGCGGGCAACGACCTGCCCAAAACCGTCATCAGCCGGGAGTATTCCTCGGAATGGAAGCCCGGGGACGAGCCCTACTATCCGGTGAATGACCAGCGCAACAGTGTGCTGTACGCCGCCTACCGGCAGCTTGCGGAGCAGGAAACCAATGTTCTGTTCGGCGGACGGCTGGCGGAATACCGCTATTACGATATGGATGCGGTGATCGCCTCTGCGCTGAGCTGCGCAGAAAAAGAATTTGCGGAAAGAAAGAAGTAAATACTATGAAACTCATCAGTTTTGCAATCCCCAGCTATAATTCCCAGAATTATCTCCGGCACTGCGTGGATACGCTGCTGTCCGGCGGCGAGGATGTGGAGATCCTTATCATCAATGACGGCTCTAAGGATGCAACCGCAGCCATTGCCGATGAATACATGGAAAAGTATCCGACTGTGGTCCACGCCATCCACAAGGAGAACGGCGGCCATGGCTCCGGTGTCAACCGGGGCAGAGAGGAGGCCACCGGGTTATACTTTAAGGTGGTGGATTCCGATGACTGGGTAGATGAACAGGCACTGAAAACGCTGCTGGATACCATCAGGACCCACATGGCGGAAAATACGCTGCCGGACCTGTACATCACCAATTTTATTTATGACCATGCCTATGACAATACCCAGTTCACCAGAAGCTGGGAAAAGCAGTTTCCCGTGAACCGTCTGTGTACATGGAAGGAAGTGGGCCATTTTTATGGTGCGCAGGTGCTGCTTATGCACAGCCTGATGTACAAAACGGAGCTGCTGCGGAAAAGCGAGACCATTCTGCCGGAGCATACCTTCTATGTGGACAACTATTTTGCCTATAAGCCTCTGCCCCTGATGGAAACGATCTTCTATCTGGATGTTGACCTGTATCACTATTTCATCGGCCGGGATGACCAGTCCGTAAACATCAAGAATTTTGTGAAGCGGTATGACCAGCAGCTTCGGGTTATGCGGTGTATGGTGGATGCCTATTCCTATAAGGAAATTGATAAAATGGAGAAGCCTTTGCGCAGCTATATGCTCCACTGCCTCAGCGCCATCATGATGAATACCATGATGTTCTGCTGCTCCGGTGGCTGCGAGCCGGAGCGGATCGAGGCCCATGATGCCCTGTGGGAATACATCCGGGAGACAGATCCCCAGTTGTATGCCTGCTTGACCCGGCGCAGTCTGCCTGCGCTGCTGAAATGGATGCCATGGAAGCTCCGGGGAAAGGTGATGCTTTTTGGCTACAAGCAGCTCTGCCGGTTTGTGAAGCTGGGATAATACCGGTTAAAACTTATATAAAATCATGGAGGGCCGGAGGAAATACTCCGGCTTTTTCTGTAAATCATTGACGAACAGGGAAAAAAATGATACTATAATCGGACAGACAAAAAATGAGGTTTTATGATGAAAAAATACCTGTTTCGCCTGTTAAGCCTGTGCGTGGCGTTACTTCTTCTTATTCCGCCAATTTCGGCTGCCGCTGCGCAGGAGCCTGCCGTCAATCTGAACCGAAAAATCAAAAACAGCGAAAAGCGGCATTTTGTAGAGACGATGCTGAACTTCCATCTTCAGGAAAATACCATGGTGCAGCAGACGCTGGAAGAGGGATACAGTGCGGTGTTTTTCTTTGAGGGCTGCTCGGACAATATGGATGATCCGGAACTTTCGGATCTGTCCTATTACAGAGTGTCCGCAGTGTGCATCGTTCTTGCGCTGGACCGTCAGGGAAAGGTGGAGTTGACGTATTTCAATGATGCCTGCAGCACCCTGCCGGACAGGCCGCTGGAATATGGCGCATGGTATCTGGAGGAGATCGGAGAGGTCGGCCCGGCTACGGTCTGCGACGGTACATATGAACTGTATTCCGTTTACCACAGCGGTTCCTATGAGGCGCTCCATCTGCGCACCAGCTATGAAGACGACACCATTGCTGCGGTGTACATGATGCCGGAGGGCTTTGTCACCAGTGCGGCGGATGCCATTAATATCCACACCAGAACGGGAAACCATGTGATCGAAAAGGCCATGTGGTCTGCCGGGTGTATGCTGGTGGGGGACGGAGATTTTCAGGAATTTACGGATCTTATCGAGGCTACCTATTATTCCAATTACCGGTTTTTCTACCCCGGCCAGCGGGTCGGCTGCGTAACCATCAACCGGCAGCAGATCCAGCAGCAGATGTATGAGCTGTATCAGAATCCGGATGCCGTGGATACGGTGCTGGCAAGCTCGCGGTATGAAACCCCGGGGATCTATCTGGAACGCTGTACGGAAAGGACCTCCTTTCCGGAACGAACCGTTCAGGCAGCATTTCCCACGGTGCTGATGAGCCTGCCCTGCGGCAGCGAGGTGGATTCCCGCTCTCTTCCGGTCACCAGCCTTGTGGAGGAGGAACGGATCAACATCTGCGGCAGTATCCGCAATACACTGGGAGAGGTGTGGTATGAGGTGGCTTTTGTAGGGGAGAACTGCTATGTTCCGGCGGATGCCGTCGAGGAGATCCCTGAAAAAACATGGTTCGACAAGGTGAAAGAATTCTTTTCCTTTCTGTAAATAGATGCAGGACGCTGCCACGGCAGCGTCCTGCTTTTTGTTCCGGGACTACAAGGGTCAGACTCTGCGGATGGAAGAATCAAAAATAGTTGCGATAGATTTCCATGTTGCGAGCTACCCACGTGTCAATACCGTAGTTCTTTGTAACATACTCTTTTTGCTTGCGGTTGATTTCTGCAAGGTCAGGGCTGCTTTTACGATCAATGGCATCCAAAATTGCGTTTGTTATGCTTTGTACGCTATTTGGCTCAACCCATATGATGCCTGGAATATCCTTCATGGTATTTTGTCCGGGAACATCAGATGCAATTACCTGACAGTTGCAATATGAGGATTCAGCAACAGCATAGGCAAACGCTTCGGACCGAGAGGGAGAAATAAATGCATCAACGCTGTCATAAAGGTCTTTTACATCACGGATAACATCCATTACCTGAATGTTGCTTGAATTGGGTGCATATTGATTTACTAATTCTTCAGCGACGCTTGTGGGATGTGCAGTAATTAACAAGGAGCATTTGATATGATGGTTCAGATTGATCTGCTCAACGGCTTGAATTGCAAGGTCAACGCCTTTTCTGATAAAATGGCTGCCATGAATTAAAAGCCTAAATTTCTCCGGATCACTGGGAGCCGATTTTGAAGAGCCTGAAGAGTAACTGTCGAGACTATCAAAATCAATGGCATTTGTGATGCATTCACATTTGGAGAACTTAAAATAGGAATGAAGCTTGGAGGTAACTGGTTCACTGACACCGATAATGATGCTTTTGCAGTAGATGATGCTGCATACTATTTTTCTAATTTTTCTTTTGATGGTATTATCATCAGGAGCTGCCATATGATAATGACATACATTATGTCTAAAACATAATTTTACGGCAAGTAGATGCAGGAAATCAATAAAATGTGTATGTGCAATGGTAGAATGCTTGCCAATTTTCGATGCAATTTTCTTGCAACAGAAATATAGTGCTTTGGGAGAGAAATCACAAAAGAAGATTCGATCAGGGGAAACAGGGAGCATAGATAGCCAGGGTGCTTGGCGTGCCTGTGTGGGAAATAGAAAATAAACAGTATATTGTTTTTGCGATTCAGCAGTTAGCTTAGCCAGACTGGCAATAAAATTTCCCGGGTAACTTGGGGAAAAATAGCAAATATGGATTATATTTTGTTTCATCACAGACCTCGAATGTGTCGATAGATAACGGCAATATTGCAAACAGCTCCAAAATCGAATGATTTTGGAGCTGCTAATGGATAGAATATTATCTCTTGGAGAACTGGGGAGCGCGACGTGCGGCCTTCAGACCGTACTTCTTTCTCTCCTTCATTCTGGGGTCGCGGGTCATGAAGCCAGCGGCCTTCAGGGAAGCGCGGTACTCGGGGTTCAGCAGAACCAGAGCGCGGGAAATGCCGTGACGGATAGCGCCGGCCTGACCGGAAACGCCGCCGCCGGCGACAGTGACAACGATGTCGACCTTGCCAACCAGATCAGTGGTGACCAGAGGCTGACGGACGATCAGCTTCAGGGTCTCCAGACCGAAGTAATCGTCGATGTCGCGGCCGTTGATGATGATGGAACCGGTGCCGTTCTCGTAAACGCGAACGCGGGCAACGGAGGACTTACGACGGCCGGTGCCGTAAAAATACTTCTTCTTGCTCTCGTACATTCTAAGTTACCTCCAAATTACAGGGTCCATGCTTCGGGCTTCTGAGCAGCGTGGTTATGCTCGGCGCCCTTATACAGGTGCAGGCGGGTCATGGCGTTGCGGCCGATGGAGTTCTTGGGCAGCATACCCTTAACAGCATGCTCAACAGCGTAGTCGCTGCGCTTTTCCATCATGATGCGGGCCTTGGTTTCCTTCAGGCCGCCGATCCAGCCGGATACGCGGTAGTAGTTCTTCTGCTCCAGCTTATTGCCGGTGAGAACTGCCTTGTCGGTGTTGATGATGATGACATAGTCACCGCAGTCAACGTTGGGGGTGAAATCTACCTTGTGCTTGCCGCGCAGCAGGTTGGCAGCGACAACAGCGGTACGGCCCAGGGGCTTGCCGGCAGCGTCGATGACATACCACTTGCGCTCAACGGTTTCCTTCTTGGCGAGAGTAGTGGACATTGTGCTTTCCTCCGATTTATAGGTTAAAATATTTTGACAAATCAAGGCTCAGGCTGTACAATTACATCTAAGCGCCCCAACTTTATATCACAGCAAAAATCAAATGTCAACACCTTTTTTTGGGAAATTTATGAAATCCTAAAAGAACTCGCAAAAACTCTTAAATGCTCCCAAATGCTCTTAAATGCTCACTTTGCAATTTACATATTTTTCGGAGGTTTTTCAAAAAATGCAGAAGTTAATTGGCCTGGTTCGCCGCTGCGTGGAAGACTATAAAATGATCTCCCCGGGGGATAAGATCGCCGTTGGTGTTTCCGGCGGAAAAGACTCTTTGTCATTGCTGGTTTTCCTGGCTGAGCTGCGCAAATACCACAGCGCCAGCTTTGATCTGGAAGCCATTACCATCGATATGGGCCTGGGTATGGATTATAGCAAAATCTGCGCCCTTTGTAAAGAGCTGGATGTACCTTATACTATTGTGCCTACCCAGATCGCTCCGGTGATCTTTGACCACCGCAAGGAAAAGAATCCCTGCTCCCTTTGCGCCAAGATGCGCCGGGGCGCCCTTAATCAGGCGATCTTAGACCGGGGGCTGCACAAGCTGGCCCTGGGCCACCACTATGACGATGCGGTAGAAACTTTTGTTATGAATCTGCTGTTTGAAGGCCGTATTGGCTGCTTCCAGCCGGTTACGGATCTGGATAGAACGGGCATCGTGCAGATCCGGCCTATGCTGTACCTGCATGAGCGAACAATAGACAATTTTGCCCTTAGAGCCGATCTGCCGGTTATCGAAAACCGCTGCCCGGTGGATAAGGAAACCAAGCGGGAAGAGGTAAAGCAGCTGGTGTTCCAGCTGAGCAGCCGCTACCCGGAGCTGAAAGAGCGCATTTTTGGCGCTATGCAGCGCCTGCCCCTGCCGGAATGGGAGCCCCAGGGCCGCTACAACCGCCCTAAGGAGCAGCCCCAGGATTAAAGCGCCGCCCCTCTGGCTATAATCCCCCTGGGAAAGGAGGGGAGAGCATGGTCAAGGGAATTTCCCGGCAGGTGATCGTTGTGCAGCCGTCTGCCCAGGAGATCTTCGAGCAGGCGATTTTCCTGCTGAAGGACGATGCGCCCGTTGTCAGCGAAGAGCGGCTTTTGCAGGAGGCCAAAAAGCTGGCCGGGGCATCTATGCAAAGCAAAAAGCTGCCGCTATACCTGTACGGCCCGGTGTGGGCCGCAGGGGGCGCGCTGCTGGTTGGGTTTGTGTGGCTGTTGACAGCTATGGTATACTGAAAGAAAAAAGGAGGGATGCCCATGAAGCTGGGTAATTTAGATATAGAGAATCCTCTGGCCCTTGGCCCTATGGCCGGGGTGACGGATTGGGCATTCCGCACAGTATGCGCCGAAATGGGGGCAAACATTACCGTTACAGAGATGGTAAGCTCCCGGGCCTTGGTATATCAGGATAAAAAGAGCGCCGCTTTGTTGAAAAAAACGCCTACCGGCATCTGCGGCGCCCAGATCTTCGGCAATGACCCTGCCATTATGGCCCAGGCCGCCCAGCTGGCTATGGAGATCTCCGGGTGCGACTTTTTGGATATCAATATGGGCTGCCCCATGCCCAAGATCGCCAATTCCGGCGACGGCTGCGGCCTGATGCGCACCCCGTCTTTGGCTGGGCAGATCGTAGAGGCTGTTAAAAAGGCGGTGAGAGTACCCGTTACGGTAAAATGCCGCCTGGGGTGGGACAAAGGCTCTGTAAATGTGCTGGATTTTGCCAAACGGATGCAGGACTGCGGCGCGGATCTGCTTACCGTCCACGGCCGTACCCGCAGCCAGCTTTATTCCGGCGTAGCGGATTGGGATACCATTCGTAAAGTCAAGCAGGCGGTTTCCATCCCGGTGATCGCCAACGGCGATATCGTGGGCGGGGAAAGCGCTGTAAAGTGCCAAAAATGGACGGGCGCAGACGGCGTAATGATCGGCAGAGCCTCCTTTGGCGATCCCTGGATCTTCGCCGAAGCTGCGGCTGCCCTTCGGGGGGAGCAGATTCCGGAGCGCCCACCTCTGGCCCAAAGGGTAGATGTGGCGCTCAGGCAGTTTGAGCTTGCCTACCGGGACAAGGGGGAGAAGATTGCCTGCCTGGAAGCCAGAAAGCACTTTGCCTGGTACTTACGGGGCGTTGCCCACGCCGCCTACTATAAAACCCAAATTTCCGCCATTTCTACTATGGAGGATATCTACCGCATTGCCCAGGGCATCAAGCAGGATCTGAAATAAAGGCTTTTGCGGTTTGATTTGGGCCATTATTTATAATGTATATGTAAAAAGCAGGCCAGGGTAGACCGGGCCTGCTTTTTGCAAATGTTTCAGCCACAAGAACAAGACAGCATATTCGTCTTTCCGTCAAAGAATACAATTTTTTCTGCATTTTCCCCTTTACAAACCGGGCCTACTGGTGTATAATACACAAAATGCGGTTTGCGGGAGGTTTTGTTATGGCACACTCTAAGCTCAAGAATTTGGCGTACCCCATGGGTGAGTGTTCTTTTGTTTCCTCTGCTGCTGTAGAGGCTGCTCTTTCTTCCTCTAATTGTAATAGTGTTGCTGTTTTTCCCGGCTTTTGTGATGTGCATGTGCATTTCCGTGAGCCGGGTTTTTCTTATAAAGAAACGGTTGCTACCGGCTCTTTGGCTTCTGCCCGGGGCGGCTATACCGCTGTGTGTACCATGCCCAACCTAAACCCGGTGCCGGACAGCGTGGAAAATCTGGAGCAGCAGCTTGCCATCATCCGGCGGGATGCCTGCATCCATGTGTATCCCTACGGCGCGATTACAGTGGGGGAGAAGGGCGAAGAACTGGCGGATCTGGAAGGCATGGCCCCCAATATTAAGGGCTATTCCGACGACGGCCGGGGCGTGCAGAGCGACGAAATGATGCTCGCTGCCATGCGCCGGGCCAAAGCGCTGGGTCTGCCCATCGTAGCCCATTGCGAGGTAAACGAGCTGCTGCGCGGCGGCTATATCCACGATGGCGAGTACGCCAAGGCCCATGGCCACCGGGGCATCTGCTCCGAGAGCGAATGGGGGCAGATCGCCCGGGATCTGGAGCTGGTGCGCCAAACCGGCGTTAAGTACCATGTTTGCCATATCTCTACCAAAGAGAGCGTAGAGCTGATCCGCAAGGCCAAGGCCGAAGGCCTGGATGTTACCTGTGAGACCGGGCCGCACTACCTGATCATGGACGACAGCGAGCTGCAAGAGGACGGCTGGTTTAAAATGAATCCGCCTATCCGGGGCAGGGAAGACAAAGAGGCGCTGCTGCAGGGCGTTCTGGACGGCACCATCGACATGATCGCTACCGACCACGCCCCCCACTCCGCTGAGGAAAAATCCAAAGGCCTGGAAAAGAGCGCCTTTGGCATCGTAGGCATTGAAACTGCCTTCCCGGCGCTGTATACCTACCTTGTAAAGCCCGGCATCCTTTCCTTTGAAAGGCTGCGTGAGCTTTTGGTTACCAACCCCCGCAAGCGTTTTGGAATCCCCATGGGCAGCGATTACTCTGTATGGGATCTGGAAGCCTGCGAGGCGGTAGACCCCAACCAATTCATTTCCAAAGGTCACGCAACGCCCTTTGCAGGGCGTATGCTCTACGGCAAATGCCTGCTTACGGTGTGTGACGGCAAGATCGTATATCAACAGGAGGATCATCATGGCTAAAAGAACAGACATTAAGAAAATTTTGATCATTGGCTCCGGCCCTATCGTTATCGGCCAGGCCGCGGAGTTTGACTATGCAGGCACTCAGGCTTGCCTGGCTCTGCGGGAAGAGGGCTACGAGGTTGTGCTGGTAAACTCCAACCCCGCCACCATTATGACCGATACCGTAATTGCTGACAAGGTATATATGGAGCCGCTGACTCTGGAATACATTGCCAAGATCATCCGCTATGAGCGCCCGGATGCCATCGTTCCCGGCATCGGCGGCCAGACCGGTCTGAACCTGGCCATGCAGCTGGAGAAGAAGGGCATCCTCAAGGAGTGCCGGGTAAAGCTGCTGGGTACCAGCTCCGCTTCCATTGAGCGGGCAGAGGACCGGGAGCTGTTCAAGGAGCTGTGCGAGAGCATCGGCGAGCCGGTCATCCCCTCTGAGATCACCTACGACCTGGAGCAGGCCAAGCAGGCTGCCCAGCGAATCGGCTACCCCGTTGTTCTGCGCCCTGCCTTTACCCTGGGCGGTACCGGCGGCGGCTTTGCCAACAACGAAGAAGAGCTGATCGAAGTAGGCCTGAACGCCTTCAAGCTTTCTCCCGTGCATCAGGTGCTCATCGAAAAGAGCGTAAAGGGCTATAAAGAGATCGAGTTTGAGGTCATGCGCGATTCCGCCGACCATGCTATTACCATCTGCGGCATGGAAAATATCGACCCCGTGGGCGTTCACACCGGCGACAGCCTGGTGGTTGCCCCCATTATGACCCTCAGCGACCACGACTATAAGATGCTCAACGATTCCGCCATCAAGCTGATCCGTGAGCTGAAGATCGAGGGCGGCTGCAATGTTCAGTTTGCCCTGAATCCCAATTCCAGCGAATACTACCTTATCGAGGTAAACCCCAGAGTTTCCCGCTCCTCCGCTCTGGCTTCCAAGGCTTCCGGCTATCCCATCGCCCGGGTAACTGCCAAGATTGCCGTGGGCATGGAGCTGAGCGAGATCGCCATTGCCAATACCAACGCCTCCTTTGAGCCCAGCCTGGACTATGTCATCGCCAAGCTGCCCCGCTTCCCCTTCGATAAATTCGCTTCCGCCTCCAACCTGCTGGGCACCCAGATGAAGGCCACCGGCGAGGTCATGGGCATCGGCTCTACCCTGGAAGAGTGCCTGCTCAAGGGCATTCGCTCCCTGGAGATCGGCGTAAACCATATCTACCTTTCCAAGTTTGACAATATGTCCGACCAGGAGATCATGGACTATATCTCCTCCTTCCGGGATGACAATATCTACGCCATCGCCGAGCTGCTGGCCCGGGGCGTCAGCGTAGAAAAGGTGCATGAGATCACCAAGATCACCGCCTTCTTCCTGGAAGCCATCAAGCGCATCGTGGACATGGAGGAGACCCTGAAGGCCAACCCCTATGATCTGCAGATCCTTACCGCCGCCAAGAAGATGGGCTTTAGCGATAAGTATGTAGGCCGCATGTGGAAGTGCGACGAGCTGGATGTGTACAACTTCCGCAAGGCTAACAACCTCTTCCCCGTGTTCCGCATGGTAGATACCTGCCATACCGGCGCTTATATCCCTTATTTCTACTCTTCCTATACCGGCACCAACCAGTCTGTGCTTACGGGTAAGAAGAAGATCGTAGTTCTGGGCGCAGGCCCCATCCGCATTGGCCAGGGCGTAGAGTTCGACTATTCTACTGTCCACGCGGTTATGACCATTAAAAAATCCGGCTACGAGGCTATTATCATCAACAATAACCCCGAAACCGTATCTACCGACTATACCACCGCCGACAAGCTGTATTTCGAGCCCCTGACCCCCGAAGATGTTATGAACATCATCGAGTTTGAAAAGCCCGAGGGCGTTATCGCTTCCCTGGGCGGCCAGACGGCCATCAACCTGGCAGAGCCGCTGATGAAGCGGGGCGTAAAGATCATCGGTACTGATTGCGCCGCCATCGACAAGGCTGAAAACCGGGATTCCTTTGAAAAGCTCCTTTCCGAGCTGAACATTCCCCAGCCCAAGGGCAAGGCGGTTACTAAGATCGAAGACGGCATCGCTGCCGCCGCGGAGATCGGTTACCCCGTGCTGGTGCGCCCCAGCTTTGTTCTGGGCGGCCGGGCTATGCAGATCGTTGCCAACGAGACCCAGCTGCGCCACTACCTGCGCACCGCGGTCGAGATCGACGAGGAGCGCCCCGTGCTGGTAGATAAGTATATCTCCGGCAAGGAGGTAGAGGTGGATGCCATCTGCGATGGCCACAATGTGTTCGTTCCCGGCATTATGGAGCTGGTAGAGCGTACCGGCGTTCACTCCGGCGACTCTATGAGCGTTTACCCCACCTTCTCCATCTCTGATAAGGTAAAGGGCACTATCCTGCAGTACGCCAAGAAGCTGGGCCTGGGCATCGGCATCGTGGGCCTTTACAACATCCAGTTTATTGTGGATAAGGACGATAACGTATTCATCATCGAGGTCAACCCCCGCTCTTCCCGTACCGTTCCTTTCCTGAGCAAGTCTACCGGCTACTCCCTGGCAGACATTGCTACCGAGGTCATCCTGGGCAAGAGCCTGAAAGAGCTGGGCATTTTCGATATCTACCCCGATGAGAAGAAGCGCTGGTATGTAAAAGCCCCTGTATTCTCCTTCAACAAGCTGCGGGGCATGGATTCCTACCTCTCTCCCGAGATGAAGTCCACCGGCGAAGCCATCGGCTACGACGATAAGCTCAACCGCGCCCTGTATAAGTCCCTCCAGGCTGCGGGTATGCACCTGCAGAACTACGGCACTGTGCTGGCTACCATCGCCGACACCGATAAGGAAGAGGCCCTGCCCCTGATCCGCCGTTTCTACAATCTGGGCTTCAACATCGAAGCCACCGCCGGCACCGCTGCCTTCCTCAAGCGCAACGGCATCCGCACCCATGTGCTGGGCAAGATCAGCGAAGGCTCCAACGAGATTCCCGAGGCGCTGCGCCAGGGCCATATCGCTTATGTGATCAACACCAAAGACCCCGCTGCTGACAGCCGGGCTACCGATGGCCACCAGATCCGCCAGATGGCCACGGAAAACAATGTAACCATCTTCACCGCCCTGGACACCGTCCGGGTGCTGCTGGATGTTTTGGAGGAAACTACCCTTACCGTTTCCACCATCGACGCATGATGATCCTATAGGGGCCAGTGCCAAAAGGCGCTGACCCCTATAGCCGCGCAATGGGAAAGGAGATTTTTGTGAAACAAAGCATTTTTGAGATCGTCAGCAACCAAGCGCTGACGGCAAATGTATACCGCATGGAGCTGCGGGGCGATACCTCCGCAATTACCGCTCCCGGCCAGTTTGTAAACATTCAGCTTGACGGCATGTATCTGCGCCGACCTATTTCCGTTTGCGATGTGCAGGGGGATATCCTTACCATCGTATACAAAGTGGTGGGCAAGGGCACGGAGGCCATGAGCCGAATGGAAAGCGGCAAGCTGGATATCCTTACCGGCCTGGGCAACGGCTACGATCTTACCCTGGCAGGGGAGAAGCCCGTGCTTCTGGGCGGCGGCGTTGGTGTGCCGCCTATGTATCTGCTGGCCAGAAAGCTCAGGGAACAGGGCAAGGAGGTTTCCGTGATCCTGGGCTTCAACACCAAGGACGAAATCTTCTACGAGCAGGAGTTCAAGGCTCTGGGCTGCGCCGTTACAGTCACTACGGTAGACGGCAGCTACGGCCTGAAGGGCTTTGTTACCGATGCTCTGAAGACTATGGACTATACCCATTTCTATACCTGCGGCCCGGAGCCTATGCTCAAGGCCGTGTACCGCGCCAGCGTTACCTCCGGCCAGATGAGCTTTGAGGAGCGTATGGGCTGCGGCTTCGGCGCTTGCATGGGCTGCTCCTGCAAGACCCTTACGGGGTATAAGCGCATCTGCAAGGATGGCCCGGTTATGATGAAGGAGGAGATCTTATGGGCGCAATGAATGTAAATCTGTGCGGAATCGAGCTGGATAATCCCATCATTCCCGCCTCCGGCACCTTCGGCTACGGCTACGAGTTCGCCGAGCTGTATGATATCAACTGCCTGGGCAGCTTCTCTTTCAAGGGTACTACCCGGGATCCCCGCTTCGGCAACCCCACCCCCCGCATCGCCGAATGCACTGCCGGTATGATCAACGCTGTGGGCCTGCAAAACCCCGGTGTGGAAAAGGTCATTTCCGAAGAGCTTCCTAAGCTGAAAAAAGTTTTCCACAAGCCGGTCATGGCCAATGTTTCCGGCTTCTCTATTGAAGATTACGCCTATACCTGCCAAAAGCTGGATGCCCAGGAGCAGGTAGGCTGGCTGGAAGTGAATGTCAGCTGCCCCAATGTCCATGGCGGCGGCATGAGCTTCGGCACAGACCCCAAGGCCGCCGCTGAGGTTACCAAGGCGGTCAAGGCGGTTACCACCAAGCCGGTGATCGTAAAGCTTTCTCCCAATGTTACGGATATCGTTTCCATCGCCAAGGCCTGCGAGGATGCCGGCGCTGACGGCATCAGCCTGATCAACACCCTTTTGGGCATGCGTATCGACCTAAACCGCAGAAAGCCCGTCATTGCCAACAAAATGGGCGGCTTCTCCGGCAGCGCCATCTTCCCAGTGGCGGTGCGCATGGTGTATCAGGTAGCCAACGCGGTGAACATCCCCGTTGTGGGCATGGGCGGCGTAAGCAGCGCAGAGGATGTGCTGGAAATGATGCTCGCTGGCGCTACCGCTGTAGAAGTAGGCGCTGCCAACCTGGTCAACCCCTACATCTGCCGGGATATGGTAGAAGATCTGCCCCGGGTGATGGATAAATACAGAGTCAATAATTTAAATGAAATAATAGGAGGCGCAAAGTAATGGGTAAGGATGTAATCGTAGCTTGTGATTTTGCAAGCGCAGAGCAGGTGTTCAGCTTTCTGGACAAGTTCACCGGCAAGAAGCCCTTTGTAAAGATCGGCATGGAGCTGTACTATGCGGAAGGCCCTGCCATCGTTAAGGAGATCAAGGCCCGTGGCCATAAGATCTTCCTGGACCTGAAGCTTCACGACATTCCCAACACCGTAAAGAAGGCCATGGCCGTTCTTTCCCGCCTGGATGTGGATATTACCAACCTCCACGCCGCCGGCACCAAGAATATGATGAAGGCCGCTCTGGAAGGTCTGACCCGGCCCGACGGCAGCCGTCCTCTGCTCATCGCCGTTACCCAGCTTACCTCTACTGACCAGCAGAGCATGGAAGAAGATCTGCTGATCCGCGAGCCTATCGACAAGGTGGTTATGCACTACGCCAAGTGCGCCGAGGAAGCAGGCCTTGACGGCATCGTCTGCTCCCCTCTGGAAGCCGGCAAGGTTCACGATACCTGCGGCAAGAGCTTCCTGACCGTTACCCCCGGCGTCCGCTTTGCCGACGGCGATGTGGGCGACCAGAAGCGGGTCATGACCCCCGCCCAGGCCAAGGCAATCGGCTCTGACTATATCGTGGTAGGCCGCCCCATTACCGCCGCTGCCGACCCCGTAGCCGCCTACGAGCGCTGCGTCGCCGAATTCTGCGACTAATATGTACTACCGAATTTCCAAATACGACCCCCGCTTCCGAAAAAACGGTGTGTATACCCAAAACGTATGGACAAGCTTTTCTGACATTGGCAGTTCTTTTGATGGTGAAATACTGACAACTGAGCAGTATATCGAGGTAGAAAACCGATATCTTGCCTGTGTGGAAAGCGTATTGCAGGCCAGCTATATTCCAGAGCTTAAGATTTCCCGATTGGAGAATTATAATGGTTTAACATCGTGGAAAAACGGCGAAAAGCTGGCAGGTGATATCCTCAAGGAATTTCTCAGGGATGGATTGCGAGAAAAATGCTGGGCAAGGCTAAGCGGCGGCGCTGTCTGTTTGGACTTTGGGTTTGAGTTTTATTTGCATGTTGGCTGTCCACTGGAATGGATACAAATGGAAAACATCGTTCGTGCCCACGGTTTGTTTCTTGAACCGTGGCACGCTCCGGAAGAATAGATTAGAATGTAAAAATAATAGTATTTTATGTAGGGGCGGGCATTGCCCGTCCGAAAAGGACCGTCCGGGAGGCCGGTCCCTACAAAGAATCATGAAGACAGGAGATATATCATGGAAGCTTATAAAAGAGAGTTTATTGAATTTCTGCAGGAAGCCGGTGTGCTGAAGTTTGGCGATTTTACCGCCAAGTCCGGCAGAAAGATCCCTTATTTCGTAAATGCCGGCATGATCAAAACCGGCGACCAGATCACCAAAATGGGCGAGTTCTACGCCAAGGCATATTTCGATAAGCTGGGCAACAAGCCCGCCGTTCTCTACGGCCCTGCCTACAAGGGCATTTCTCTGTCCATTTCCGCTGCCGTTGCCCTTTCCAAGAACGGCCTGAATGTTCCCTTCTTCTTCAACCGCAAGGAGGTTAAGGACCATGGCGAAGGCGGCATGTTCGTTGGCTATGTACCCCAGGCAGGGGAGGAGATCGTCATCATTGAAGACGTTATTACCGCCGGCACTGCTATCCGCGAGAGCATGGCCATCCTGAGCCATCTGGAAGGAACCAAGGTTGCCGCTACCTTTATCATGGTAGACCGCAAGGAGAAGGGCCAGACCGAAAAGGGCGCTATGCAGGAGATCGAGGAGCAGTTCGGCTTCCCCGTATACTCCGTAGTAGATGTGTATGACATCATCGAGTATCTGGAAGAAGATCCTGCCAACGAAGAGAATGTTAAGCGCATCAAGAACTACCTTGCCGTGAACGGAGCTAAGTAATGAGAAGCCTCATTGATATTGTAGATTTTTCCGTTGAGGAGCTGCAGCAGCTCATGGACACCGCCTGCGACATCAGCGCCCATCCTGAAAAATACCAGGATGCCTGCCGCCATAAGAAGCTGGCTACTTTGTTCTTTGAGCCCTCTACCCGCACCCGTCTGAGCTTTGAAGCCGCCATGCTGGAGCTGGGCGGCAGCGTTATCGGCTTTAGCGAGGCCGGCAGCTCTTCCGCCGCCAAGGGCGAGAGCGTATCCGATACCGCTATGATGATCTCCTGCTACGCCGATATCATGGCCATGCGCCACCCCAAGGAGGGCGCTCCCTATGTGGCCTCCCGGGCGGCTACCATCCCTGTGATCAACGCCGGCGACGGCGGCCATTGCCACCCCACCCAGACCCTGGCCGACCTTTTGACCATCTACCGGGAAAACGGCCGCCTGGACAACCTGACCGTTGGCTGCTGCGGCGACCTGAAGTACGGCCGCACGGTGCATAGCCTGATCTCCGCCCTGGGCCGCTACAAGAATATCAAGATCGTGCTGATCTCCCCGGAGGAGCTGCGGCTTCCTAAGTATGTGAAGTACGAGGTGCTGGACAAAAACGGCATGGAGTATGTAGAGATGACCTCTCTGGAGGAGGCGATCCCTGAGCTGGATGTTCTTTACATGACCCGCATCCAGCGGGAGCGCTTTGACAGTTTCGACGAGTATGAGCGCCTGAAGGATAGCTACATCCTTACCGCTGAAAAAATGAAGCTTGCCAAAGAAACCATGCGTGTGCTTCACCCCCTGCCCAGAGTGAACGAGATCAGCGTAAAGGTGGACTCCGACCCCCGGGCAGCTTATTTCCGCCAGGCTCTGAACGGTAAGTTCATGCGCATGGCGCTGATCCTGAAGCTTCTGGAAGAAGCCAAAGATCCCCAAAAGGAAGCCGCGCCTGCCAATGTTTTGGTGAACGAGCTGATCTGCGATAACCCCAAGTGCATCAGCTCTACGGAGCAGGAGCTGGACCATATTTTCAAGTGTGTCAGCCCCGAAAACGGCATTTACCGCTGCATCTACTGCGAGGCCAAAAAGAAGGTTCCCGTCGGGTAAAAAGCCTACCAACTTTTTTCACAAAAACGCCCCCGAATCCCGGGGCGTTGGTGGCTAAAAGGGCGAAAAAACTTTGCCGCCTTCGACACTTCTTGACAGTCATTTTCTTCCGTGGTAAAATTTTAGTGTTCTTTTCATAAGGCTTCTTGCGACTGACGGAAATTGTGGAGCACCACAGGGGACCAGGAAGTTTTTTCAATGCCGACCGTCTGGGCGTATTTAGCTTTTATGGGCTAAGTACGCCCTTTTTTCAGTTCTTATGGAGGTTTTTCTATGAAAAAAGTTGGAATTATCATGGGAAGCGACAGCGATCTTCCTATCGTGAAGAAAGCTACCGATATGCTCAAAGCTCTGGACATTCCCTTTGAGGCCCATGTTTACTCTGCCCACCGTACTCCGGTGGAGGCCCGGGATTTTGCCCTGAACGCCCGCAGCAACGGTTTCGGCGCCATCCTTGCCTTTGCGGGTATGGCTGCCCATCTGGCCGGCGCTATCGCCGCCAATACCACCCTGCCGGTTATCGGCGTTCCCTGCAAGGGCGGCGCTCAGGACGGCATGGATGCCCTGCTTTCTACCGTGCAGATGCCTACCGGCATTCCCGTAGCTACGGTAGCCATCAACGGCGGCGCCAACGCCGCTCTGCTGGCGGCCCAGATCCTGGCCGTTACCGATGCTGAACTTGCTGCCAAGCTGGATGCCAAGCGGGCAAGCGATGCCAAGGCTGTTCTTGAAAAAGACGCTTCCATTATGGAGCGTTTATAATAAGTTAGTAATTTTTCTGCTGAACAAAAGGAGATCATCATTATGGAAAAGACTCTTGTGTACACCGGTAAGACCAAGGACGTTTTCGCTCTGGAAAACGGCAACTATCTGCTCAAGTTTAAGGACGACTGCACCGGTAAGGACGGCGTGTTCGATCCCGGCGAAAACAGCGTTGGCCTGACCATCGAGGGCGTGGGCGATGTCAACCTGCGCATGTCCATTTATTTCTTCGAGAAGATCAATGCTGCCGGCATCCTGACCCACTATGTCAGCGCCGATCTGAACAACACCACCATGGAAGTTCTGCCCGCCAAGGTCTTCGGCAAGGGTCTGGAAGTTATCTGCCGCTACAAGGCTGTCGGCTCCTTCTTCCGCCGCTACAGCGACTACTGCGAGCTGGGCCAGGATCTTCCCGCCTATGTAGAAACTACCTTTAAAAACGACGCAAAGGGCGATCCCCTGGTTACCAAGGACGGCCTGGTAGATCTGGGCGTTATGACCGCTCAGCAGTATGATGACCTGAAGGCTATGACCCAGGCCATCACCAAGATCGTTGCCGATGATCTGAAGGCCAAGGGCCTGGATCTGTACGATATCAAGTTTGAGTTCGGTTACGATGCTCAGGGCCGTGTAATGCTCATCGATGAGATCGCCTCCGGCAATATGCGCGTATATAAGGACGGCCAGTATATCGACCCCATGACCCTCAACGGCCTGTTCTTTGCTTAATTAGATTTTTCAAACCGGCAGGGGAGAGCTGCTCTCCCCATGCCGGCATTGGCTTTTTCAAAGGAGGACTGTAATATGGGTGGTTTTTTTGGGGCTATTTCCCGCAAAAACTGCAGGTATGATGTCTTTTTCGGCACAGATTACCATTCCCACCTGGGCACCCGCCGGGGCGGTATGGCGTTTTACGACAGCCAGAGCGATAGCTTCCAGCGCCAGATCCATAGCATTGAAAATACACCCTTCCGCACCAAGTTTGAGGGCGACCTGGTAAAGCTGGGCGGCACCTCCGGCATCGGCTGCATCTCCGATACCGACCCTCAGCCCCTGCTTTTCCGCTCCCATTTGGGTATGTTCGCCCTGGCGACCGTGGGTATTATCAACAATGCGGAAGAGCTGGTCAGCAACGCCTTTTCCGGGCCCGGCCATCAGTTCGCGGCCATGTCTTCCGGCAAGGTGAATGCTACGGAGCTTACCGCAGCGCTGATCAACCAAAAGGAAGACCTGGTGGAGGGCATTCGCTACGCCCAGGAGGTCATCGACGGCTCCAGCACCATTTTGATCCTTACCAGAGATGGCATCATTGCTGCCCGTGATAAGCTGGGTCGCCTGCCTGTGCTGGTGGGACAGAATCTGGAAGGCTGCTGCGTTTCCTTCGAGTCCTTTGCTTACCATAAGCTGGGCTATCAGGATTACTATGAGCTTGGCCCCGGCGAGATCGTGAAGATCACTGCCAACGGCGTTGAGCAGCTTGCCGCCCCTGGCGACAAAATGAAGATTTGCGCCTTTTTGTGGACCTACTATGGCTACCCCAACTCCAATTACGAAGGCAAGAATGTGGAGGTAGTTCGCTACCGCAACGGCGAGATCATGGCCCGCACGGAAGAAGAAGCAGGCACTATGCCGGATGTGGATTCCGTTTGCGGCGTGCCGGATTCCGGCGTGCCCCATGCCATTGGCTATGCCAACCATTCCCACAAGCCCTTTGCCCGGCCTTTTGTCAAGTATACCCCTACCTGGGCCCGTTCCTTTACCCCCAGCAACCAGGAAATGCGCAATCTCATTGCGGAGATGAAGCAGATCCCCGTGCCGGAGCTGATCCAGGGCAAAAAGCTGCTGCTGGTAGACGATTCTATCGTCCGTGGCACCCAGCTGCGGGAAACGGTGGATTTCCTCTACCAAAGCGGCGCCAAGGAAGTGCATATGCGCTCCGCCTGCCCGCCTATTATGTATGGCTGCAAGTACCTGAATTTCTCCCGGAGCAATTCGGAAATGGAGCTGCTTGCCCGCAAGACCATCCAGCGCCTGGAAGGGGATGAGGGGCAGCAGCATATCGCCGAGTATTCTGACGGCCGCACCCAGCGGGGCAAATGCCTGCTCAAGTCTATCTGTGAAGAGCTGGGCTTCGATTCTCTGGGCTATCAGAATCTGGACGGCCTTTTGGAGGCCATCGGCCTGGATAGGGACAAGGTTTGTACCTACTGCTGGACTGGCGAAGAATAATTCCCCGTTTGCCCTCGGGCAAACCTACTAGAAATTACTAAAGGAGCAACTGATCATGGATCATAAGAACTCTTTCTCTGCCAGCTATGCTGCCGCGGGTGTGGATATTACTGCCGGCTATAAGGCTGTAGAGCTGATGAAGAAGCATGTTGCCCGCACCAAGAACGCCGGCTGCCTGGACGATGTAGGCGGCTTCGGCGGCTGCTTTGGCCTGGATCTGGCCGGTATTTCCGAGCCCGTTCTGGTTTCCGGCACCGACGGCTGCGGCACCAAGGTAAAGCTGGCTATCCTTATGGATAAGCACGATACCATCGGCGTGGACGCCGTGGCTATGTGCGTAAACGATATTATCTGCTGCGGCGCAAAGCCTCTGTTCTTCCTGGATTACATTGCCTGCGGCAAGAATATCCCCGAAAAGATCGCAACCATTGTTGGCGGCGTTGCCGAGGGCTGCGTGCAGTCCGGCGCTGCCCTCATCGGCGGCGAGACCGCTGAGCATCCCGGCATGATGCCCGTAGACGAGTACGACCTGGCAGGCTTTGCCGTAGGTATCGTAGATAAGAAAAAGATCCTGGACAATACCCGCATGGCCGAGGGCGATGTGGTGATCGCTCTGGCTTCTACCGGCATCCATTCCAACGGCTTCAGCCTTTGCCGCAAGGTGTTCAATATCGACAATAACGATCCCATTCTCTATACCAAGCCTGAAAGCCTGGGGGGCAAGACCGTTGCCGAGGCTCTGCTGGTGCCTACCAAGATCTATGTTAAGTCCGTTCTGGCCCTGCTGGAAAAGGTGGATGTTAAGGGCATTTCCCATATCACCGGCGGCGGCTTCTACGAGAATATTCCCCGCAGCATTCCCGATGGCCTGTGCGCCCAGATCGACCGCAGCGCCATCCGCATCCTGCCTATTTTTGACCTGATCGCGTCCATCGGCAACATCCCCGAGCGGGATATGTTCAACACCTACAATATGGGCGTTGGCATGAGCATCGTTGTTCCGGCTGACCAGGTTGAGCAGGCTCTGGACATTCTTACTGCTCAGGGCGAAACGGCCTATGTTATTGGCAAGATCGTCAAGGGCGAAGAGAAGATCACCATTAACTAACCAAATAAACTGCCTGTGGTAATGCTTTTGCTACAGGCGGTTTGCCGTGAATGGGGGAAATGAATTGGAAAAGAAAGTGAAAATTGCGGTAATGGTTTCCGGCGGCGGCACCAATCTGCAGGCTATTTTGGATGCCGAAAAAAGCGGAATCTTGCGCTCCGGCAAGGTAAGCCTGGTGCTTTCCAACAAGGCTTCTGCCTACGCCCTGGAGCGGGCAAAAAACGCCCAGGTAGAAACGGCGGTGATCCTGCGTAAGGATTATGCCTCCCAAAGAGAATATGAGGATGCCATGATCGATCTGTTTACCCAAAAGGGGATCGATCTGATCGTTCTGGCTGGGTTTATGAATATCCTCAGCTCCCATTTTACGGATACTTATCCCAAGCGCATCATCAATGTGCATCCCAGCCTGATCCCCGCCTTCTGCGGCGAGGGCTTCTACGGCCTGCGGGTACACCGCGCCGCTCTGGATTACGGGGTTAAGGTTACCGGCGCTACGGTGCATTTTGTAAACGAGATCCCCGACGGCGGCGAGATCATCGCCCAAAAAGCGGTGGAGATCCTCCCCGGCGATACGCCTGAGATTTTGCAAAGACGGGTCATGGAGCAGGCAGAATGGATCCTGCTGCCCCAGGCTCTGGAAACGGTAAGTAAAAGCTACTGCTGAGAAAGGAAACAAAACATGAACGTATACGAAGTAGGTTCCCTGAAAGAAAAGCTGTCCACCAATGCTTACCCCGGCCGTGGCATCGTGCTGGGCATTACCCCCGATGGCCGCAACGCCGTGGCTGCCTATTTTATTATGGGCCGCAGCGTCAACAGCCGCAACCGGGTGTTTGTTGCCGAGCCTGATGGCATCCGCACCGAAGCCTTTGACCCCAGCCTGATGAAGGACCCCCACCTGATCATCTACCATCCCGTCCGGGAAGCCGGCTGCGGCCTGATCGTTACCAATGGCGACCAGACCGATACCGTCTGGCAGTACCTTTCCAAGGGCGAAAGCTGGGAAGCTGCCCTGCGCACCCGGATGTTTGAAGACGACGGCCCCAACTGGACTCCCCGCATCTCCGGCCTGCAGGCCATTGACGGCAGCTACAAGATGTCTATTTTAAAGGCAGCCGACCCGGAGGGCAAGGGCTGCGCCCGGTTTTTCTATGAGTACCCCGGCGAAGCTGGCCTGGGCCACTTCCTGCATACCTATGTCTGTGACGGCAACCCCGTGATCCCCACTTTCCAGGGCGAGCCTGAGCGGGTGGCTATGGATAACGATATGGATGCCTTTACCGCTATGCTCTGGGAAAACCTGAATGAAGCCAACAAGATCTCTCTGTTTGTCCGCTATACCGACCTGGCTACCGGCGAATATAAGCAGACCATCCTCAATAAACATACCAAATAAGGAGCGCATTATGAAGAATTTTGAACTGAAATACGGCTGCAACCCCAACCAGAAGCCTTCTTCCATCTACATGCATGACGGCAGCGACCTGCCCATTACCATCCTCAACGGCCGCCCCGGCTATATCAACTTTTTGGATGCCTTCAACTCCTGGCAGCTGGTAAAAGAGCTGAAGGAAGCTACCGGCCTTTGCGCCGCTACCTCCTTTAAGCATGTTTCTCCCACCTCTGCCGCCGTTGGCCTGCCTCTGGATATTGGCCTGAAAAAGGCTTGCTTTGTAGAGGATTGGGAAGGCCTGGACGAAAGCCCCCTGGCCTGCGCCTATGTCCGCGCCCGGGGTACCGACCGCCTTTGCTCCTTTGGCGACTGGGTTGCCCTTTCCGATGTTTGCGATGTTACTACCGCTAAGCTCATCGCCCGTGAGGTTTCCGACGGCATCATCGCCCCCGGCTATGAGCCCGAAGCTCTGGAGATCCTGAAATCCAAGCGCAAGGGCGGCTACAACATTGTGCAGATCGACCCCAATTATGTTCCTGCCGAGCAGGAGACCAAGCAGGTATTCGGCATCACCTTCCAGCAGGGCCGCAACAATTTCAAGATCGGTAACCACTTGCTGGAAAATGTGGTAACCGCCAATAAGGATTTGCCTGAAAGTGCCAAGCGGGATCTGGTTGTTGCCCTGATCACCCTGAAGTACACCCAGTCAAACTCCGTTTGCTTTGCCTATAACGGCCAGGCCATCGGCGTAGGCGCCGGCCAGCAGAGCCGTGTGCATTGCACCCGTCTTGCCGGCGGCAAGGCCGATACCTGGTTCCTGCGCCAGCACCCCAAGACCCTGAATCTGCCCTTTATCCCCACCATGGGCCGCCCCGAGCGGGACAATGTGATCGACGGCTACATCAACGGCAACGAAGAGGATGTATGCGCCGAGGGCATCTGGCAGAACTATTTTACCTCCCGTCCCGAGCCCCTTACCCAGGAAGAGCGCAAGCAGTGGCTTGCCAGCTTCAAGGGCGTTGCTCTTGGCTCCGATGCTTTCTTCCCCTTTGCGGATAATATCAAGCGGGCTGCCGCTTCCGGCGTAACCTATGTTGCCCAGCCCGGCGGCTCTATCCGCGATGATCTGGTCATCGCCGAGTGCGACAAATGGGGCATGGCAATGGCCTTCACCGGCATGCGCCTGTTCCACCATTAAGACTAGATTGAAGAGTTAAGATTGGAGAGTGAAGATCGTGCAGACTGAAAGCATTGCGTATCAGAGTGCTGTTAACTTTGGTAAGCGCATCGTATTGCTGAGTAAGCATTTACGGCAGGAGCATCAGGAATTTACACTCTCTAGACAAGTTTTAAGAAGCGGAACCAGCATTGGGGCGAATATTGCAGAAGCACGTTGTGGCTTTAGCCGAAAAGATTTTACTGCAAAGATATATGTTGCACTAAAAGAATGTGTGGAAACGCAGTATTGGCTTGAACTTTTACTGGCAGGTGAATATCTGACAAGTGCAGAACATCAATCCTTGAGTGATGATTGTGAGCAATTACGTCGAATGTTGTCAGCAACTACGCGTAGTCTTCGATAAGAAATCTTCACTCTTCACTCACAAATCTTCAATCTACAAAAGGGGTTTTGATTTATGAAACTACTGGTTGTTGGTGGTGGCGGCAGAGAACATGCCATCATTAAAAGCTTAAAAAAGAATCCGAATGTATCTGAGATCTTTGCTCTGCCCGGCAATGCAGGCATGGCAAAGGATGCTACCTGCGTTGCCATCGGCGCAAAGGACATTGACGGCATCGTAAATTTCGCGGTGGAAAACGCCATCGACTATGCTGTTGTTGCCCCGGACGATCCTCTGGTTTTGGGCTGCGTAGATGCTCTGGAAGCCAAGGGGATCCCTTGCTTCGGCCCTCGGGCCAACGCCGCTATCATTGAGGGCAGCAAGGTGTTCTCCAAGAACCTTATGAAGAAGTACGGCATTCCTACTGCTGCCTACGAAGTGTTTGATAACATGGCAGCGGCCCTGGCCTACCTGGAAACTGCTCCCATCCCTACGGTTATTAAGGCCGACGGCCTGGCCCTGGGCAAGGGCGTGATCATCGCCATGACACGCCAGGAAGCTATGGATGCTGTGCGCTCCATGATGGAAGACAAGGTCTTCGGCGCCAGCGGCGATCATATCGTTATCGAGGAATTCCTGGAAGGCCCGGAGGTTTCCGTTCTGGCCTTTACCGATGGCAATGTGGTCAAGCCCATGGTTTCCTCTATGGACCATAAGCGCTCCGGCGACGGCGATACCGGCCTGAACACCGGCGGCATGGGCACCATCGCCCCCAACCCCTACTATACCGAAGCCATTGCCCAGCGCTGCATGGAGGAGATCTTCCTGCCTACCGTTGCCGCTATGAACGCCGAGGGCCGCACCTTTAAGGGCTGCCTTTACTTTGGCTTGATGCTTACCAAGAACGGCCCCAAGGTGATCGAGTACAACTGCCGTTTCGGCGATCCTGAAACCCAGGTTGTTCTGCCCTTGCTGGAAAGCGACCTGCTTACCGTTATGCAGGCTACTACCAACGGCACTTTGGCGGAAACTGAGGTTAAGTCTGCCGACAAGCATGCCTGCTGTGTCATTATGGCATCCAAGGGCTATCCCACCGCTTACCAAAAGGGCTTCGCCCTTACCATTCCCCAGCAGATCGCCGACAGCGTATATGTAGCCGGCGCTGCGGAAAAAGACGGCGTTTTGGTAACCAACGGCGGCCGTGTTCTGGGCGCAACTGCCATTGCCGACACTCTGGAAAATGCCATTTCCGCTTCTTACCAAATGGTAAAAACCATTCATTTTGACAATGCGTTCTATCGCAGCGATATTGGCCAGCGGGCCTTAAACGCCGGGAGGAATTAAATTGGTATACCGTATTTTTGTAGAAAAAAAGCAGGGCCTGGACAACGAAGCCCGTGGTCTTCTGAACGAGGCTAAAAACCTGCTGGGCATTTCTGCCCTGGAAAATGTTCGCCTTTTCAACCGTTACGACGCTCAGGACCTGGAAAAGGAGCTGTTTGACTACGCCGTCAAGACCGTCTTCTCCGAGCCCCAGCTGGACGATACCTATGCCGCCCTGGAGCTGCCCGGCGCTGTGGTGTTTGCGGTAGAGCCTCTGCCCGGCCAGTTTGACCAGCGGGCGGATTCTGCTGCCCAGTGTATCCAGATCCTCAGCCAGGGCGAGCGGCCCACTGTCCGCTCCGCCAAGGTCTATGCCCTCTATGGCGATCTGGCAGAAAGGGACATTGCCGCCATTAAAAAGCATGTTATCAACGCCGTGGAAAGCCGGGAAGCTTCTCTGGAGCTGCCCGAAACTCTGGTAGCCCAGTACGCCGCTCCGGAAACGGTAGCAACCGTTGAGGGCTTTATCTCCATGGATAGCGATGCCCTGGCCGCCCTGCTGGACAAGCTGGGCCTGGCTATGGACCTGGACGATTTGAAGTTCCTGCAGAACTATTTTGCTTCTACCGAGCGCCGCGATCCTACCATTACTGAGATCCGGGTAGTAGATACCTACTGGTCCGACCATTGCCGCCATACTACCTTCTCTACCCATATTGACGATGTGGTTGTTGACGATCCCGCCGTTGCTGAGGCCTATGAGCGGTATCTGGCCGCCCGGGTAGAGGTCTACGGCGAAGAAAAGGCCGACAAGCGCCCCCAGACCCTGATGGACATTGCTACCATCGGCGCTAAGACCCTGAAAAAGCGGGGCCTGCTCCCCGAGCTGGACGAGAGCGAAGAGATCAACGCCTGTTCCATCCATGTTACCGCCAAGGTAAACGGCGAGGATCAGGATTGGCT
This sequence comes from Oscillospiraceae bacterium, assembly GCA_017437095.1. Taxonomy (GTDB): domain Bacteria; phylum Bacillota; class Clostridia; order Oscillospirales; family Oscillospiraceae; genus Faecousia. The sequence continues at coordinate 29,247 of JAFSBW010000035.1, forward strand.
GCTCATGTTCAAAAATGAGACCCATAACCACCCCACCGAGATCGAGCCCTTTGGCGGCGCTGCTACCTGTATCGGCGGCTGCATCCGTGACCCCCTGTCCGGCCGTGCCTATGTCCACCAGGCTATGCGCGTTACCGGCGCAGGCGACCCCCGCAAGAGCCTGAGCGAAACTCTGCCCGGCAAGCTGCCCCAGCGCAAGCTCTGCCAGACCGCCGCTGCCGGCTATTCTTCCTACGGCAACCAGATCGGCCTGGCTACCGGCCATGTTGCCGAGCTGTACCACGACGGTTTTGTGGCCAAGCGCCTGGAATGCGGCGCCGTGGTTGCCGCTGCCCCTGCCTGGAATGTGCGTCGTGAGCGCCCTGCCGCCGGGGATGTGATCATTCTGCTGGGCGGCCGCACCGGCCGTGACGGCATCGGCGGCGCTACCGGCTCTTCCAAGAGCCATAATATGAAGAGCCTTACTACCATGGCTTCCGAAGTCCAGAAGGGCAACGCCCCCGAGGAGCGGAAGATCCAGCGGCTGTTCCGCAACGCAGAGGTTACCCGCCTGATCAAGCGCTGCAATGACTTTGGTGCCGGCGGCGTATCTGTTGCCATCGGCGAGCTGGCTCCCGGCCTGCGTATTGACCTGGATGCTGTTCGCAAAAAGTATGAGGGCCTGGACGGCACCGAGCTGGCTATTTCCGAATCCCAGGAGCGTATGGCTGTTGTAGTAGAAGCCAAGGATGCCGATAAGTTCATCGCTTTTGCCCAGGCTGAAAACCTGGAAGCCTATCGGGTGGCAGTTGTTACCGAGGAAGAGCGCATGGTTATGACCTGGAAGGGGCAAACCATCGCCAACCTTTCCCGGGCTTTCCTGGATACCAACGGCGCTGTAAAGCACACCCGGGTGCAGGTTACTAAGAAGGATCTGTCCGTTCTCTCCAAGGCCCTCTACGGCTCTGTTCGGGAAATGGCGGCAGACCTGAAGACCGCCAGCCAGCGGGGCCTGGTAGAGCGCTTTGACAGCACCATCGGCGCCGGCAGCCTTACCGTACCCTTCGGCGGCAAGACCCAGAAGACCCCCGCCCAGGCGATGGCCGCTCAGCTTCCCGTGCTTCCCGGCCAGGAGACTGACCAGGGCAGCGTAATGGCCTGGGGCTGTGATCCGGATGTGCTTTCCCTCGATCCCTATACCGGCGCTTACTCCGCCGTATACACCTCCGTTGCCAAGCTGGTAGCTTCCGGCGCGGATTACCGCAAGGCTTACCTGACTTTGCAGGAGTTCTTTGAAAAGCTGCGCAATGAGCCTGCTCGCTGGGGCAAGCCCTTTGCCGCCCTGCTGGGCGCTCTGGATGCCCAGCTGGAGCTGGGCGCTGCCGCCATCGGCGGTAAGGACTCTATGAGCGGCTCCTTCCTGGATAAGGATGTACCGCCCACTCTGATCTCCTTTGCCATCGCCCCCATCGCCGCCGGCGAGATCCTTACCCCCGAGTTTAAGCAGACCGGCAACCCCGTATACCTCTTCGGCGCCGCCGACGATTCTGCTGATGCTGTAAAGGCAACCTGGGAGCGCTTCTATGAGCTGCACCTGGCCGGCAAGGTCAAGGCAGCCTGGGCTGTGGAAAACGGCATGGCAGAAGCGGTTATGAAGATGTCCTTCGGCAATAATATCGGCTTTAAGAGCAACGGCGCAGCCCTGGGCCAGTGGCATATGGGCGGCTTCTGGGGCTTCCTGGTAGCCGAGCTTACCGAGGATGTGGAGCTTCCCGGCGTAATGAAGCTGGGCGAAACCACCGCCGAGCCTGTCATCGACCTGGATGGCGACAAGGCCACTATCGCTGAGCTGCTGGCTCTCCATGAGGGCGTTCTGGAGGATGTTTACCCCACCCAGACCCCTGGCCAGGACAAGAAGGTGCCTACCTTCTCCTTTGATCAGCCCAGCTCCCTGGCTCCCGCTGTTAAGTGCGCCAAGCCCAAGGTGCTGATCCCCGTATTCCCCGGCACCAACTGCGAGTACGATTCCGCCCGGGCGGTTATGGCTGCCGGCGCTGAGCCGGAGATCGTGGTCATCCGCAACCTGACGGCAGAGGATGTTTCCCGCAGCGTAGAGCTGGTATCCAAGCAAATCGCTTCCAGCCAGATGATCTTCATCCCCGGCGGCTTCTCCGGCGGCGACGAGCCGGACGGATCTGCCAAGTTTATTACCGCCTTCTTCCGCAACCCTGCGGTCAAGGAGCAGGTAACCAAGCTTCTGGAGGAGCGGGACGGCCTGATGTGCGGCATCTGCAACGGCTTCCAGGCGCTGATCAAGCTGGGCCTTGTGCCCTACGGCAAGATCATCGACACCGATGAAACCTGCCCCACCTTGACCTTTAATAACATCTCCCGCCACCAGAGCCGCATTGTCCATACCCGCATCGCTTCCAACAAGTCTCCCTGGCTGAGCCTGATGAATGTGGGCGATATCGTCAATGTTCCCATCTCCCATGGCGAGGGCAAGTTCCTGGCCAGCAAGGAGCTGGCAAAGGCTCTGGCAGCCAACGGCCAGATCGCTACCCAGTATGTGGATCTGAACGGCGAGCCCACTATGGATACCGCCTTCAACCCCAACGGCTCCCTCTTTGCCATCGAGGGCATTACCTCTCCCGATGGCCGCGTGCTGGGCAAGATGGGCCACAGCGAGCGCATCGGCAAGAATCTCTACCGCAATGTCCCCGGCAACTACGATATCCGTATGTTCGAGGCAGCTGTTAAGTACTTTAAGTAAGCCAAAGCCCCGGCAGCAAACAGCCGCTTTGCTTGCATAAATCCAAATAAAACTGGCAGGTTGCTTCAACCTGCCAGTTTTTGTATATATCTACCTGGAGCTAACCAACCACACCGTAGGGCGGGGGCTTGCCCCCGCCGAAATGTAAAACGCCGCATATGTTGATAATTCGCCCCGGCTGTGATACAATCATCTTAACAATTTAAATATGGCAAGAGGGCCGGCAATATGGGTTTATTTCATATATTTCAAAAACAAGAAAAGCAAAGTTTCCCGCTTACAACCATTAAGGTAGGAGATTGGGTTACCCAGTATAGTGCGGGCTATTGGAAAGTTATCAGTATTTATCCAAAGTTCGCAGATGAGGATTACAACTACAATGGTAAGTCCTGGAAAAGGGGAGACCGTATTGGGGATTGGGTAGTCCTGAAGAAAGGTTTTACGCCTAAAATGAAACCCAGCAATGCTTGCGACCTTGCTGATGCGCAATGGTGCAAGCCGGTATCCGAGGAAATTTTACAATCAATCCAGGCGATGTTTAACGAGGACGCAAAGCTCCGGCAGAAATTTGAAAAGGCGCCCAATATGCCAAAACCTTCCGTTGCCAGTGTATGGCTGGCGCTATCAGATGAACAGGCAGAATCCTTTTCCCAACTCATTTTGCGTTTTCCTGAAAAGTTTACTTTGGAACAGTTTTGGATACGGTGTGCTGATTACCGTAAGTATATTGCTGACCCTTCTGAGGCTACACACATTTTGTACTTATACAGCTATTTGTGGGAAATCAGTGATAATTTTGACCCCTTACATTTTGGGCCAGAGCTTAAGAAACTTGATTTTTCTCATCATACATAGAATCTAAACCTGCCCAAACAGCAATTTATAGGGGGTGTTACCTTTGAAGAAGTTATTTAAAGCAATCAGAGATAAAGATTTGGAGCTGGTAAGGCTTTTGATCGATAGCAAACCGGAACTTGTAAATTGTACAGCGAAACAGCCCCCCAAAAAGGATGACGGCCAATCGCCGTTGCAAGTTGCGTTGAAAACAGGCGCTTTTGATATTGCCGATTATTTGATTGACCAAGGGGCTGATCTGAATTTTATGGAAGACGAGTCTTGCTGCAATGCATGGCGGGCTCCGGTAATCCATGATGCAATTAACGCCGCGGTAATGAGCAGCCGATGGAATACCAATAATCCGTATACCGGTTTTGAGGTGTTCTCTTCGGAAGAAAAAGCCGTATATTCAAGGACGATACTAGAGAAGATGCTGCAAAAGGGCGCCAATGTCAACAAGCTGGATTCATTTGGTAATTCGGGTATTTGGAGATTCTGTGTGCAAGTAAATCAAATTTTACCAAGTTTCAATTATGCCACCAATACTGAAAGCGATGATAGAATTTTTACGATTGAGCTGGAAACGGATTTACTGATTGTATTAAATTTGCTGTGCAAATACGGTGCTGACTTGGGTTATGTATCTCCTAATACAGGCCTTACCGTTAAAGAGTTTTACCCCAACGGCTCGATGGCCAAATTATTAAGCCATGTAGAGTGACAAAATCCTTTTTTCTAAATAATTAACCGCAGCGCTTTTGTGAGCGCTGCGGTAATTTTTGGCGTTTGCGGCGGGGCAAGCCCCCGCTCTACGGTACATATTTGTAAATGATATGGGATGAAAAGTGCTGGGAAGTTAGTTTACTTCTATTACGGTCAGCTTGTCATCTTCTACGGTAAAGCGAATGTCGCAGCCGGCAAAGCTTATGCCGTAGATCCGGCCGGGTTTGCGCTGGTAGCTGGGCCGGGGATCGTGGGAAAGCACCGCCTTGGCGGCTTCCCGCTTATCTTCCGGCAGCTTTTCCAGCAGGGGAGCGGGAAAGCTTACCTCCAGCAGGTATTCCCCGGCGGTGTCCGTAAAGCCGCCGGTGGCTTCCGGCCGGCAATCGGCATAGGGGATATAGGGCTTGATGTCGAAGATGGGCGTGCCGTCCATCAGGTCAGCCCCGGCTACATGGATCACCGTGCCATACTCGGCAGTTTTTTCTACCCCCAGAAGCCGAACGCAGGAAAGCCCCAAATTGTTGGGTCGGAAAGGGGAGCGGGTAGCGAACACGCCCAGCCGGGTATTCCCCCCCAGCCGGGGCGGCCTTACAGTAGGGGACCATCCGCTTCTTACCGCTTCGGAAAACTGCCAGATGATCCACAGATGGCTAAAGCCCTCAAGCCCCCGCAGGGCATCTTCGTTGCGGTATTCCGGCTCAAAGATGATGGTAGAGCGAAGCTCCTGCACCAGGCCGCTCTGCCGGGGGATGCCAAATTTGGTGGCAAAATCGCTTTTCATCCGGGCGATCACCTGAATATTTACGTTCTCCATATCAGCCGCGCACCTTTCTGAAACCGAAGGAAACTGCGAAAATCAGCGCCAGCACCAGGCTGATGGCAGCGCCTGCGGAAGCGCCTAAGTAGTAGGAGATCACAAGGCCGGCAATGCCTGCCGCCAAGGCAAATACTACAGAAAAAATGTGGTACTGCTTAACATTGCGGCTGATGTTCCGGGCGGATGCCGCGGGAAGCACCAGCAAAGAGTTGAGGATCAGCAGGCCCACCCAGCTGATGGCCAGAGTTACTACCACAGCGATAGCAACGGTAAACCCGGTATTCACCAGCCCTACCTTTATGCCGCGGCTGGAAGCCAGCTGGGGATGCACACTGGCCAGGAGCATTTTATTGCCGCAAACGGCCCAAAACGCAGCAACCGCACCCAGCACCAGCGCCAGCATACCAATCTGCCCGGGGGTTACGCTGAGAATATCGCCAATGAGATATTGGTTATATTTGGTGAAGCTGCCGCCGCCCAGGGTGGCGATAAAAATGCCCAAAGCAACCGCGGTGCTGGAAAATACGCCGATGATGGTATCCGCCGCCTGGTTGCTGCGGCTGCGCACAAAGCTAAACAGCAGCGCAAAGCCTACCGCGAACAAAACCGCTACCCAGGTAGGCGCTGCCACGCCGCAGATGCAGCCGATGGCAATGCCGGTAAAAGCGGAGTGGCCCAAAGCATCGGAGAAAAAGCTCATGCGCCCGGTAACTACCATCGTGCCGCAAAGGCCAAACAGCGGGGCCATGAGGATCACAGCCAGCAAGGCGTTTTTCATAAAGTCCCATTGCAAAAATTCCAGGGAGAGAGCCTCGCAGAGCCAATACCAGACAGCCATATCAAAGCCCTCCTTTCCGGTGGAACACCTGGCGGAAGCTTTCGCTGGAAAGCACAGCTTCCGCAGATCCCTGGCAAACCAGGCCATGGTTGATCAGCACAACCTGGTCGGCGTACCGGGGGAGCATATCAAAATCGTGGGTGGTCATAAGGATGGAAAGGTCATATTTTTTGCGGATCTCGTCCAGCATGTCCATAAGCAGGCCCATACCCTCGGCATCTACGCCGGAGAGGGGCTCGTCCAGGATCAGAATGTTAGGCAAAGGCTCCAGAGCCAGGGCCAGCAGCACCCTTTGCAGCTCGCCGCCGGACAGAGCGCCCAGGCGTTTATGCAGCAGCTCTTCGCCGTGTACCCGCTCCAGGCAACGCAGCACCTTTTCTTCCATTTTTTTGCCCGCTCCCAGAAATACCGGGCGCTTACCCATGCAGCAGGCGAACAGATCCAGCACAGATACCGGGTCGCCGGGGTCAAAGGCCGGGCTTTGGGGTACATAGCCGATGCGGGGGGCTCTTTTGTGCCGCAGGCCGGGAGCAGAGAAGGACACTACGCCCTCGTATTCTCTTTGGCCCAGAATGGCCTTTAGCAGGGTGCTTTTTCCCGCACCGTTGGGGCCAATGAGTGCCACCATCTCCCCGCAGTGGATATGCAGGGAAACATCTTTCAAAATATCGTCCTTGCCGATCTTTACGGAAAGGTTTTGGATCTTCAGGCAGCAGGAGTCGCCGCAGCCGTTGATATGCAGATCCTTCATTTGCCCAGCGCCTCCTTTAATACATCAATGTTGCGGTACATGGCTTCCAAATAATCATCCCCGGCCATGGCCATATCCAGGGTGAACACCTTTACGCCGGTTTCTGAGCGGATAATAGAAGCGGCAGAGGTGCTGCCATTGGCTTCTACGAAGATAGCGGGTAGCTCATGCTCCTGCACCAAGCCGATCAGGTGGATCAGCTCCTTGGCGGAAGCCTCGCTGCCGGATTCTTCCTCCACAGCTTCCAGAATGGTCAGATCAAAGCTTTCCGCCAGGTAGGAAAAACCGTCGTGAAAGGTAATGATCTCCCGGCAGGAAAGATCTGCCAAAGCAAGCTCACCGTAAGCTTGCAGGGCATCCAGGTCGGCTTCCAAAGCGGCCAAATTTGTTTGGAAAATATCTGTATATTGGGGATAATCCTGGCATAAGCTGTGGCAAATGTTATGAGCCATTTCCTTGGCGTTTTCCGGGGAGAGCCAAATGTGAGGGTCTTCTTCGTGCATATGCCCGGCGTGGTCATGGCCGTGATCGTGGTCATGGTCATGGCCGCCTTCCAAAAGCTCCATATCTCCGGCAGCTTCGCAAACACGCTTACCATGCAGAGCATCCTGCAAAAATTCTTCCAGCCCCGCCCCGGAGATCACGATCAATTCCGCCTGCTCAATGGCTCGCATTTGGCCAACCTGCAGCGAATAGTCATGCAGGCAGCTTACATTTTCCGTAACCAGCCGGGTAACCGTTAGGGGCGTGCCCTGGCACAGCCGCTGGGTAAAACAGTAGACCGGCATGGTGGTGGCTGCGATCTGGGCCTTTTCTCCCTTGGGAGCGCAGCCGCTCATACAAAGCAGAGCCATGCTCAGCAATAGGGCCGCTATGCGTTTTTTCATAAAGCCTGCGCTCCTTTCTCCATACTTTACTAATTATATCATAGCATATCCTGTCAAGCAAAAAGCGGAGGCAAGCATTTTGCCTCCGCTTTATGTTTTATTTAGTGGTTCTCGACCCACTCGTTTACCTTAGCCTTTGCCAGGCGCAGGATGTCTTCGGTGGGGTAGGGAGAAGCCTCGCCGCCATTTACGTACAGGAAGTACAGCCCGGCAGGAGTCTGGTAAAGGCTCTCTTCGTAGCCGGCGGGATCGCCAAGGAAGCCGTACACGCACTTTTTAACCAGGGTAGCGGTCTCGGTGTCGTACTCTCTCTTGCAGATGATCTTCTTCATGGAACGAACCTCCTTTCCAAAAGTAGTTTGAACGGGCATATTATACATAAAACCAATCAAAAATCAATAGATGGCCCAAAAGTCTGGCGTCTGGGCTGGTTTTTTAAGGTTTATAAAGGCTTAAAACAGTCAATCTGCACAAAAAATACTGCTAAAATTAGGCAATACCAACAAGCTACTTTCCGCCGCTGCTACTTTTTCTTGCATGACTTCCGCCGTTATGGTATGCTAAGCAGGAGGTGATACCATGCGGGATTTCCCTATGTTTACAACTGAAAACGGTGTGGCATCCTTAATATTCCGGGAAGTGCCCTACCGGGGCATTGCTTATATCCATATCCGCAGCAGCGAAGCCCCCTTGGCGCTGCTGGCGGAATGCGCAGATTTTGCCAATGCCGTAGGCGCCCAGCAGATCTTTGCTACCGGCCATGCCGCGCTGGAGCAGTACCCCTTCCATACGGCGATCCTTTCCCTGCGGGCAGAAAAAGCAAGGATAGAACAAGGCAGCGCGGCGCTGTTTCCCGTTACGGAGCAGACCCTGGAGCGCTTCCGGGAGATCTACAACCAAAAGATGGGGTGTGTTCCCAACAGCGTCTATATGAACGATGCCATGGCCAAAGAGACCCTGCAAAAGGGGCAGGGCTACTTTGTCCACCAAAACGGCCGGCTTCTGGGTATCGGTATGGTAGAGGGGGAGAAGCTGCTGGCCCTGGCCTCCTGCGCTCCCGGCGCGGGCAAAGAGGTGCTGCGCTGCCTTTGCCATGGGATATTCAGCGATTCGGTGCAGCTGGAATGCGCCGGCGAAAACAAAAAAGCCATGGCTTTATATACCGCCGAGGGCTTTACCGTTACCAAAGAGCTTTCCCGTTGGTATCGGGTAAAATAATTGCTTCGTGTCAAGGAAAAATACTTGACAAAGGGGATGCTTTGTGGTATTCTATGTCAGGTGTCAAGGGAAAAGCCTTGACAAGGAGGCAAAACTATGGACGCTTTGGAGATGACCCTCCTTTTTGATTATTACGGCGATCTGCTTACCCAGCGCCAGAAGCAATGCTTCGACCTGCGCTACAATCAGGATCTTTCCCTGGGAGAGATCGCCGAGGAGCTTCAGGTCAGCCGCCAGGGCGTGTACGATAATCTCAGCAGAGCAGAAGCTTTGCTGAAGAATATGGAAGATAAGACCGGCTGTGTCATGCGGGATCTGAAATGCCGGGAAGCGCTGCGCAATATTGCGGCGCTGGCCCAGGGCTTGGCCCACCACGCAGACGCGAAGGTTTCCCAGGCTGCCGCTGAGATAATATCCCAGGCAGCCCTACTTGAGGAGTAATTATGGCATTTGAAGGCTTAACTGAAAAACTTTCCAACGCTTTCAAAAAGCTTCGGGGCAAAGGCCGCCTGAAGGAGGCCGATGTCAGGGAGGCTATGCGCGAGATCCGCATGGCTCTGCTGGAAGCGGATGTCAGCTATAAAGTATGTAAGGATTTTACCAAGGCTGTTACCGAGCGCTGTGTCGGCACGGATGTTCTGGAATCCCTTACCCCTGCCCAGATGATCGTTAAGATCGTCAACGAAGAGCTTACCAAGCTTATGGGCAGCGACACCAAGCACATTACCATCAGCCCCAACGGCCCTACGGTGGTTATGCTGGTTGGCCTGCAGGGCGCCGGTAAGACCACTAACGGCAGTAAGCTGGCTGGCCTTATGAAGCGCCAGGGCAAGAATCCTTTGCTGGTCGCCTGCGATATTTACCGCCCCGCTGCTATCCAGCAGCTGAAGGTCTGCGGCGAAAAGCTGGGCATCCCGGTTTACGAGCAGGGCCAGATCGACCCTGTGAAGATCGCGAAAGACGCGGTTTGGTACGCCCGGCAGCATGGCCACGATATGGTATTTTTGGATACCGCCGGCCGTCTGCATGTGGACGAAGCCCTTATGGAAGAGCTGCAAAACATCAAAGCCGCCGTCAAGCCCAGCGAGATCATGCTGGTGGTTGACGCTATGACCGGCCAGGACGCTGTAAACGCGGCCCAGAGCTTCAACGAATGGCTGGATATCGATTCGGTCATGCTTTCCAAGCTGGATGGCGATGCCCGTGGCGGCGCGGCCCTTTCCGTAAAGGCCATTACCGGCAAGCCTATCAAATTCGCCGGTATGGGCGAAAAGCTGGAAGACATCGAGCCTTTCCACCCGGACCGTATGGCGTCCCGCATTTTGGGCATGGGCGATGTGCTTAGCCTCATCGAAAAGGCGGAAAAGGCCTACGATGCCAAGCAGGCCGCTGCCATGGAGGAAAAGCTTCGCACCAACCGCTTTACCCTGCAGGATTTTTACGACCAGCTGATCCAGCTGAAAAGCATGGGCTCTATGCAGGATATTTTGGCTCAGCTCCCCGGCGGCGCCGGTATGAAGAATATCGACCTGGACGAAAAGGCCATGGCCCATACCGAGGCTATCATCCTTTCCATGACGCCTAAGGAGCGGGAAAACCCCAGCATTATCGGCTCCAGCCGCAAAAAGCGCATTGCTGCCGGCTGCGGCCTGCGGGTAGAGGATGTAAACAAGCTGCTCAAATCCTTTGAGCAGATGCGCAATCTTATCCGCCAGTTCTCCGGCCCCGGCGCCGGCAAGAAGATGAAGCGCATGCGCGGCATGGGCGGCTTTGGAGGCTTCGGCTTCTAACAATGTTCGTTTAAAGCATTTTGGCTTTACGATATAAAGAAATCTGTTTTATATTACTTTTGGAGGTGAAACTCATGGTTAAGATCAGACTCAGAAGAATGGGCGCTAAGAAGGCTCCTTTCTATCGCATCGTTGTTGCTGATTCCCGCAGCCCCCGCGACGGCCGCTGCATCGAAGAGATCGGCACTTACAACCCCATGGACGAGAAGGCTGCTATCACTGTTGATGCCGAGAAGGCTCAGACCTGGATCAAGAACGGCGCACAGCCCACTGACACCGTTCGTGGCCTGCTGAAGAAGGCTGGCGTACTGTAAGCAATTCCCTAAGGAGAAGCGCAATGAAAGAACTTTTGTCTTATATGGCAAAGAATCTGGTGGACAATCCTGAGGCAGTCACCGTCACCGAAATCAAGGACGACGAAGGCACCATCCTCGAGCTTCGTGTTGCCGAAGGCGACATGGGCAAGGTCATTGGCCGCCAGGGTCGGATCGCCAAGGAGATCCGTACCATCGTGAAGACCGTGGCGCAGCGCTCCGGCGAGAAAGTTACGGTAGAAATCGTGGATTAACGGGTGTGCGTGGCGTTTGCCACGCATTTCTCGTATTCCCCTAGTTTATACAAACTCTTAATAAAACCCTTTCATTTTCGCCGGTCAAAATTTCGCCATAATGCGTTCTCGTCCTAGGTGGGCAGCCAAGCCCACCGTCGTCCTCGGCCTTTTCTGGCGAAATTTATCCTCGACGAATTCTTAAAGTTTTCTATTAAGAATTTGTATTAGAAAACAAGGAGATACATTATGAAACTCCAATATATAAAAGCCGGCGAGATCGTTACTACCCACGGCGTGCGTGGCGAGGTTAAGGTTTTGCCCTGGATCGACAGCCCGGAAGACCTTTGCGATTTTGACCGCTGCCGCATCGACGGAAAGGAATATGAGATCCAAGCCTGCCGGGTGCAGAAGACCTGCAACCTGGTAAAGCTTTCCGGCATCGATACTATGGAAGCCGCCCAGGCTATGCGGGGCAAGGTGCTGGAGCTGTACCGGGAAGATATTGACGATGAGGTCATCTTTGCCGATGAGCTGCTGGGGGTAAAGGTTTTTGCCGACGGTGAGCAGATCGGTAAGATCGTGGATGTGCTGGATTATCCCGGCAACAAGGTATATGTGGTTAAGGGCGAGTATGAATATATGATCCCTGCGGTGTCTGCCTTTGTACTGGATACCAACATGCAGGAAGAAACCATGCAAGTGCGCCTGATCGAAGGGATGCGTTCTGATGAGAGTTGACATTCTTACCCTCTTTCCCGATACTGTGGGCGATGTGCTTTCTGAGAGCATTCTGGGCCGGGCCCAGGAGCGGGGCTTTATCCGCATCGAAGCCCACCAGATCCGCACCTATACCACCAACAAGCAAAACCAGGTAGATGACTACCCCTACGGCGGCGGCCGGGGCGCTGTTATGCAGGCAGACCCGCTTTACCGCTGCTGGGAGGCGGTAAAGGCTATGGCTCCCGAGCCGGTGCATACCATCTACCTTTCCCCCTGCGGTAAGACCTTTACCCAGGTCGATGCCATACGCCTGAGCAAGCTGCCCCGGCTGGTGCTGGTTTGCGGCCACTACGAGGGGATCGACCAGCGCTTTATTGACGAATGCGTGGACGAGGAGATCTCCCTGGGAGATTTTGTGCTCACCGGCGGCGAGATCGCTGCCATGGCGGTTACCGATGCGGTTTGCCGTATGGTGCCCGGCGTGCTGGCAGACCCGGAATGCTTCGAGGACGAAAGCCATTATAACGGCATGCTGGAATACCCCCAGTATAGCCGCCCCGCCGTATGGCACGGCAGGGAAGTGCCTGCTATTTTGCTTTCCGGCGACCATAAGAAGGTAGCCCTCTGGCGGCGTAAAATGTCCATCCGCCGCACCCGTGACCGCCGCCCGGATATGTATGAAAAGCTGGATCTTTCCAGCAAGCAGGATAAAAAGCTTCTGGCAGAAATTGCGGAAGAAGACAACGGTCAATAATTACAAGGAGCCGGCAGCAATCACTGCCGGCTCCTTGCTTTTTACCGCTTGGGGTGCTATGATAGAAAAAACGGCCAAAGGAGGCGTTCTTATGGATAATCTGGAAACCTTAAAGCAGTGGATAAGCGAAAGCGGCGCTATGGTCTTTTTTGGCGGCGCTGGAGTAAGCACAGAATCCGGCATTCCGGATTTTCGCAGTGTGGACGGCTTGTACAGCCAGCGCTTTGAATATCCCCCGGAAGAGATCATCAGCCATAGCTTTTTTGTAAAACGCCCAGAGTATTTCTTCCGCTTCTACCGGGAGAAAATGCTCCCGCTAGGGTTTGCCCCAAACATTACCCATAACACCCTGGCCCGCTGGGAGCAAGAGGGAAAGCTGGCCGCTGTGATCACCCAGAATATCGACGGCCTGCACCAAAAGGCGGGCAGCCGGAATGTGCTGGAGCTTCACGGCAGCGTTTTGCGCAACTACTGCACCCGCTGCCACAAGGCCCACAGCGCCCAGTTTGTAAAAAACGCGCCGGGTATTCCCAGGTGCGATTGCGGCGGTATTGTTAAGCCGGATGTGGTGCTTTATGAGGAAAGCCTGGATGGGGAAACTCTGGAAAAGAGCATTCATTTTATCGCCAATGCCGACCTAATGATCGTAGCCGGCACCAGCCTGACGGTCTACCCGGCGGCAGGGCTTCTGCGCTACTATCGGGGGAACCGCCTTGTGCTGATCAATCGGGATGCTACGCCCTACGACAGCGCCGCAAACCTGGTATTTCACACTTCTTTGGGAGAGGTATTCTCCAAGCTTTAAAAAATCCGCCCGCTTTCTTCGTGAAAGCGGGCGGTTTGCTGTTATTTCTGGGTGGGGTCGTACTCTACTACGATGCCCATGTCAGTTAAGAATTTTACCTCGGTAACCTTGGTGCCAAATACCTTGACCTTGACCAGCATGGGGCAGTTTTCCAGAGGCTCTACCGTTTCGATCTCCTCGTTGTGGTCCATAAACACATTGTTCAGATAGGGAAGGCCGGACAGAGGCTCCAGGCTAAGCAGCATATTGTAGGAGCCGTCAATGGTAACCAGGGGCAGCTGCTTGGAAAACTGGGGCAGCTCCGGCACTTGGTTGTGGGAGAAATCCAAATAGGTAAGCTTGGTTAGTGCGGACAGGGGAAGAATATCCAGAACATTATTGTTTGCAATGTTCAGATGCTCCAGCTGCAGGCATTTTTCCAGGCCGGAATCGGGGCTTCCCGGCAGACCGTCGGCAAACAGAGCGGTGATATTGTTGTTCTGGCAGTCCAGATACCGCAGCTGGGACAGATCGCCGATATTACCCAGGCTGCTGATATTATTAGCGCTTACATTCAGCACCTCCAAAGAAGGCAGAATGCAGATCGGATCGATAACGGAAATGGCGTTGTTGGAAACCTCCAGCACCTGCAGCTGGGTAAGCCCGCTCAGGGGAGAAAGATCCATGATGGCGTTGTGGCTCAGGTACAGCTCCTTCAGGTTGGGGCAGCCTACCAGCGGGCCAAGATCCTGCAGGGAGTTATAGCGGTAGTCCAGATATTCCAGGTTGTGGGCAGCGGACAGGGGAGCGATGCTGGGCCGCCCGCAGTTTACCAGGGTCAGCTTTGTCAGCTCCGGCAGCGTAGCAATGGCGGCAAAGTCCTTTTCGCTCAGGGTGGTGTCTGTAATATGAAGCTCCTGAATGGCTTTCAGCCCGGCGATATACCCCAGCTCTTCGGAAATGCCATTTTCAATGGTCAATTTGGTAAGGTAGGGCAGATACTGCAGGTCTGCATAGGAAGTAGCATCGGCGGGCATAGTAAACTCTTCCACAGCCCAAAGCTCATCGGTATACACATAAGGCCGGTCCACCAGGCCCAGCTGGGTGCGAAGGCTCTGCTCCACAGCAGGGTCAGAAAAGGTTACCGGCTCAATAATGCCGCCTATGGTATAAGAGTAGACAGCCAGGGGGCTGACCAGGCCGTTTTCCCCAACGGTAACGGCGTAAATAACGGTTTCGCCGGCGCTCAGGGGGATGGGCTCAGTAAGCGCTCCGCTTTCCAAAGAGGGGTAGCTGCCGTCGGTAGTGGCGTAGATCTTGCCGCTGGGGGCGGAAAGCTCTATAGAAATGTATTCGTTGTACAATACGCTGGGGTCGTAATTGGTGCTGGGTACCATGGGGCGCATGGCGTTCAGCTCGGCGCGGATGGCGGAATCGGAAATGGAGTCCAGCATGTTTACGGAATCCATCAGCTTGTCCTGGGCAACGAAGATACGGCTGCGCTCCGCGTACAGCTTGGCAGAGCCGCCGTCGGAGATCGCCTGGTAGAGGGTATATTCCGCTTTGGTGTAGTTACCGTCTTTTTCGTATTGCCGGGCAAGCTCGATGGCTACATCTTCATCCTGGCTGGAGAAGTTGTAGGCCAGGTCGTAAAACCATTCGCCCAGCTTGTGATAACCGGAGGCCTCGGACTTTCGTGCCTGGTTAAGCAGCATATCCCGGGTAAAATCCCGGTCATAAACCGTCAGATACCATACTGCGCTGGCGATCAGCACAGCGATCAGCACCAGCGGCAGCAATATTTTCAATGCTCGTTTCATAGCGCATAGCTCCGTATTCTAAAAAGTTATATTTTGTAACTATTATACTCTTAAGGGCTTAAGCTGTCAAGTATTTACGAATGCCGATGCTCCCGGTCTATAATGCCTGCAACAAATTTTTTCCGGCTCCGCCGGGGCGATGGATTTCGTTTTAGCCTTGTGTTAGCATCCTCCCGGAGGGATACTTATGAAAAAAACTTTGCATGAAATTTTTTTGGCCATTTTTATCGGCCTGGGCATTCCGTCGCTGATTTTCGGCGTATTGACCGTGGCAGGCCATTATGAGCCGCCGGATACGGCTCCCCCTGCGCAAACTTCAGCGCAGATATCGCCGCAGCCAAGCTACGAATTCACCGGGCCTTAGAACGGGGCCATAGCAAAACCGCGCAGGAAAGTTGACAAAATCTGTTTTATCTAGTAGAATAACCAATAATGTTTGCCAAAGGAGGATGCCCCATGCCCATTCAGATTCCCAATGATCTGCCTGCCGCTGCGGCGCTGCAGCAGGAGAATATCTTTGTTATGACGGAAAACCGGGCCTGCACTCAGGACATCCGCCCGCTGGAGATCGTTCTGCTGAATTTGATGCCTACCAAGATCGTTACCGAAACCCAGCTTTCCCGCCTTTTGGGCAATACCCCATTGCAGGTGCGGCTGGAGCTGATGCATACTACCTCGCACCGCTCTAAGAATACCTCTGCGGAGCATATGCTCAATTTCTACAAGTCTTTTGATGAGCTGAAGCACCGCAAGTTTGACGGCATGGTCATTACCGGCGCGCCGGTAGAGCAGATGGATTTTGAAGATGTGGATTACTGGCAGGAGCTTTGCCGGATCATGGAGTGGAGCAAGACCAATGTGCATTCTACCTTCCATATCTGCTGGGGCGCTCAGGCCGGGCTTTACTACCACTACGGCATCCAGAAAAAGCCCCTGGAAGAAAAGCTTTTCGGCGTATTTCAGCACCGGGCGGATTATAAGCGCTCTATTTTGCTCCGTGGCTTTGACGATACCTTTTGGGTGCCCCATTCCCGGCATACAACGGTGCTTCGCCAGGACATTGAGGCCGTTCCCGAACTGAAGATCCTGGCATCCTCGGAAGAAGCCGGCGTTTATGCCATTGCTACCAAGGAAGGCCGCCAGATATTTGTAACGGGTCACTCAGAATACGACCCCGATACGCTGCGCAAGGAGTACCTGCGGGATAAGACCGCGGGCCTGCCCATCAGCGTGCCTAAGAATTATTTCCCCGGCGATGACGATACCCTGGAGCCTATGGTGCGCTGGCGCGGCCATGCTAACCTGCTGTTTTCCAACTGGCTCAATTACTTTGTTTACCAAACAACTCCCTACGATATTATGTCCATCGGCAACCAATAAAATGGCAAAGGCGTATTGCAAAAGCTGCAATGCGCCTTTTTTATGTTTGAAGAATCTTGACAGAAGCTGGAAAAAGGTATATAATGCAGTTAGCAACAGCTAACTAACATTTGGAGGATATTATGACACTGGATGATTTAAAGATCGGCCAAAGCGGCACCATCGCCCGGGTTGGGGGAGAGGGTGCTTTGCGGGTGCGTCTTTTGGACATGGGGCTGATCCCCGGCACAAAAGTTCTGCTGCAAAAGGTAGCCCCTATGGGCGACCCTATCCAGATCCATCTGCGGGGCTATGAGCTTACCATTCGCCGGGAGGATGCCAAAAAAATTGACCTGAGGGAGGAAAAAGCATGATTTTTGCGCTAGCCGGCAACCAGAACTGCGGCAAAACCACCCTTTTCAACGCCCTTACCGGCGCCAATCAGCATGTGGGCAATTTCCCCGGGGTGACTGTAGACCAAAAATCCGGCACCATTAAGGGCACCAATCATACCGTGGTGGATCTGCCGGGCATTTACTCCCTGCGTCCTTATAGCCAGGAAGAGATCGTAACCCGGGATTTCATCCTGGAGCAAAAGCCGGATGCTATTTTAAACATCGTAGACGCTACCAACATGGAGCGCAACCTATATTTAAGCCTGCAGCTGCTTTCTCTGCAAGTGCCTATGGTCATCGCCCTGAATATGATGGATGAGCTTCGGGGCAACGGCGGCAGCGTGGATGTAAACAAGATTTCTAAAATGCTGGGCGTTCCCGTTGTGCCTATTTCCGCGGCGAAAAACGAGGGCGTTACCGAGCTGGTGGATACTCTGATACAAACCGCCAAGGCCGGCCAAAAGCCCAAGGTGCAGGATTTTTGCCCCGACGGGCCGGTGCATCGTTGCATCCATGCGGTGTGCCATATTATAGAAGACCACGCCCGGGAAGCGGGCATCTCCCGCCGTTTCTGCGCTACCAAGCTCATCGAAGGCGAAGAAGAGTTCTTTGAAAAGCTGAAGCTGAGCCAAAACGAAAAGGAGCTTATCGACCATTCCATTATCGAGATGGAGTACGATTCCGGCTTGGATCGCAATGCTGCCCTGGCGGATATGCGCTATAATTTTATAGAGCAGGTTTGCGAAACCTGCATGGTCAAGGCAAAAGAAAGCAAGGAACATCTGCGCAGTGTGGCCATTGACAAGGTGCTTACCAATAAATATCTGGCTCTGCCTTTGTTTGTAGCCATTATGGGCCTGGTGTTTTATATGACCTTCAGCCTGGTAGGCGCCTGGCTTTCCGATCTGATGGCCTATGCGGTGGACGGTATTACCCTGGCGGCAGACAAATCCCTTACCGCTTACGGCCTGAACCCTACGGTACATAGCCTGATCATTGAGGGCATTTTTGCGGGCGTAGGCAGTGTGCTTAGTTTCCTGCCCCAGATCGTTACCCTGTTTTTCTTCCTTTCCATTTTGGAAGATTCCGGCTATATGGCCCGGGTAGCTTTCGTTATGGATAAGCTGCTTCGCAAGATAGGCCTTTCCGGTCGCAGCTTTGTGCCTATGCTCATTGGCTTCGGCTGCAGCGTGCCCGCCATTATGGCTACGCGCACCCTTTCCAGCAACCGGGACCGGAAGATGACCATTTTGCTTACCCCCTATATGAGCTGCTCCGCAAAGATCCCTATTTATGTTATGTTTGCCTCCGCCTTCTTTAAGGGCCGGGAGCTTCCGGTTATGATCGCGCTGTATTTTGGCGGCATGGCCGTGGGCGTGCTGATCGCCCTGATCCTAAAAGGCACAGCCTTCCGGGGCAAGCCCGTTCCCTTTGTTATGGAGCTGCCCAATTACCGCCTGCCTTCTATGAAGAGCGTGGCGCTGCTTATGTGGGAAAAGGCAAAAGATTTTCTTACCCGGGCCTTTACGGTGATCTTCCTGGCAACCATTATCATATGGTTTATGCAGAACTATGATACCCGGCTGAATGTGGTTACCAGCGGGGAAGAGAGCATCCTTGCCGCTTTGGGCAAGCTGATCGCCCCCGTGTTCGCGCCCCTGGGCTTCGGCGATTGGCGCATGGTTACTGCCCTGGTATCCGGCTTTACGGCGAAGGAATCTGTAGTCAGCACCTTCGGCGTTATTCTGGGCGTATCTACCGAGCAGCTGGGCGCTGCTCTGCACAGCTTGTTTACCCCGGCTTCTGCCGCCAGCTTCCTTACCTTCTGCCTGTTGTATACCCCCTGTATGGCAGCGGTGGCAACCATCCGCCGGGAGCTTGGCTCACGCACCAAGACGCTGGGCGTAGTTGTCATGCAGTGCGTCGTTGCCTGGCTGGTAGCGCTGGCGGTATACCAAGTGGGGTGCTTGCTGTGAGCGTTCTGGATTATTTGCTGCTGGCAGCGATCATTGGCTACAGCGCCTATTTGATTTTTCGTAAAAAGAAACCCTCTTGCAGCGGCAACTGCGCTGCATGCCAAAGCGGCTGCAAGAAGCATTAAGAAAGGAAGCGCCTTATGGAACTGTGGATCGATGGCAAAAGCATCTGCCCCAACCAGGGGGAAACTCTTCTGGAGCTGGTGAAAAGGCTAAAGCTCAACAGCGCGGATATAGCTGAGTGCCCTTTGGCGGCAAAGATCGCCGGCGAGGTATTCAACCTGAACTATGTACCCCTGCGCCAGCAGGAGCAGGACCCGGACCGCCCCTCCATCCGCCGTGCCATGGCAGCTTCCCAGGGCAAGGTAGAACTGCTGCGCATCGGCGACCCTACCGGCTGGGATGTATATACCAGAACGGCCCAGTTTGTGGTATTTTTGGCCATATCCCAGCTGTATCCCAACGCCCGGGCCATGATGCATTGCACCCTGGGCTCTGCGCTGTATATCGAAGTGCGCAGCCAGGAGCCTTTCAGCGCCGCGGCGCTGAAGGAGCAGGTGCAAAACCTAGTGGATGAAAATATTCCCCTGATCCGCAGCCGGGTAACTACCCCGGAGGCCATCGTAAACTTCCGCAAGCAGGGCCAGGAGGACAAAGCCAGGCTTTTGTCCTGGCGTACCGAGGATTATTTCGATCAGTATACCTGCGGCGATTTTTCCGATTATTACTACGGCGAGCTGGCGCCCTCTACCGGCTACCTTACGGTATGGGATATTATTCCGGCAGAAGGGGGCTTTTTCTTCCTCTTCCCGGACCGGCAGGAGCCTACCCAGGTAGCCCCCCTGCAGAATATGCCCAATTTCCTCAGCGTATTTCAGGAAGGGGAGCGCTGGTGCGAGCTGATGGAGTGCCAAACCGTGGCGGACCTGAACGATATGGTGCGCACCGGCGGTATCCGTGAGCTGATCCGGGTGAACGAAGCCCTCCACGAAAAGCGCTATGCCCAGGTGGCGGATATGGTCTGCCAGAGGGGAGCAAAGGTTGTGCTGTTGGCAGGGCCGTCCTCCTCCGGTAAGACCACCTCGGCCAACCGCCTGGCCACCCAGCTGCGGGTGCATGGCAAAAAGCCCATCCTTATGAGCTTGGACGATTACTACATCGACCGGGATAAGATCGCCCCCGGGCCGGACGGAAGCGTGGATCTGGAGCATATCAACACCATCGATACCGAGCTTTTCAGCTGGCATATCGCCAGCCTCCTGGTGGGCGAAGAGGTGGAGCTTCCTACCTTTAATTTCCTTACCGGCAAGCGGGAATGGAAGGGCTATACTCTGCGTCTGGAAGAAAACACGGTGATCATCGTAGAGGGCCTGCATGCTCTTAACCCCCAGCTGCTGCCCATGGCTATGGATGAAAGCAGGCTTTTCCGTATGTATGTAAGCCCCCTGCTGCCATTGAATCTGGATGACCACAACCGTATTCCTACCAGCCTTTTGCGCCTTATGCGGCGCACCGTGCGGGATCTGGAGAGCAGAGGCTCTTCCGTGCAGCGCACTATGAGCATGTGGGACTCCGTGCGCCGGGGTGAGCACCGCTGGATCTTCCCCTTCCAGGAAAACGCGGATGTGATCTTTAACAGCTCTACGCTTTATGAGCTTGCTGTGATCAAAAAGCATATCTACCCCTTGCTCCTAGCCATTGAGCCGGAAGAGCCCTGCTATGAGCAGGTGCGCAGCCTGGTTAAGATCCTTAACTATGTCTGCCAGGCAGATGTGGACGATGAGATTCCGCCCACCAGCCTTGTGCGTGAATTTATCGGCGGCAATTCTTTCTACCGCTAATCGAGAAGCCCGGAGACAACTCCGGGCTTCAGTCTGTCGAAAAAGTATTTTTCGACAGACTGTCAGAGGTCAAGAAAGCCACAAAGACAAGCAAACCGCACTCGTCGGCGTACAGGTGGTACGGTAGAGGGCGGTTTGCGCAGTAAGTCAAAATGCCTTGCGAAGCAAGCTTTTTCCCTTCATCCTAAGCAAGTGTTTTGTTTAAAACAAGCTACAGTCCTGAAAATTCACTCCAAACTGCTCAAAATTGCATTTTGACGGTTTGGGGCTTTATTGACACTCTGAAGCCCGGAGACAACTCCGGGCTTTTCCTACGAAAAATCCCCGAAAGCTCTTGCGCTTGGGGGTAAACCGTGTTATAATGTACTGGATTATAAGGAAAACTATACCAAGGAGCCGTTATGTTAGAGCCGCAGTACCGTTTGGAGGGCATCGTCCATACCCGCAGCGAGGTCATGGAAGATTTTGAAGGCCCTCTGGATGTTATTTTCTTGCTGCTGAGCAAGAATAAAATTGAAATTCAGGATGTTTCTATTTCGGCGATCCTTGAGCAGTATCTTGCTTACCTGGAGGAAATGAAGCGGCTGGATATGGAAATCGCCAGCGAATTCATTACCATGGCAAGCCACCTTATGCTCATTAAAACCAAGATGCTCCTGTCCAAGGCCGAGCAGGAGGAAGCCCAGAGCGAGCTGGATGTGCTTCGCCAGAGCCTATTGGAGCGCCAGCGCAAGGAGGCTATTGAGCAGATCCGCAGCGCTATGGCGGTTTTGGAGCCGCGCAACGAGATCGGCCGCTGCATTTTTACCAAACAGCCAGAGCCCCTGCGCCGGGACAGCGCCTACCGCTACCGCCATGAGCCGAAGGATCTTTTGCTGGCTCTGGATGAGATCGCCCAGCGCAGCGAGCGTATGCTCCCGCCGCCTACTGCCAATTTTAAGGGCATTGTAGGTAAAGAGCCCTATCCCGTGGGCAAAAAGGCCGCCCAACTGATCCGTACCCTGGTGCTGCGGGGCGTAGAAAAGCTCAAAAACCTTTTTAAAGGCAACCGCAGCCGCAGCGAAGTGGTAGCTACCTTCCTTGCGCTGCTGGATCTTTGTAAGACCAATTCTGTTTCGCTGGAAGATGATCTTTCCGGCGAGAATCCCAATGTTCGCCTGATCCGCAACCCTGACCAGGTGAGAAAGGAGGCAGCAGGTGGAACTGACACAATTGCATAGAGCGTTGGAAGCCATTTTGTTTGCTTCCGGTGAGCGCATTGAGCTTAAGCGGCTCAGTGAGGTTTTGGAAGCGGATGCCAAAGAGGTAGAAGCTGCCTGCCTGGAGCTGGCGGATGACTATGCCTTCCAGCGCCGGGGCATGCGCATTTTGAAGCTGGACAGCGGCTTCCAGATGGTATCCTCCGGCGAAATGGCAGACTATGTTACCAAAGCCCTGGAAACCAGAAAGCCCCCAAAGCTTTCTGCTTCCCAGCTGGAGGCCCTTACCATCATTGCTTACTACCAGCCGGCTACCAAAGCCATGGTAGAGCAGATCCGGGGCGTTGACAGCTCTTATTCTGTAGCCGCGCTGATGAACAAAAAGCTCATCGAGGAAGCCGGCCGCCTGAATGTGCCCGGCCGCCCCATCCAGTACAAGACCACGCCGGACTTTTTGCGTACCTTCGGCCTTTCCTCCTTGGAGGAGCTGCCGCCCATTGAAAAGGTCAGCTTCGGCGAGCCTTTGGACGATGCCCAGCTGGAGATCCAGCCGGTGCAGGAGGGCAGCTGATGGGGTGGTGGATCGCGCTGGCCGTGCTGGTGCTGCTGGCGGCAATGCCTTTGGGCGTCAGCGTTGTGTACGATGCTGACGGCCCGCTCATCAAGGTAATTGCGGGCTTCATCCGGCTAAAGGTTTTCCCGGCCAAGAAGAAAAAGGAAAAACCTAAGAAAGAAAAGAAAAAAGACAATAAAAAAGACCCTGCCCCGGAGCAATCGCCCCAGGAGCCTGCTGCCCAGGAAGCCCCTGCGGAAGATACGGCAGCCCAGGAAGCCCCTGCGGAAGAAGCGGCTGCCCAGGAGCAAAAGACAGATGCCGGCCATAAGCTTTCCGACAAAGCCAAGGCAGAGGAAGCTGCCCGCAAGAAAAAAGGCGGCAGCATTCTGGATTTTCTGCCCCTGGTAAAGGTTGGCCTGGATTTTCTGGCAGAGTTTTTTGGCAAAAAGCTTCATGTCAACTGTCTGGAGCTGAAGCTTACCCTGGCCGGCGGCGATCCCTGCGATCTGGCCCTGAATTACGGCCGGGCATGGGAAGCCCTGGGCAACCTCTGGCCCCGCTTGGAGCGGATGATGGTCATCCAAAAGCGGGACATCAACATTCAATGTGATTTCGAGGGCGATAAAACCCTCATCTATACCAGGCTGGATATTTCCATCACCTTGGGCCGCTTGCTTGGCATTGCGGTGCGCTACGGATGGCGGGCCCTGGTAACATTCTTAAAAATTCGTAAAAAACGTAAAGGCGGTACAAAAACATGAGTCAGACCCTTCCTACTATGATGGAGCAGACAATTGCTAAAATTCGCGAGATGGTGGATGTAAACTCCGTCATCGGCAACCCCATTACCACCCCCGACGGTGTGACCATTATCCCCATTTCCAAGGTCAGCATCGGTTTCGGCGGCGGCGGCTCCGATTTCGTATCCAAGAATGCCAACAAGCAGGAGAACCCCTTCGGCGGCGGCTGCGGCGGCGGTGTTAAGATCAATCCCATCGCCTTTATCGTGGTAAAGGACGGCAATGTGCGTATGCTGCCCGTAGCGGCTGCTGCCAATACTACTGCCGACCGCGTGGTAGAGATGGTGCCCGATGTGCTGGACAAGATCTCTGCCTTCATCGATTCCCGTACTGCCAAGAAGGCTGAGGGAGCGGCGGAATAATTTGCTTCTTGCCCGGGCATACTGTCTTCGGGTGAGAACATGAAAAAACTGCTTTGCATGGCGGTGGCAATGTTTATGGCCGCCGCCATCTTTTTACCGGCAAAAGCCGAGGCGATCTCCGCGGAAAAATGGATCTTGGTGGACGCAGCTACCGGCCGTGTGCTTTCGGAAAACAATGCCGACAGCCAAAGCCTCATCGCCAGCACTACCAAGATCATGACGGCATTGATCGTATGCGAGCAATGCAATGTGCTGGATAGAATGCGCATCCCCAAGGAAGCTGTGGGCATAGAAGGCTCTTCCATGTACCTGAAGGAGGGGGAAGTGCTTACTATTCAGGATCTTCTGTATGGCCTTATGCTTTCCAGCGGCAACGATGCGGCGGTGGCCCTGGCTATTTATTGCGGCGGCACAGTAGAAGGCTTTGCCGGGCTAATGAATGACAAAGCCCATGCCCTGGGCATGGAGGGCAGCCATTTTGTAAACCCCAATGGCCTGGATGCCCCCGGCCACTATTCCACAGCCAGAGATCTGGCCATTCTTTCCGCCTACGCCATGGCAAACCCCATCTTCCGCCAAACGGTGTCTACCAAGACTGTAAGGGTAGGGGACAGAGTCCTGCAAAACCACAATAAGCTTTTGTGGCGCGTTCCCGGAGCAGATGGGGTAAAAACCGGCTATACCCAGGCGGCAGGGCGGATCTTGGTATCTTCCGTTACCCGCCAGGGTCGTCGCCTGATCGCCGTAACCATTAACGACCGCAATGACTGGGCGGACCACGAAGCCCTTTATAATCAGGGTTTTACCAATTATACTGTCCAAAGTATCGTATCCCGGGGGGATGTGCTGGGGTGGGTGGAAGTTGCCGGGTCAGCAGGGGAGAAGGCGGCCTTGATCGCCGATGAAGACTTTTCCTATGCCCTGGCGGCAAACGAAACCCCTCAGATCGATCTATCCGGGCCGGGCTTTGTGTACGCCCCGGTAGAGCAGGGGGAGGAAGCGGGGGTAGCCCATATCCTCCTGGGCGGGAAGGCCATAGGCAGCGTCCGCCTGGTGTACGGCGACACGGTGGCCCAGGAAAAGCCCTCTCCCAAGCGCCCTTTTTGGCGGCGCCTTTTGGGCTAAACCACCACAAGATAGAGCATTCTATCTTGTACATAACAAGGAGCATACTTATGAAAGAAAGGTTACAAAAGCTTCTTTCTGCCCGGGGCGTGGCTTCCCGGCGCAAAGCGGAGGAAATGATCTTAGCGGGCAGAGTAAGCGTAAACGGCGCGGTGGCAGCCCTGGGCGCGACTGCTGACCCGGCTGCTGACGATATCCGTATCGACGGCCAGCCCCTGCCTCAAGCGCAAAGCCATGTATATATCATGCTGCATAAGCCCCGGGGCTTTGTAACCACGCTTTCCGATGAAAATGGCCGCCGGGCGGTTACCCAGCTTGTGGCGGATTGCGGCGCCCGGGTGTACCCCGTAGGCCGGCTGGATATGGATTCTGAAGGCTTGCTGCTGCTAACCAGCGACGGCGATTTTGCCAACCGCCTGATGCACCCAAAGCACCGGGTGGATAAAACCTACCATGTATTCGTAGAGCATTACAGCCCGGAAAAGCTGGAAAAGCTGGCCCAGCCCATTACCCTGGACGGCTATACCATCCAAAAGCCGGAGATCTCCCTCCTGGGCGCAAAGGGCGCAGGGGCAAAGCTTTCGGTTACCATCCATGAGGGGCGCAACCGCCAGGTGCGCCGTATGTGCGATGCCGCCGGGCTGCATGTAACCCGGCTCATCCGGGTAAGCGAGGGCAGCCTCCGGCTGGGGGACTTGCCCAAGGGCAAGTGGCGCTATTTAACGCCGGAGGAGCTGGCGCAGCTGTAAAATGCAATATTTTGCAAGACCCCTTGCATTTTTGCAAGGGGTCTCAGAGTGTCGATAAAGCCCCAAACCGTCAAAATGCAATTTTGAGCAGTTTGGAGCGAATTTCCAGAACTGTAGCTTATTTTAAACAAGACACTTGCTTAGAATGAAGCGAAAAAGC
The DNA here is from genome assembly GCA_017437095.1 of Oscillospiraceae bacterium. Taxonomy (GTDB): domain Bacteria; phylum Bacillota; class Clostridia; order Oscillospirales; family Oscillospiraceae; genus Faecousia. The sequence goes on from JAFSBW010000035.1 coordinate 55,010, forward strand.
TTGCTTCGCAAGGCATTTTGACTTACTGCGCAAACCGCCCTCTACCGTACCACCTGTACGCCGACGAGTGCGGTTTGCTTGTCTTTGTGGCTTTCTCGACCTCTGACAGTCTGTC
>JAFSBW010000036.1 GCA_017437095.1 Oscillospiraceae bacterium
CGCAGATGAAAGCACACAGAGCAGCGGAGCCGACAACACCGATAGCGATCTTGCGCTTGGTGGTCTTAGCGGTCTGGATCATAGCCAGAGCAGCGCCGGGGATACCGAACATCATGCAGGGGAAGAAGCCAGCCATGTACATACCAGCCTCTTGCGCACCGCCCCAGTACTTGCCCAGGTCGTTGATGCCAACGGCGTCAAACCAGAACACGTTGTTCAGAGCGTGGTGCAGGCCGGTGGGGATCAGCAGACGGTTCAGGAAAGCGTAGATACCAGCGCCAACAGCGCCCAGGGACTCGATGCCCTGACCCAGCTTTACCAGACCCTGGAAGATGATGGGCCATACGAACAGCAGGATGGCAGAAACAACGATGGAAACAACGCCGGTAACGATGGCAACGCAACGCTTGCCGGAGAAGAAAGCCAGGAAATCGGGCAGCTTGGTGTCCTTAAACTTGTTGTAGCAAGCGCCGCCGATGATACCGGCCAGGATGCCGATGAAGGCATTGCCGCCGATCTTGCCGAAAGCCAGAGCAGCGATGGGGTCTTCGATCAGCTTGGGAGCAATGGTGGTAACAGTGCCGGGAGCCAGCAGGGTGGTCATCATCAGGTAGGAGACCATACCGGCCAGGCCGCCAACGCCGTTCTGCTCCTTGGTCAGGCCGAAGCCAACACCAATGGCGAACAGGATAGCCATGTTGTCGATCAGGGCAGCGCCTGCCTTGATCAGGAATACGCCGAGAGTATAAGCGAAGCCGGAAGTAGCGGCATCGGGAACGCCCATTGCACCGGGAGCCAGAGCGTAGCCCAGGCCCATCAGGATACCGCAGATGGGAAGGGCAGCTACGGGCAGCATCATAGCACTGCCGAGCTTTTGCAGTTTCTTCATCATAGAAAAATTTCCTCCTTAATTTTTCTCGTTATTCTCTCACAAACCTCTCATGGCCGTTGGCCCACAGCAGCCAAAATCATTTATGAGCTTTCAATAAGGCATCGCTGTACCCGGCAAGGGTACAGCACAAAAGGGATATCCCTTTTTTTGCCTTGATTGACATATGTAATTCGCCCCCAAAGGGGCTGCCGGATGATCCGGCTTTGGTAAGCCCGGTAAGAGCTTACGGGGTCTTATTTTGCCAGCTCGATGACCGCGTCACCGGGGGCAACAGCCTTTTCTACAAAGGTGTTAAAGGTGGGGTAATCATCCGTATTGCAGATGACCACGGGGGTAATGGTGGGAAGCCCGGCGGCCTTGATGGCTTCCAGGTCTGCCTCCATAAGCAGCTGGCCTTTTTTGACCTTGTCGCCGTTGGCAACATGCACAGTAAAGGGCTTGCCCTCCAGGCTGACTGTTTCCAGGCCCACATGGATCAGTATCTCAGCGCCGAAATCGGCGATCAGGCTCACGGCATGGCCGGTAGCGAACATCATATCCACAGTAGCATCGCAGGGGGCAAACACCTTGCCCTCACTGGGCTCAATGGCAATGCCGTTGCCCAGCATTCCCTCGGCAAAGGTAGGATCCGGCACCTGGCTGATGGCCACGGCCTTACCCGCCATAGGAGCGCCAAGGGTATCCATGGGCTTAGCAAACAGATTCTTAAAAAATCCCATTGTAATCGTCTCCCTTCATACATTCCCACAAAACAAAGCCCGGCAGTGCCTGGCTCTTTTGTGATTTCTTACAACAGTAGGATACCAAATTTGTTTTCCTTTGTCAAATACCCATTTGCTAAAAACTAATTTTTGGTTAAATTATTCATTCCGGCATCCCGGATTTGTGCAACATTCCAAAAATGTTTTTCCGGGTGACACCTTTGTATTTTTGTGGTATACTGAATAAAAAAGGAGGCTATGCTATGAAGCGTATTTTAGACTGTCAAAGCTCTGATTTTGCCAATATTTCCCGCCGGGAGCTGCTGGATGCCATTGCCGGCAGCGAAGGGCGAACCGTCGCCTGCGAGACCATCGGCGCTATTATGCCCATGCTGGGGGATATCACCAACGCGGAGTTCGCCGCCGCCATGGGCGCGGATCTTCTGATCCTAAACCTTTTCGATGTGCAGCGCCCCCAGATCCAGGGCCTGCCCAAGGTCGCCCCGGAGGACACCGTTCGCAAGCTCAAGGAGCTTACCGGCCGCCCCATCGGCATCAACCTGGAGCCTGTGGAGCAGGTGCTGTCTTCGGAAGATCCCGAGGAAAACATGTGGGCCATGACCTCCGGCCGAAAGGCTACTTTGGAAAACGCAAAAAAAGCGGTGGCCATGGGTGTAAACTTTATTCTGCTTACCGGCAACCCCGGCATCGGCGTATCCAACCAAGCCATTACCCAAACTCTGGAGCTTTACCGGGCCACCTTTGGGGATAGCCTGATCCTGGCGGCAGGCAAAATGCACGCCTCCGGTATCCTCTCAGAGGGCGGCGAGGGCATTATCTCCCGCTCAGACATTGCCGCCTTTGCCGAAGCCGGAGCGGATATCATCCTTTTGCCCGCCCCCGGCACCGTTCCCGGCATTACGGTGGAATATGTGCGCGGCCTGGTAAGCTATGCCCACAGCCTGGGCCTGCTGACCATTACCGCCATCGGCACCTCTCAGGAGGGCGCGGACACCGCCACAATTCGCCAGCTGGCCCTGATGTGCAAAATGACCGGCACAGACATCCACCACCTGGGCGACGCCGGCTACGGCGGCATGGCCCTGCCGGAAAACATCCAGGCCTACTCCATCGCCGTGCGGGGCATTCGCCACACCTACCGCCGCATGGCCGCCTCCATCAATCGCTGAGCGCTGTAAACAGGCATTCCCGTTAACCCTTCGTAGGGGAGGGCCTTGACCCTCCCTCGCGATGCATTCTCCATCTGCGCCAATAAGAAAGGCACCCCGTTGGGGTGTTCCGATGGAGGGATTTGATTTGCATTTTCATCCCTTTGGGGGATGAAAATTATGGTATCGCCGGGGCCTTACCCGGCGAGCAAGGCTCCCCCGGAGCCTTGCATTTAAATATGTTCAAATCCCTCCATCTCCGCCAACAAAAAGAGCTGCCCGAAGACCATCCTGGATACTTGCCGATGGAGGGATTTGATTCAATCAAGGTTGCGCTCCGTCAAGCCGTCGCGCGCAACAGTCCACCGGACTGTTGCATTTAGATTTGTTCAAATCCCTCCATCTCCGCCAAAAAAGTGCTGCCCGAAGGCAGCTCTTTTTTGGCGGAGATGGAGGGATTTGAACCCCCGCACGCCTTTCGGCGCCTAGCGGATTTCGAATCCGCACCCTTCAGCCGCTTGGGTACATCTCCATAGCCCGTTCATTATATCAACGCTTATGGCAAAAATCAAGGTTTTTTCGCCAGGGCGATGATCTTATCCATTTGGGAGAGGATCTTTTCGTATTCCTCCCGGCGGTGGGGGCGGGTGCAGCCGGAGCAGTCTTTGATACCGTCCTGGGTATAGGTAAAGCATCCGCCGCAGTTCTCCCCCAGGGCGTACAGAGGGCAGTAGCAGAACAGGCAGCTAAAGCATTCCTCCTCTATGCCCTTATGGCAGGGAAAATACTCGCAGCTTTTGTTCTGGAAAAAGTCATAATTTGCCATTTCATATCTCCTTCCAAGGGAAAGTATCCGGGGGATTGCAGGAAAATTCTAACTTTTCCCCGGTCTTCGGGTGGGTAAATGCCAGCCGGCAGGAAAGAAGGGCAATGTCGCAATCCTCACCCTTTCCGTAGCGCTTATCGCCCACCAATGGCAAACCCCGGGAGGCAAACTGCACCCTAATCTGGTGGGTGCGGCCGGTATGCAGGCGAACCCTTACCCGGCTATAGCTTTGCCCTTTTGCCTCCACCCGGTAGGAAAGCCGGGCCTGCTGCACATCTTTCCCAGGCTCAGCTGCCACAAAGGTAAGGCGTTTTTCCTTATCCCGTCCCAAAAGGTCGCAAAATTCTCCCTGCGGGGCTTCCGGGCAGCCGTGGACAACCGCCAGATATTCCTTTTCAAATTCCCCGGCCATGATCTGCCGGGAAAGGTCCGCCGCCGTATGCTTTCTCTTAGCCAGCACCATTAAGCCCTGCACAGGCTGATCTAAGCGGTGGACAGTACGCAAAGGGGCGCTTAGCCCCAACTGTTTGCCTAAAAGCTCCGGCAAGTCCGTAGAGGCTATCCCGGCAGGTTTAAGGCATACCAGCAGATATTCGTCCTGATAAATAATCTCCATACCGGGTCACCTCCCTATTGGTTTTAGTCATTCCAGTAGATGATAATTGCAGCTTGAGAGTGAAGATATCCGGCATCTCAACTCTTCAATCTTCAATCTATAGCTTGGGATCGCCGATCTATTCGTCCAGGCCCCAGAGTGCGGTGGGAAAGGACCGTCGGGACGCCGGTCCCTACAGTCCCGCGCCAATGGGCAATTCTTCATTGCGGTTGCTCAGCGCCATTTTATCAAAGTATGCCCGGGTTTTCAACCGAAATTAGTTGCAATGGGATTTTTCTTCCATTATAATGGAAATATCTATCCCCCAGGAGGTAGCACTATGGAAACCATGCCCTCTTCCAAAGCCGCTGTTCGCGTAGAAGCGGCGGCCCTGAGCGCTGTCAATTTTGCTCTGCAGCAAAATGGCGTTGCCGCCATCCCTTCCGTTACTGTGTATAACGATTCCCCCCAGCCGCTGCAGGATGTTACCCTGCAGATCACCTCCGGGGCAAACCTTTGCCTGCCCTACAGCCAGCATTTCGATACCATTCCGGCCAACGCCTGCATGAACGCCGGAGCGGCGGAGCTGGTGCTGGATGCCCAGCGCCTGGCTACCCTGACGGAAAGCTATGCCGAAACTCTGCGCCTTTGCCTTACCCACCAGGGGCAGACCCTTTATGAAGCGGAGCTGCCCATTACCGTGCTGGCCTACGACCAATGGCACGGCTACGCCAGCCACCCGGAGCTGCTGGCTGCCTTTGTTACCCCTAACCACCCCGCCCTTGCCCCCATCCTTACGGAGGCTGCCCAGCTTCTGGGCCAATGGAGCGGCGACCCTTCCCTGGACGGCTACCAGACCCAAGACCCCAACCGGGCGCTGAAGCAGGCTGCCTCCATTTACGCCGCCCTTGCCCAGCGGGACATTGTTTACTGCGTTCCCCCTGCCAGCTTTGAGGAGACCGGCCAGCGGGTACGGCTTTGCGACGGCATTTTGCAGCAGCGCCTGGCAACCTGCCTGGACATTTCCCTGCTGTACGCCGCCTGCCTGGAGGCAGTAGGGCTGCATGCGCTGCTGGTGTTAAAGCCCGGGCATATTTTCTGCGGCCTTTGGCTGGAGGAGCTTACCTTCCCGGAAAGCATTCAGGATGATGTATCGCTCCTTACCAAGCGCCTGGCCAGCGGCATCAACGAGATCGCCGTAGTAGAATGCACCGCCATGCTCTCCGGCAAAAACATGACCTTTGACCAAGCCCAGGCCGCCGCCCGGGAGCAGCTGCACGGCACAGATGCCATCGAATTCGTTTTGGACATTTCCCGGGCCAGGCTCAGCGGCGTAAAGCCTCTGCCGGTGCGCATCGCTACCGAAAGCGGCTGGGAATTCCTCCGGCAGCAGCCCTCCCCCGCCCAGGCTAAGCCCCAGGCGCCGGATGCCTTGCAGGCTGCCACCGAAGTTGGCGATGGCCGTGAGCAGCTGGGTAAGCTTCAGCTTTGGGAGCGCAAGCTTCTGGATCTGGGCCTGCGCAACAGCCTGATCAATATGCGCCTGCGGGGCTCTTTGGTGCCGCTCATCGCCCCCAGCCTGGACGAGCTGGAAAACGCCCTGCATAGCGGCAGCGATTTTTCTGTGCTGCCCCGGCCGGAGGATATGGCCCAGCAGCCCCAGCCGGATTTTGAAACCATGCACCAGTTCTCCAGCGCCAAGGAGCTGCTTTCTTCTGAATTTGCCGCCAAGCGCCTGCGCTCCAGCTACGACAGCGCCGCCCTGAATAAGGCTATGAAGGAGCTGTACCGCTCCGGCAAGTCCTCTTTGGAGGAAAACGGCGCCAATACGCTGTACATGGCCCTGGGCCTGCTGCGCTGGTACGAATCCGGCCGGTCTACCAAGGCTCGCTATGCCCCGCTGGTGCTTCTGCCCATAGAAATGGTGCGCCGCAGCGCCGCCGCGGGCTACACCATCCGGGCCAGGGACGAAGATGCCCAGATGAACATTACCATGCTGGAAAAGCTGAAGCAGGATTTCGGCATTGTGATCTCCGGCCTCGATCCCCTGCCGGAGGACGGCCGGGGCGTAGATGTGCGGGCGGTTTTCAACACCGTGCGCAAGGCCATTATGGCCCAAAGCCGGTGGGATGTGCTGGAATCGGCCTATTTGGGCATATTCTCCTTCTCCCAGTTTGTTATGTGGAACGATCTGCGCAACCGCACCGGGGATCTGATGCGCAACAAGATCGTGCGCAGCCTGATGGAGGGCAAGCTCTCCTGGGATGCCCAGCCCATGACCATCCCGGACAAGGTGACCGACCAGGGGGCGTTTCTGCCCATGGCGGCGGATGCCTCCCAGCTGTTTGCCATCGGCAAGGCCGCCCAGGGGGAGAGCTTCGTGCTTCACGGCCCTCCCGGCACGGGTAAATCCCAAACCATTACTACCCTCATCGCCAACGCCCTGGCCCAGGGCAAGAGCGTTTTGTTCGTTGCGGAAAAAATGGCCGCTCTGGAGGTTGTGCAAAAGCGGCTGAGCAAGATCGGCCTTGGGGATTTCTGCCTGGAGCTGCATTCCAACAAGGCCAAAAAGCGCTATGTGCTGGATCAGCTGCGCCGCTCTACCGAGGTTACCGCCGGGGTCTCTTCCCAGGCCTATGCCGCCCGGGCTGAGCAGCTTACGCAGCTGCGCCGGGAGCTGGACGGCTACGCCCAGGCCCTGCATACCCCCAACAGCGCGGGCATAACCCTCTACCAGGCTGCCGGGCTATACCAGGAAAACGCCCAAGCCCCGGAAATTGCCCAGTTTTCCGGCGATTATGTAAAAAATCTCACCGCCGGCGCTTTGAAGGAAAACCAGCTGCTTTTGGAGCAGCTGCGCAGCGCAGGCCAGGCCCTTGGCCACCCCTGCGGCCATGCTTTGGCCGCCGTTGGCGCTACTGCCTACTCTCAGCACCAGCGCTATGGCCTTACCCCCGGGTTGGACAGCTACCGCAGCGCCATCCACGCCCTTTCCCCGGAAGCGGATGCCCTTTCCGCCCTTACGGGCCTGCCTTGCCGCTCCCGGCAGGAGCTTCTGGAGCTTTCCCAGGCCGCTTTGTGCCTGCGCGATTGGCAGAGCCTGCCCCGGGCCTGGAGCGCAGAGTTTGACCCCAACATGCTCCTTACGGATACTGCCGCCATGGCACGCCACTATATCGCCGCCCAGAATATTTCCGGGGCGCTGCTAAAGCAGTGGAAGCCGGAGTTTTTGGAGCTGGACGGCGAGCAGCTGCTGGCGCAGTGGGAAGAGACCCAGGGCAAATGGTTTTTGGGCAAGGCCCTTGGAGAAAAGAAGCTGCTGAAAAAGCTGAACCGCTGCGCCCTTACCCCCGCCAACGCCGAAACCGCGCCCCAGGCCCTTTCCCAGCTGAAAGAATACCGCCGGGAGCGCTCTGCCGCCGAAGCTCTGCTGGGCCGCTGCGGCAGCGCCCTTGGCCCCCTTTACCGAGGCGAGGAAACGGACTATCAAGCAGTTTTGGCCGCCACGGAAAAGGCCCAGAGCCTGCTGCCCAAGCTCAGCCCTCAAAACCGCAGCCGCATCGCTTCCGACCCCGCCCAGGATGCTGCCGTCAACCGGTTTGCCGCCGCCTGGGAGGGCTTTGCCGAAGCGCAAAATACCCTCTATGACCTGCTGGATATCCGCTCCCCCTCGGAAGCCGACTATCTGCAAAACGAGCTGGCCCTTTGCGCCCGGCTGGACATGGGCCGCGACAGCCTGAAAGATGCCATTGCCTTCAACGCCACCGCCCAGCAGGCAAGCGCTGCCGGCCTGGGCAATGTAGTAGAAGCCTACCGCCAGGGCCTTGCCCATGAGCAGCTGCTCCTCGCCTACCGCAAGGCCATCGCCCAGGCCATGGCCATAGAGCGCATCGATTCCAGCGAAGCGCTGGCTATGTTCTCCGGCGTGGTGTTCAACGAAAAGATCCGCCAGCTCCAGCGGCTGGATGAAGAAATGATGAAGCTGGCCCAGGAGGAGATCTTCTGCCGCCTGGCCGCCCAAGTGCCGGACTTTACCCGGGAAGCCGCCCACAGCTCCGAGCTGGGCATTTTGCAGCGGGCCATCCGCAGCGGCGGCCGGGGTGTAAGCATCCGCAAGCTGCTTACCCAGATCCCCAACCTGCTGCCCAGGCTTTGCCCCTGCATGCTTATGAGCCCCATCTCCGCCGCCCAGTATTTGGAGCCGGACCGGGTACCCTTTGACACGGTGGTATTCGACGAAGCCTCCCAGCTGCCTACCGCCAAGGCCGTAGGCGCTCTGGCACGGGGCGAAAACGCGGTGATCGTAGGCGACCCCAAGCAGATGCCTCCTACCGCTTTCTTCGTAAGCAATCAGCTGGACGAGGAAAACCTGGAAAACGAAGATCTGGAAAGCATTCTCGACGATTGCCTGGCTCTGAACCTGCCCCAGACCCACCTGCTGTGGCACTACCGCAGCCGCCACGAAAGCCTTATCGCTTTCAGCAACGCCAAGTTCTACGAAAACAAGCTCTATACCTTCCCCTCTGTAAACGACCGCATCTCCAAGGTAAGCCTGCGGCATGTGGACGGCGTGTTCCAGCGAAGCCGCAGCCGGCAAAACCGGGCGGAGGCGGAAGCCGTAGTAGCCGAGCTGAAGCGGCGCTGCCACAGCGAAGCAGAAAGCAAGCTTTCTGTAGGCGTTGTCACCTTTAACATCAACCAGCAAAACCTGATCGATGACCTTTTGGCAGAAGCCTGCCGGGAGGATCCCCAGCTGGATGCCTGGGCCTACCAGGCGGAAGAGCCGGTGTTCATCAAAAACCTGGAAAATGTCCAGGGCGACGAGCGGGATGTGATCCTCTTCTCCGTAGGCTACGGCCCGGACGAGCAGGGCAAGGTATATATGAATTTCGGCCCCCTAAACCGGGACGGCGGCTGGCGGCGGCTGAATGTTGCCATTACCCGCGCCCGGCAGGAGATGGTGGTGTTCGCCACATTGCGCCCGGAGCAGATCGACCTAAGCCGCACAAGCGCCCAGGGTGTAGAAGCCCTGAAAGCCTTTTTGGAATACGCCCAAAGCGGTAAGCTCCCCCTGGAAGCTGCTGCCATTTCTGCCAAAGAGGCGCAAACCTCCGGCATTGCCGATGCTATCTGCGCTTTCCTGGAAGAAAACGGCTACGAGACCCGCCGCCAGGTGGGCCACTCCCAGTACCGCATCGACATTGGCGTGGCCGACCCGAAAAATCAGGACCGCTACTGTCTGGGCATCCTCCTCGACGGCAGCGCCTACGCCCAAAGCCGCACCACCCGCGACCGGGAGACCGCCCAGATCGGTGTGCTCCAGGGCCTGGGCTGGCGCATTACCCGGGTATGGACCATGGACTGGTGGGATAACCCCCAGCGGGAGCTGGATCGGCTGCTGGCCCTGCTGAAAACGCCGCAGGAAGCCGCCCCCGCCAAAAAAGCCGCTCTGCCGGAGCTGCCCCAGCTAAAGCTCAGCGGCAATATCAAGCCCCAGGCCGGCCCTCCCGTATACCGCTTTGCTAAGCTGCCCCAGCAGACCGTAAGCCCGGAGGATCTGCTTTCCAGCCGCTATACCCCCGGCATCCGCAAACGGATCATCAGCCTTATGGAGGCGGAAGCGCCCATAAGCAAGGCCAATATGCTCCGGCGCATCGTGCAAAGCTACGCCATTGCCCGCTCCGGCAGCCGCATTACCGCCCACCTGGAAAGCCTTTTGGATGCCATGGGGCTAAAGACCACCCAGCAGGCCGATCAGACCTTCTATTGGCGCTCAGACCAAGACCCGGAAACCTATCAGCGCTTCCGCACCGCCGAAACGGAGGAGACCCGCCGGGAAGCCAAGGACATTCCCGTAGAAGAAGCGGCGGCCGCCGCCTGCCAGGCCCTTGCGGATCAGCTGAGCCTGAACGGGGATGACCTGGTGCGCGAGGGCGCAAAGCTTTTGGGTTATCCCCGCACCGGCAGCGCCATCTCCGCCCTGATGCAGGAGGCCATCCGCTACGCCCAGTGGAAGGGCCGCGTCACCCTCGCCCCCAACGGCAATTATACCCTAACAAAATAACGCAAAAACCCGCCGGTTTTCCTTAGAAACCGGCGGGTTCAGAGTGTCGATAAAGCCCCAAACCGTCAAAATGCAATGTTGAGCAGTTTGGAGCGAATTTCCGGAACTGTAGCTTATTTTAAACAAAACACTTGCTTAGAATGAAGCGAAAAGGCTTGCTTCGCAAGGCATTTTGACTTACTGCGCAAACCGCCCTCTACCGTACCACCTGTACGCCGACGAGTGCGGTTTGCTTGTCTTTGTGGTTTTCTCGACCTCTGACAGTCTGTCGAAAAATACTTTTTCGACAGACTGAAACCCGCCGGTTTTCCTTAGAAACCGGCGGGTTTTCAATATTTTATTTACTTTTCCCAGCAGTTGTCGATCTTTTCGCAGCCGGGGCAGTTGCGGCTTTTAAAGGTAAGCTGCTGATTCTTGGTGCTTACGGTGGTGAAAGGGTGAACGGAAGCGGTAATAAAGGCGTTGGCGCCGATGACACACTCCCGGCCGATGGTAGTTTCGCCGCCCAGGATGCTGGCGCCGGCGTAGATGGTAACATTGTCTTCAATGGTGGGATGGCGGCGCTTGCCTTTCAGGCTCTGGCCGCCCCGGGTAGAAAGGCCGCCCAGGGTAACGCCCTGGTAGATCTTTACATTTTCACCGATGATGGTGGTTTCGCCGATGACGATGCCCGTGCCGTGGTCAATGAAGAAATTCTTGCCGATGGTAGCGCCGGGGTGGATGTCGATGCCGGTAATGGAATGGGCATGCTCGGTCATGATCCGGGGGATCATAGGCACGCCCAGGCAGTACAGCTCATGGGCCAGGCGGTACACCGTAATGGCGTAAAGCCCGGGGTAAGAGAAAATGATCTCATCCTTGCTGTAGGCGGCAGGGTCGCCGTCGTAGGCCGCCTGCACATCCGTCTGCACCAAGGCTCTAACCTGGGGAATGGTGGCAAAAAATGCCAAAGCGGTCTGCTGGGCCTTTTCCCCGGCCTTTTCTTCCCCCGCGCCTTCGTATACCATAGCCAGCTGCTCCGTCAGGTTGTACATAACATCCTCGATCAGCATGGAAAGATTGTGCTGCACGTTGTAGATGCGGTAGCTTTTTTCCGTAGAATAGCCGGGGAACACGATGCGCCGGAGCTTACCCAGCATATCCATAATAACATCCTTATCCGGCTGGCGGGACATATCCAGCCGGTCGATATCCCGGCCAAGCTGATAATCCTGCAAAATGGCGTCAACCACGCCCTGGATCTTTCCTTCCAACTGCGCCATAATAAACACGCTCCTTTATAGTTATTGTTGTTATACCATATGAAAATGCCCTTGTCAATTCCATTGACTTTGGGCCAGCCAGGGAATATAATGGGAGAAAATCGGAAGGAGTGCTTTCTATGGCAAACATTTATACTTCGGTGGAAGAATTGATCGGAAAAACGCCTCTTATGGCGTTGGATAATCTGGCCCAGGCGCTGGGTCTGAAAGCCAGGCTGCTTGCCAAGCTGGAGCGGTTTAACCCCGGCGGCTCCGCGAAAGACCGCATCGCCGTAGCCATGATCGACCAGGCGGAGCGCTCCGGCGCTTTGCAAAGCGGGGGCATGGTGATCGAAGCCACCTCCGGCAACACCGGCGTGGGCCTGGCTGTAGTCGCCGCCCGGCGGGGCTATCGGGCGGTGATCGTAATGCCGGACTCCATGAGCGCCGAGCGCCAGCAGCTTATGAAGGCCTTTGGGGCCCAGCTGGTGCTTACCCCCGGGGCGCTGGGCATGGCCGGAGCTGTGGAAAAAGCGGAGCAGCTCCACGCCGAAAACCCCGGCTCTATCATCGCCGGGCAGTTTGAAAACAAGGCCAACGCCCTGGCCCACTACCAAACCACCGGCCCGGAGATCTGGGAGGATTGCGGCGGCGAGGTGGATATTTTCGTAGCTGGAGTAGGCACCGGCGGCACCATCACCGGCACCGGGCGCTACCTGAAGGAGCAAAACGGGGCTATCGAGATCGTAGCCGTAGAGCCGGCTTCCTCCCCCCTGCTTTCCGGGGGCAAGGCGGGAAGCCACGGCCTGCAGGGCATCGGAGCGAATTTTATCCCCTCGGTGCTGGATAGGCAGGTTTATGACCTGGTCATGCCCGTAGAAGACGGCGCCGCCTTTGAAGCCGCCCGGCTGCTGGCTGCCAAAGAGGGGCTGCTTTGCGGCATTTCCTCCGGCGCTGCCCTCAGCGCCGCCATAGCGCTGGCCCAAAAAGAAGAAAACGCAGGCAAAACCGTTGTCTGCCTGCTGCCGGATACCGGCGAGCGCTACCTCTCCACCGGGATCTTTGGATAAAGGCGCAGGGGAGGGTCTTGACCCTCCCCTACAGTATAATGAGCCACGGCTGTTTTCAGCCGTGGCTCTTGTTGTTTATTCAAAGGAGGCGTTGCAGAAAGCGATGCTTTCGTAGTCGATTTCCATGGGGTTTTGGGCCACCTGGTCGTCGATGAGCTTGGTGCAGTATTCTGCCAGGTAAGCCTCCCGGCATACCCGCTCCCACAGCGGCTCGTTGCCGATCATATACATAATGTGGTAGCCGTAATCGGTACGCACGATCTGGCAAGCGCCGGCTTTGTTCTCCGGGTCGATAGCCCAGGCTCTAAACTCCGGCACATAGGAGCTGGTGGCGTTGATATCGGTGTACAGGCCGCCGTTGTACTCATAGCCCGTATCCTGGGTGTATTCGCCGGTAAGCTTAATAAAGGCTTCCTCGGTAGCGCCGGCCTCCTGCCACATGGTATAAATATTCTCCGCCTGGTTGAAGGCAACATCCAACGCCTCCTGGGTGTATACCTTGTTGCCGTCGGCATCCAGCTCGCCGCCCTCGGGCATGATGAGGATATGGCGCACATCGCCTACATAGCCGGCATCCTTGCCAGCCCCCGCAGCCTCCAAAGCTGCCTGGTTGGTGGTGTAGTAGTTTTCCAGATCCTGCTGGGTGTATTCAACACCTGCATACACCTGGGCAAAATACTCTTCTCCCAGGTAATAAAGCTCCATATAGGCTGCATAATCATCCAAAGTAACGCCCTCGCCCATTTCCGCGGCGATCAGCGCGTCGGCGTTTTCATAGCCCTGAAGCTGGGCCGCGGCATCCATCTCGCCGCGCAGGCTCTGCAGCTCCTGCTGGCTTTCCGGGGAAAGCTGGAAGGAAGCCTTTTGTGCCATCATACCCAGCACCTGGTAGCGCTGCCAGGTGTTTATGCTCAGCTCCAGCAAATACTGCTCCCAGTTCATAGACCCGTCGGGAATTGGCTGGTCAGCAAAGGGCAGATTATAGTCCAGGCCGATATAGTAGGGGGTATAGTAGCTGTACTGGCTGTAGTAGTAGTTCCACATTTCGTAAAACTGCATCCAGTAATGCATCTGCAGCTGCCGGTTGGTCAGGGTCTTGTCCCCCATGCGCACAACTACCGCATCCTTGGCATCCGTGCCTTCATAGGTGGCGATGGAGTAGCTATGCTTTTGCAGCACGCCCTCGCCGGGTACATACTCCGTAGGCTGGGGGGTAGTAGCAGCGGGGGTGGTATCCGTCAGGGTAGGATTAGCCGGCTTATCCTTTTCCCAGCCGCCCTTAATGCCAAACAAAGTGATCATGATCAGCCCAATGCCCAGCAGCGCCACCGCGCCGATGGCGGCAATGATCAGCGCCAGCTTGGTTTTATCCATGCCCTTAGGGGCGGTCTGGGCCGCTTCCTGGATCTGGGCCGCTTCCTGGGTCTGGGCCGCTTCCTGGGTCTGGGCCGCCTGCTCCGGCTGGGTAACTTCCTGGGTCTGGGCCTCCTGCTCAGGATGGGTAACTTCCTGGGCAGCTTCCTGCTCAGGCTGGAGCTCTTCCCGTTCAGGCTGGGCGCTGTTATCCTCGCCGCAGCCGGGGCAAAGGGTAACGCCGTCCTGGAGGGCTTGCCCACAATTCTTACAATTCATGCTTTTCCTCATTTCTGCCCAAACCGGGCATATATTCGCCCCCAATTTTACCACAGCGCCCCCAAAAAAGCAATACGCGCGGATAAATGTTTACAATTACTAGCCCTTGAAAAAGCAGGGGAAAAATGCTATAATTTATATTTGAGATAGTATCTTCGGAGGACTTTGCATGGACACCAAAACGACTGTGATTTCCCAGGCCCAGCTGGACGAGCAGCTGGCCTATTGCGATAAAATAGCTGCCGCCTGGCAGCAAAAGGGGGTAACTCCCAAGGCCTATGTAGAAACCTACGGCTGCCAGCAAAACGAGGCGGATTCTGAGCGCATCCGGGGCATCCTCGCCCAGAGCGGCTACGCCATGACCGATACCGCCGAGGGCGCGGATGTAGTAGTTATGAATACCTGCGCCATCCGGGAGCATGCCGAGCAGCGTGTCTTCGGCAACCTGGGCGCCCTTACCCACACCAAGCGCCGCCATGAGGGGCAGAAGATCTTCCTTTGCGGCTGCATGGCAGGCCAGGAGGTGGTGGTAAAAAGGCTGAAAACCAGCTACCCTCATGTAGACGGCGTATTTTCTACCCACCATCTTTGGCAGTTCCCCCAGATCCTTTTCCTGGTGCTTACCGGGAAAAAGCGGGTATTTTTCGTAGAAGACGAAGCCGGCTCCATCGCCGAGGGCCTGCCCCAAAAGCGGGACAGTTCCTTAAAAGCCTGGGTATCCATTATGTACGGCTGCAACAATTTCTGCACCTATTGCATCGTGCCCTATGTCCGGGGCCGGGAGCGCAGCCGCAAAAGCGCGGATATTCTGGCAGAATGCCGCCAGCTGATTGCAGGCGGCTGCCGGGAGATCACCCTTTTGGGCCAGAATGTAAACTCCTACGGCAAGGATCTGGACGAGAGTATAGATTTTTCCGATCTGCTGGCTCAGATCGCCGCCATCGAGGGAGATTTCCTGGTGCGGTTTATGACCAGCCACCCCCGGGATGCTTCCAAAAAGCTGTTTGACACCATGGCCTCCTCCCCCAAGATCGCCAAGCAGCTGCATCTGCCTTTCCAGAGCGGCTCTTCCCGGGTGCTGAAAGCCATGAACCGGCACTATGACCGGGAAACTTACCTGGAAAAGGTGCGCTACGCCAAGTCCGTTATGCCGGAGCTTGTGCTTACCTCCGATGTGATCGTAGGCTTCCCCGGGGAAACGGCGGAGGAATTTGAAGAAACCCTGAGCCTGATCGAGGAAGTTCGCTACGATTCGCTGTTTACCTTTATCTTCTCCCCCCGCACCGGCACGCCTGCGGCCACTATGGAAGATCCTACCCCCAAGGCGGAGAAAAACGCCCGGTTTGACAGGCTCTGCGCCCTGCAGAACAGCATCTCCGAGCAGATCCACCGGGATTATATCAGCAAGCGCCTGCGCTGCCTGGTAGACGGCAAGGACAAAGAGCTTCTTACCGCCCGCACCGAGGGCGGCCGCCTGGTGCGCTTTGCAGGTGATGACAGCCTCATCGGCACTTATTGCTGCGTTACCGTCACCGGCGCTACCACCTGGAGCCTGACCGGAGAATATTCCGAAGAAAAATAAAGAAAGAGGTTACGCCAATGGCCAAGCCTGATAACGAACTTACCCCCATGAAGCGGCAATACAACGCCATCAAAGCCCAAAATCAGGATAGCGTTCTGTTTTTCCGCCTGGGTGACTTCTACGAAATGTTTGACGACGATGCCCGCCTGGCCGCCCGGGAGCTGGATCTTACCCTGACCACCCGGGACCGCAACAAGCCCAAGGAAGAGCAGACCCCTATGTGCGGCGTGCCTTACCATTCGGTGGATGCCTACATCGCCCGGCTGGTGCAAAAGGGCTACAAAGTAGCCGTATGCGAGCAGACGGAAGACCCTGCTGCCGCCAAGGGCATTGTAGAGCGGGATATTACCCGCATCGTTACCCCCGGCACAGTAACCGAAAGCTGCATGCTGGACGAAAGCCAGAATAACTACATGGCCTGCCTTTACGGCGAGAAAACGCCCTACGGCCTGGCTTTTTGCGATGTATCTACCGGCGCTTTCTTCGCCACCTCCTGCGCCGATGCCGCCGCCGCGGTTTCCGAGCTGGGCCGCTTTGGCCCCCGGGAGCTGCTGCGCTTTGGCGCTGCCGCCGGCTGCCCGGAGATCAACCAGGCCCTTTACCACCGCCTGAGCTGCTGCCTGGACGAAGGCCGGCCGGAGCAGTTCCGCCTGGAGGAATCCGCCGAGCTTTTGCAGCGCCATTTCGGCAAAAGCCTTTCCCAGCTGGGCATCGCCGGGCAGGATCATGTGATCCTTGCCGCAGGCGCGCTGCTGGAGCAGCTGCGCTTTGTGCAGAAAAATGACCTGGCCCATATCCGCCAGCTTAGCTACTATACCACCGGCCGCTTTATGGAGCTGGATCTGGATGCCCGCAGAAACCTGGAGCTTACCCAAACCATGCGCGGCGGCGAAAAGAAAGGTAGCCTGCTTTGGGTGCTGGATAAGACCCGCACCCCCATGGGCGGCAGAATGCTGCGCAGCTGGGTGGAAAAGCCTTTGCTGGACATTGCCCAGATCACCCGCCGCCAAAGCGCTGTAGAAGAGCTTTTCGGCGCTACCATAGAGCGCGGCGAGCTGAGCGAAGCCCTCAAAGAGGTTACCGATTTGGAGCGTGTTATGGCCCGGGTAGTTACCGGCACGGTCAACTGCCGGGATCTGCTGGGCCTGGCCCGGGGTCTTCGTGCCCTGCCCCAGATCAAGCAGCAGCTGTCTGCCATGGAAGCGCCCCTGCTTGCCCGGCTCTGCGCCGAGATCGACCCCCTGCAGGACATTGCCCAGCGCATTGAAGCTACCATTGTAGACGAGCCGCCCCTTACCGTGCGGGAGGGTGGCATCATCCGCCGGGGCGCCAGCGAAGAAGCTGACCGCCTGCGCGACATTATGGAAGGCGGCTCCGGCACCATCGCCGCCATTGAAGCCAGCGAAAAGGAAAAAACCGGCATCCGCACCCTGAAGGTGGGCTACAACCGGGTGTTCGGCTATTATATCGAGGTATCCAAGTCCTTTATGGAGCAGGTACCCGGCCACTATATCCGCAAGCAGACCCTGGCCAACTGCGAGCGCTACATAACCCAGGAGCTGAAGGAGCTGGAGACCCAGGTGCTTACCGCCAAGGACCGGCTTACCGCCCTGGAATACCAGATCTTTACCCAGCTGCGGGAAAGCGTAGCCCGTGAGGCTGTGCGGGTGCAGCAGACCGCTGCTGCCGTCGCCGCGGCAGACTGCCTTTGCTCCCTGGCCGCTGTTGCCGCCCAACGGGGCTACTGCCGCCCGGAAATTACCCTGGGCAGCGAGATCTCCATTACCGATGGCCGCCACCCGGTGGTAGAGGTAATGCTCAAAGACAGCCTCTTTGTTCCCAACGATACCAGCCTTGGCCAGGCGGATAACCAGGTGAGCATCATCACCGGCCCCAATATGGCCGGTAAATCTACCTATATGCGCCAGGTGGCTCTCATCGTCATTATGGCCCAGATGGGCGCTTTCGTGCCTGCCCGCTCTGCCCGCATCGGCATTGTGGACCGGGTGTTTACCCGCATCGGCGCCAGCGACGATCTGGCTTCCGGCCAGTCTACCTTTATGGTGGAGATGGCAGAGGTGGCCAATATCCTCAAGTATGCCACCGCCAAGAGCCTGCTGATCCTGGACGAGATCGGCCGTGGCACTTCTACCTACGACGGCATGGCCATCGCCCGCAGTGTGCTGGAATATGCCGCCAATCCCAAGCGCCTGGGAGCAAAGACCCTCTTTGCCACCCATTACCACGAGCTTTCTACCATCGAAAACGAGCTGCCCAATGTAAAGAACTACAACATCGCCGTAAAAAAACGGGGGGAGCAGATGATCTTTTTGCGCAAGATCGTCCCCGGCGCGGCGGACGACAGCTACGGCGTAGAGGTTGCCAAGCTGGCGGGGCTGCCGGGTGTGGTAGTCAGCCGGGCAAGAGAGATCCTTGCCCAGCTGGAAAGCGGCGAGGGCAAGGTGATCGTCAAGGAAGTGGCCGCCGACGACCAGATGAATATGCTGGATCTGCGCGCAGCCCAGGTATGCGATGCCCTGGAAAAGCTCAGCGTAGAAACCCTTACCCCCATAGAAGCAATGAACGAGCTGTATAAACTAAAGAAGATGTTGAACTGATATGGCGAAAAAGAATAAAAAAGCGAATTTTACCCCCTCTCCCGGGCAGATCGCCTGGGGCGTGCTGTACCTTGCGGTGCAGTATACGGTGCTGGGGGAGCTGCTGGGCCGGCTTTACGGCCTGCTGGGGCTTGATTTGAGCCTGAGCATGCAGAATTTTATCTATTTTTGTGTGAATTTCCTGGCTGCGGTGGTGATCTTCCGCAAGTACCTTGCCAACCACCTTTCCAGCCTGGGCAAAAACTGGTGGGATTGTTTGAAAGCCCTTATTTTGGGCTATGTGTTCTATTGGGTGAGCAATTACGCCCTGTCCTGGGCGCTGAGCAAGCTGATCCCCGGCTTTGCCAACCTGAACGACGGCCAGGTGGCCCTGCTTTTGCGGGAGAATTTCTACCTGATGGCCATCGGCGTGGTGATCCTCGCCCCGGTTGCCGAGGAAGTGTTCTACCGTGGGCTTGTGTTCGGCAGCCTCTACAGCCGCAGCCGGGCCGCAGCCTATATTATTTCCTGCCTGCTGTTTTCTGCCATCCATGTGCTGGGTTATATAGGCAGCGCGTCGGCCTGGGTAGTGCTGGGCTGCTTCCTGCAATATATCCCCGCAGGGCTGTGCCTTGCCTGGAGCTTCCAGGAAAGCGGAAGCATCTTCGTTCCCATTGCCATCCATATCCTGGTAAATGCCCTGGGTATCTTTTCCATGAGGTGATCGATCTTGCCTGAAATTATCCAATTATCGCCCCATATTGCCAACCTCATCGCCGCCGGCGAAGTGGTGGAGCGGCCAGCCAGCGTAGCCAAGGAGCTGCTGGAAAATGCCGTAGATGCCGGCGCCAGCCAGGTGACCATTGAGATCCGTGACGGCGGCATGACCTTCCTGCGGGTTACGGACAACGGCTGCGGCATGGCCGCCAAGGATGCCCGCACCGCCTTTTTGCGCCACGCCACCAGCAAGCTGCGCACCGCGGAGGACTTAGCTGCCATTGCCACCATGGGCTTCCGCGGAGAAGCTCTGGCCGCCATCGCCTCCGTAAGCCGTATCCAGCTGCTTACCAAAACGCCGGGGGCCTTGAGCGGCGTTTCCCTTACCCTGGAAGCGGGGGTGATCACCGACGAAAGCGAAGCCGGCTGCCCCGACGGCACTACCATCATCGTGCGTGACCTTTTCTACAACACCCCGGCCCGCATGAAATTTATGAAGTCTGACTCTGTGGAAACAGGGCGCATCCTTACCGCCGTGCAGCTGCAGGCCCTGGCCCATCCCAGCGTCGCCTTCACCCTGATCCGTGACGGCAAGCAGCTGCTTTCCACCCCCGGAAACGGCGACCTTTCCGCCGCCATGTACTGCATCTACGGCAAGTCCTGCGCCCATATGGCGGCTGTGGACAGCCGCTGGGAGGGCTACCGCCTTACGGGCTTTGTTACCCGCCCCACGGATGCCCGGCCCAACCGCAGCATGCAAACCTTTTTTGTAAACGGCCGCCCGGTTAAATCCCGGCTGCTTACCGCCGCATTGGAGGAAGCCTACCGCAACCAGATCATGGTGGGCAAGTTCCCCGGCTGCGTGCTGCATCTGTCCCTGAACGCCAATGCGGTGGATGTGAATGTCCACCCGGCCAAGACAGAGATCAAATTCCTCAACGAAAAAACCGCCTTCGATGCCGTGCATTACGGCGTGCTGGGGGCTTTGAACAAAACTGCCGACCGCCCTGCGGTGCAGTTTAAAACCGCCCCGGCGGTTGCCCCCGCAAAGCCCGTAGGGGCCGATGCCCACCATACCGTAGGGGCCGATGCCCACACGGGAGCGTCCAAAACCGCAACCGCAAAACAGGACAGCTTTTTCCGCACCATGACCGCCCAGGAATACAAAGCCTTTTCCCAGGCCATGGATTCTGCCCCCCAGCCCAGCCCCCAGGCCGCCGCGGCTACCTGGGCCAAGGTAGAGCGGCAAAGCGGCGAAGCCCTGCGCCAGGAAGTGATCCGCCCTGCCATCCCCCAAGCAAAGCCTATGCCGGTGCTGCCCCAGGAGCCTATGTTCTCCCCCGCCCCTGCTGAGGCCGCCCAGCTGCCCCCGGCAGCCCAAGAAGCCCCGGAGCAGACTGCCCTTCCCATGCCCCAGGAAATCCCCTGGCGCATGGTTGGCGAGCTGTACCGCAGCTATATTCTGGTAGAGCAAGGCGACGATGCCTACTTGATCGATAAACACGCCGCCCATGAGCGCATCCTTTTTGAGAAGCTCAAGGCCAACCAGGAAGCCATTTCCAGCCAGGCCTTGCTCATTCCCCAGAGCGTGCGTATGCAGCCGGAGGAGGCCGCCCTGGCCCTGGAAAACAAGGAAATGCTGCTGGAGCTGGGCTTTGAGATCGACGAATTTGGCGACAGCACCCTTTTGCTGCGGCAAGTGCCTATGGACCTTACCCCGGAGGATGCCGCCGATGCCCTGCAGGCTCTTGTCGGCGACCTGATGAACGGCCGCCGGGAAAAGGCCTCCAATGTGCGCGACGAGCTTCTGCATACCGTAGCCTGCAAGGCCGCCATCAAGGCCGGCTGGCATACGGACGAAAAGGAGCTTCTGGCCCTTACTCAGCAGGTAATGAGCCGCCAGGAGCTGAAGCATTGCCCCCACGGCCGGCCCATTTGCATCAGCCTTAGCAAAAAAGCCCTGGAAAAGCAGTTTAAGCGGAGCTGAGCCATGGATAAAATAATCTGTATCGCCGGGCCTACCGCCTCCGGCAAGACCGCCCTGTCCATCGCCCTGGCTCAGGAGCTGGGGGGCGAGATCGTATCCTGCGATTCTATGCAGGTATACCGCCATATGGACATCGGCACCGCCAAGCCCAGCGTTTCCGAGCGACGGGGCATCAAGCACTATATGCTGGATGTGGCCGATCCCCGGGAGGACTACTCCGTAAGCCGCTACTGCCGGGAGGCTGCCCCCATCGTAGAAGATATCCTCGCCCGGGGGAAGGCCGCCATCATCGTTGGCGGCACGGGGCTGTATATGGACAGCCTCATCCGGGGCAACGATTTCGCCCCCTTCCCCTCTACTGGCGTGCGGGAAAGATTGGAAGCCGAAGCCGATGCGCTGGGCATGGAAGCCATGCTGCGCCGCCTGCAGGCCATCGACCCCGATGCTGCCGCCCGGCTGCACCTATCCGACCGCAAGCGTATTCTCCGGGCGCTGGAGGTATACCTGGAAACCGGCGAGACCATTACCGCCCACAACCAGCGCACCCAGGCCATCCCCCCCCGGTTTTCCCCGGTGTGGATCGCCCTGGAGGACGAAAACCGCCAGAATCTGTACGCGCGCATCGACCGCCGGGTAGATATGATGCTGGAGCAGGGGCTGCTGGCCGAGATCCAAGGGCTTCTTGCCATGGGCATCCCCAGAAAATCCACCGCTATGCAGGCCATCGGCTATAAAGAGTTTCTGGCCGCCCTGGATGGGCTTTGCACCCTAGAGCAGGCCGCTGAGCTTGTAAAGCAAAGCTCCCGCCATTATGCCAAGCGGCAGCTAACCTGGTTCCGCCGCAACGAAAAATTCCATTGGCTGCGCCGCAGCGGCAGCTTCGGCAGCGAAGAAATCCTTGCCGCCGCTCGACGCATTGCGCTGGAATCCGACAACTGAATTTTGCTAGGATGTGTGTATCCCAAAAGAAAGAAGGTATATACATATGTCCGATGCAGTCAATCTCCAGGATGCCATTCTCAAGGAGGTAAAGCGGGATAAAGTGCCCGTTACCCTGTTTTTGATGAACGGCTTCCAGCTCCGGGGGATCATCACCGGCTTTGATAGCTTTGTGGTGGTTTTGGTTACCGATGGCAAGCAGCAGATGATCTACAAGCACGCCATTTCTACCCTTGCCCCCATGAAGCCCCTGAAAGCAGCCCAAAGTTTGTGATGCCAAGGCTTTGTTAGCTTGGCGCGCAAACCAGCAAGAGCGGTGGAGAAAATACCACCGCTCTTTGTTTTGCCCCTATTTTTACAGAAAGAAGGCACGCCATGTCCATTGCAGAAAATGTAGCCGCCATCCGCGCCAAAATGGATGAAGCCGCCCTGCGCTGCGGCCGCGATCCTAAGGATATTCTTCTTTGCGCCGCTACCAAAATGAACGGCGCTGAGGCCGTGCGCCAGGCCATCGCCGCGGGGGTAGACTGCTGCGGCGAAAACCGGGTGCAGGAGCTTACCCAAAAGCTCAGCGAAAACGCCTACGAGGGCGCTCCGGTGCATTTTATCGGCCATTTGCAAACCAATAAGGTGCGCCAGGTGGTAGGCAAAGTCAGCCTGATCCACTCGGTGGATTCTCTTCGCCTGGCCGCCGCCATTGATAAGGAAGCCGGCCGCCAGGGCATCGTGCAGGATGTGCTGCTGGAGGTCAATGTGGCCGGGGAAGCCAGCAAGGGCGGCCTGAGCGAGGAAGCGCTTTGGCAGCTTTTGCCGGAAATTTCCACTTTTTCCCATATCCGTGTTCTTGGGCTTATGGCTATCCCCCCAGTTTGCGAAAATCCGGGAGATAACGACAAATTTTTTCAAAAAATGTGTCGGATTGCTGTTGACATAACGGCAAAAAAATACGATAATGTATGTGTCAATATTCTGTCCATGGGAATGTCTGGGGACTATGAAGCCGCCATAAAAAGCGGCAGCACTATGATCCGTGTAGGCACTGCCATTTTCGGAATGCGTGACTATACCAAAGCGCATCAACCGTGATGTGAACATATAGGAGGAAATACCAATGAGTTTTTGGGATAATGTGAAAAAGTTTGCCCAGCCCTATGCCGATGACGAGTACGATGATTACGAAGACGAAGAGCTGGATGTTTTCGAAGAAGAAGAGTTCGAAGAAGCTCCCCGCCCCCGTCGCCGCAATCCTTTTGCCGCCGAGCCCGCTGCCGTAGAGTATAACGCTCCCGTGGCTCCCGTAGCTGCCGCTCCTGTTGCGCCCGCAGCCCCTGCGGCTCCCGTAAATCCCGCTCCCATGGCTGCTCCCGCTGCCCCCGGCTTCAACGGCCGTGTGGTCAATATGGGCGGCAACAAGCAGGAGGTCGTTCTGTTCCACGCCAAGAGCTTTGACGATGCCGCCAAGGCTACCGAGGAGCTGCGCAACCGCCGCGCCATCATCCTGAATATGGAAAATGTAGACAAGGCTCTTACCCGCCGGGTAGTAGACTTCCTTTCCGGCAGCATCTTTGCTCTGGACGGCAAGGTCAAGAAGATCGCCCAGTCTACCTATCTGTTCTGCCCCTACTCTATGGACATCGTAGGCGATCTGGAAACCTTCCAGGCCGAAGCAGAAAGCTACATCTAATCCCTAGCGATCCTACATCAACCCAGAAAGGAAACTGATTATGTTTACACCCCAACAGATCGATCAGATCTCCTTCTCCACTGTCAAGTTCGGCGGCTACGATAAGCAGTCTGTAGACGAGGTGCTGGAGCCCCTGACCGAAGACTATGTTACCCTCTACAAAGAAAACGCCCTGCTCAAGAGCAAGATGCGTGTTCTGGTAGGCAAGCTGGAAGAGTACCGCAACAACGAAGCCAGCATGAAGGATGCCATCGTCAACGCCCAGAAAACTTGCGATCTGATGGTCAAAGAGGCCGAAGCCAAGTGTACCAAGATGCTCAGCGATGCCAACGCCGCTGCTGCGGAAAACGCCAAGAACGCCGATGTTCTCATCGCCGCTGAAAACCAGCGGGTAGAGGATGCCAAGCGTGCTGCCGCTGCCAAGATCGAAGAGATCCAGGAGCAGCTGCGTATCTGTGTCCAGGCTCTGGACCGGATCAAGAGCGCCAACCGCCCCGCCCCCAGCGCTGCCCCCGCTTCCGCTCCCGCCTTTGATTTCGACCGCCCCAACGGCTCCTCCATCAATACCGAAGCCGTGGCCAACGAGATCTCCATGAGCCTGGAAGCCCTGGTAGGCACTACTGACGAGCCCGCCCCCAAGGCCGAGCCCAAGCACCCCACCGCCGAGACTACTACCGGCAAGTTCGCCAACCTGCAGTTTGGCCGCAACTACGATCCCCGCAACCATTAATATTCCCAGGCATAGATGAGGACAGGTATGTCCGGCTTACCGCTTTTTAGAGAGCTGCCGTTTGGTGCAAGGCAGCAAGCCGCCGGCCATATATCCCCTCGGAGCCGCGTACCGAACAGTTTTTCTTAGTAGGCTGCGCCGGGTGCGCCCGATAAAGCGCAGCTTAAGTGCCGGCAAAAGCCGGAATAAGAGTGGTACCGCAGAGGTTATTATGCGCCTTTGTCTCTTGTGTTAGAGGCAAAGGCGCTTTTATTATCCCCTTAGTAGGATGGTATGATCCACCAAACCTCAATGCAGGCGCGATCTTCACTCTCCACTCTTAACTCTTCAATCTTCAAAAATACAAGCTTTGGGAGTATCTGCTCCCAAAAGAATACGAATTTACTGTGGAGGTAACTTCCAATGGAATACAAGAATACAATCATCACCCCTAAGACCGATTTCCCCATGAAAGCCGGTCTGCCTGCCCGGGAGCCTGGTATGCTGGCAAAGTGGCAGGAAATGGATCTGTACAACGCCATGCTGGAAAAGAACAAGGATCTGCCCCCCTTCATCCTGCATGACGGCCCTCCCTTCTCCAACGGCTATATCCACATGGGCCATGCCCTGAACAAGACCTTGAAGGACTTTATCGTCCGCAGCCGCGCCATGATGGGCTACTATACCCCCTATGTCCCCGGCTGGGATAACCATGGCCTGCCCATTGAGCGTGCCATCGAAAACTCCAAGAAGAAGCTGAACAAGGATATGTCCGTGCCCGAGTTCCGCAAGGCCTGCGAAGACTTCGCTGAAGACTTTATCCAGAAGCAGATGGCAGGCTTCCAGCGCCTGGGCGTAGTAGGCGATTGGGCAAACCCCTACCGCACTATGGACAAGCATTTTGAAGCCCAGGAGGTCAAGGTCTTTGGCCGGATGTTTGACAAGGGCTATATCTACAAGGGCCTCAAGCCCGTTACCTGGTGCCCCTTCTGCGCTACCGCTGTAGCCGAAGCCGACATCGAGTACAAGGACGATCCCTGCACCTCTGTGTATGTAAAGTTCCCCCTGCATGACGATCTGGGCAAGCTCCCCGGCGTAGAAAATGCTTTCTTCGTGATCTGGACCACCACCATCTGGACTCTGCCCGGCAACATGGCCATCTGCCTGCACCCCCGGGATAGCTACGCCCTGGTCAAGGCCGACAACGGCGAGACCTATATCATGGCCGAAGCCCTTATGGAAAAGACCATGAAGATGGGCGGCTTTGAAAACTATGAAGTTCTGGCTACCTACCCCGGCGCATTCTTTGAGAATATGCTGGCAAAGCACCCCTTCCTGGATAAAACCAGCCGCCTGGTATACGCCGAGTATGTTACCATGGATTCCGGTACCGGCTGTGTCCACACCGCTCCCGGCTTCGGCGCTGATGACTATGCTACCTGCATGCGCTACGGCATGGATCTTGTCGTCCCCGTGGACGATTACGGCCGCCATACCGACTATGCCGGCAAGTACGCCGGCCTGAAGACCGAAGAGTCTAACCCCATCATCAAGGCAGATATGGAAGCCGCCGGCACCCTCTTTGCTTCCGAAGAGATCGTCCACTCCTACCCCCATCACGACCGCTGCAAGAAGCCCGTTATCTTCCGGGCTACCCCCCAGTGGTTCTGCTCTGTGGAAAGCTTCAAGGATCAGGCTGTTAAGGCCATCGAGAATGTGCAGTGGTTCCCCGCTTGGGGCGGCGACCGCATGGAGAGCATGATCCGTGAGCGGGCTGATTGGTGCATTTCCCGCCAGCGCCGTTGGGGTCTGCCCATCCCCGTGTTCTACTGCGACGGCTGCGGCAAGCCCGTATCCACCCCCGAATCCATCGAAAAGATCTCCAAGCTCTTTGATGCGCACGGCTCCAACATCTGGTTTGAAAAGGAAGCCATGGAGCTTGTCCCCGAAGGCTTTACCTGCCCCCATTGCGGTGGCCAGCACTTCACCAAGGAAAAGGACACTCTGGACTGCTGGTTTGACTCCGGCTCTACCCACTATGCCTCCCTCATGCACCGCACCCCCGAGCTGTGGCCTGCGGATGTATACCTGGAGGGCGCTGACCAGTACCGTGGCTGGTTCCAGTCCAGCTTGCTCACCAGCGTTGGCGCTCTGGACCGGGGCGCTCCCTTCAAGCAGGTGCTTACCCACGGCTGGGTAGTAGACGGCCAGGGCCGTGCTATGCACAAGAGCCTGGGCAACGGCGTTGACCCTGCCGACCTGATCAAGGACTTCGGCGCTGACATCGTCCGTCTGTGGGCCGCTTCTTCCGACTATCATGCCGATGTGCGCTGCTCCAAGGAGATCTTCAAGCAGATCGCCCAGAACTACCTGAAGTTCCGCAATACCGCCCGCTACTGCCTGGGTAACCTGGCAGACTTTGACCCCAACAAGGATATGGTAGCTGCCGAAGCTCTGGAAGAGCTGGACAAGTGGGCGCTGACCAAGCTGAATCAGCTGGTAGCCAATGTGCGCAAGGCATACAAGAGCTACGAGTTCCATGTCGTTTCCCATGAGATCAACGATTTCTGCGTAGTAGAGCTGTCCAGCTTCTATCTGGACATCATCAAGGACCGGCTGTACTGCGAGGAGGCCACCGGCCTGCGCCGCCGCAGCGCCCAGACCGCTCTATACCTGATCGTAGACGCCATGGCAAAGCTGTTCGCTCCCATCCTGGCCTTTACCTGCGATGAGATCTGGCAGTCCATGCCCCACCTGGCTTCTGACGATGCCAGAAACGTACTGCTGAACCAGATGAGCGAAAACTACGATGCTTACTGCCTGAGCGAGGACGCCATGGCAAAGTGGGCTACCGTAATGAAGCTGCGCCAGGATGTCAACGGCGTGCTGGAGAAGGCCCGTGCTGAAAAGCGCATCGGCAAGGCTCTGGAAGCCCATGTGAGCCTGTCTGCCGAGGATAACGCCCTGGTAGAAGCCTGCAAGGATATCAACCTGGCTGAGATCTGCATTGTTTCTTCCTGCGATTGGGAAGCCCCCGCTGAGGGCGCTCTGGTTGGCCAGGGAACCAACTTCCCCGGCCTGACCGTAGGCGTAACCGAAGCCCGCGGCGAAAAGTGCCCCCGCTGCTGGATGCACTCCACCGAGTCTGATGAAAACGGCCTCTGCCCGCGCTGCGCCGGTGTCATCGCCAAGCTGGATATCGAAATCTAAAAACCTATATCCCCAAAACAACATCCCCGGCTGACCATCAGCCGGGGATATCTATAAATTACAAATTGATCCGCTCCCATCAAATGTCCGTAGGGGACGGGTTCCCCGTCCCGTGGCAGTGCAATCCTGCACCGTACACATTCGGCGGGGGCAAGCCCCCCGCCCTACACTAAGATTCAAATCATTTGCGTAGGGACAAAGCTCCTGCGGCGAGCGTGTCCAATGCGGATATGGTCATAGGGGCGGACACCCGGGGACGGGTGACCCTACATATAAAAAAGAGCCAAGCTTTCGCTTGACTCTTTTTATGTTTGCGTTACCTATCTTCCCGGCAAGTCGCCCTGCAAGTATTGTCGGCGCACATGAGCTTAACTTCTGTGTTCGGGATGGGAACAGGTGGACCCTCATGGCAATCAACACAAACTCTTATGGATGGGTGTTACCCATCTTTTATATGTCAAAAGCGCTTTGCGCTTCTAA
>JAFSBW010000037.1 GCA_017437095.1 Oscillospiraceae bacterium
AAGCTGCATTTGATGCCTGGATGAAGCGCGCCCAGAGCCAGCCGGCGGCCAACCCCTGGGAAGCAGCTGGCGCGAAGCAGCCTGCCGACTATACCTGGGAAGAATTTGAGGCGCTGACAGCCGGCCAGCAAACGGCCTTCCAGAATCATTTGGGAGAAGCCGCATTTGATGCTTGGCTAAACCGCGTTCAAAACCAGCCGGCGGCCAACCCTTGGGATTCAGCTGGCGCGAAACAGCCTGCCGACTATACTTGGGAGGAATTTGAAGCGCTGACAGTCGGCCAGCAAACGGCCTTCCAGAATCATTTGGGAGAAGCTGCATTTGATGCTTGGCTAAACCGCGTTCAAAACCAAACAGCGGCAAATCCTTGGGAAGCACCTGGCGCAAAACAGCCTGCCGACTATACCTGGGAAGAATTTGAGGCGTTGACAGCCGGTCAGCAGACGGCTTTCCAGAGTTATCTGGGCGCTGCTGCATTTGATGCTTGGCTAAGCGATAATTTCGGCAATGAATAGATTTTTGCAGAAAAACATGTATCATGCATTGGGTCACTGATATCTAACGGAGATCCATATTAAATATCAACAATATTACGGCCTAATTTTGCCCGATCCTGCCAGAAATGGAAGGATCGGGCTGAAGCCTACTATCTCGATTGCAAAAACAACAATTCGTAACATGGAGAGGCTCTGCAATATGAAGATTCTAGTTACCGGGGCGAAGGGGTTTGTGGGTAAAAATCTCTGCGCTTCGCTGAAGAATATCCGCGATGGCAAGGATAGGAGCCATCCGGTGCTGCAGGTGGAGCAGATCTACGAGTATGATCTGGATACCGCCCCTGAGCTGCTGGGCGAGTTCTGCCAAAAGGCGGACTTTGTGTTCCACCTGGCGGGGGTAAACCGCCCCAAGGACCAGGGGGAGTTTATGCAGGGCAATTTCGGCTTTACATCCACCCTGCTTTCTGCCCTGAAGGCTGCGGGCAACACCTGCCCGGTTATGCTTTCTTCCTCGGCCCAGGCAAGCCTGCTGGGCCGCTACGCCGGCTCTGCCTACGGCGAAAGCAAGCTGGCAGGGGAGGAGCTGCTGTTTTCCTATGGCGAACAGACCGGGGCAGATGTGCTTGTATACCGGTTTCCCAACCTGTTCGGCAAGTGGTGCCGCCCCAATTATAACAGCGCGGTAGCTACCTTCTGCCACAATATGGCAAACGGCCTGCCCATTACTGTCAACGACCCCGCTGTGGAGCTGGAGCTGCTGTACATCGACGATCTGGTGGAGGAAATGCTCCTGGCGCTGCAAGGCAAGCCCCACCGCTGCGATTATGAGGGCCTTGCCCCCATTGCCTCGGAAACGGGCCGCTACTGCTATGCTCCCGTGACCCACAGAGCCACCCTGGGGCAGATCGTAGAGCTGCTGGATAGCTTTGCAAACCAGCCCCAGACCTTGACCATGCCGGAGATCCCTGCCGGCTCTTTTGCCAAAAAGCTGTACTCCACCTACCTGAGCTACCTGCCCAGGGAAAAGGCAGCCTTTCCTCTGAAGATGAACACGGATGCCCGGGGCAGCTTTACGGAGCTGCTGAAAACCGCCAGCTGCGGCCAGTTTTCCGTAAATATCAGCAAGCCCGGCATTACCAAGGGCCAGCATTGGCACCACAGCAAGTGGGAATTTTTCATTGTGGTATCCGGCAGGGCGCTGATCCAGCAGCGGCAGGTGGGCAGCGGCGAGATCTTGGAATTTGAAGTCAGCGGCGAAAAGATCCAGGCGGTGCATATGCTGCCGGGGTATACCCACAACATTATCAACCTCAGCCAGACGGAAGACCTGGTGACCCTTATGTGGGCCAACGAGGCATTTGACCCCGACAAACCCGATACTTATTACGAGAAGGTGTAAGCTATGGCAACCTTTCAAAACAACGGCAAACTGAAGCTGCTCATCATTGTAGGCACCCGGCCGGAGATCATCCGCCTTTCCGCGGTGATCAAAAAGTGCCGCAAGTATTTTGACTGTCTGCTGGCTCACACCGGGCAGAACTACGACTATAACCTCAACGGCATTTTCTTCCGGGATCTGGAGCTGGCTGAGCCGGAAATTTACCTGAACGCGGTAGGCGCTGACCTGGGGGAAACCATGGGCAACATTATCGCCAAGAGCTATCAGCTTATGGTGGAAACGCGGCCCGATGCGGTGCTGGTGCTGGGGGATACCAATTCCTGCCTTTCCGTAATCGGCGCCAAGCGGCTGCATATCCCCATCTTCCATATGGAAGCGGGCAACCGCTGCAAGGATGAATGCCTGCCGGAGGAAACCAACCGGCGCATTGTGGACATTATTTCCGATGTGAACCTGGCCTACTCCGAGCATGCCCGGCGGTATCTGGCGGAGTGCGGCCTGCCCAAGGAGCGCACTTATGTTACCGGATCGCCTATGGCGGAGGTGCTGGGCAGCAACCTGGAAAAGATCCTCGCCAGCGATATCCACAGCCGCCTGGGCCTGGAAAAGGGCAAGTATATCCTGCTTTCCGCCCACCGGGAGGAGAATATCGACAGCCAGGAAAATTTCCTTTCTCTGTTTACCGCTATCAACGCCATGGCGGAAAAATACGATATGCCCATTTTGTACTCCTGCCACCCCCGCTCCCGCAACCGCCTGGAGCAGTCCGGCTTCCGGCTGGACAGCCGGGTGATCCGCCATGAGCCTTTGGGCTTCCACGACTATAACTGCCTGCAGCTCAACGCCTTTGCGGTGGTGTCCGATTCCGGCACTCTGCCGGAGGAAAGCAGCTTCTTTACCTCCCGGGGCTATAGCTTCCCGGCGGTGTGCATTCGCACCTCTACCGAGCGCCCGGAGGCTCTGGATAAGGGCTGCTTCGTGCTGGCGGGTATTGATACCGTGTCCCTGCTGCAGGCTGTGGATACGGCGGTAGAAATGCAGAAAAACGGCGATGTTGGTATCCCCGTGCCGGATTATGTGGAGGAAAATGTATCCACCAAGGTGGTAAAGATCATCCAGTCCTATACCGGCGTAGTCAACAAAATGGTCTGGCGCAAGAAGAGCTGAAAAACGCATATTGATTCTTTCGCATTCAAAACCGAAAGGTTACGGCGGGAGCAAGCCTCCCGCCCTACGGTGTCTTAGTGGACATGGTGTAGGGCGGAGGCTTGCTCCCGCCGGTGCTGTTAGATATGTTATTATTTGCCGTACTCGCTCAGGGGGGTGTAGGGAATGGTAAGGGGCTTGTATTGGGCTTGCCAGGCATCTATGGCGGCGAGGAATTCATCAAAGGAGATCAGCTGATAGTCTTCAGGCCGGTCGGTTTTGGAGCGGAAGCAGGTGTTGTCTTCAGTAGCTTCGGTAAGTTCTTTGATCAGGCCGATGTCTAAAGCGTGATCGGCATCCAGGGTGAGCCGCTCCATAAAAACCAATTTGCCGTTTTCCAGCCGGAAATAATCGTGGCCGGAGAGCGCTGCGCCGCCGGACCATGAGAGCTCAAAATATCCGTTTTCCAGGGGATAGTAGCTGTAGCGCTCGCCGCTGTCCAAAAGGTGGACAAGCTGACCGTCTATTATGGTGTAAATATCGAACACAAACGGAAAGGTATAGTCTCCCAGGAGAAGTTCCACTTGCCCGTCCTGGTCCAGATCCACCAGGGCGTAGCCAACCTCAGAAAGGTTCTCTTTTTGGCGGTACATATAGCTAAGCTCCGGGTATTCCGGCACAATGTCCGGCTCGCGGTCGTTCCAGGGGTAGGCGTTGATCAGGTTTTGCAGCACCTGGTCATAAGCTTCCGGCATAGGGGCGTCGAGAGCGGCCGGCGTAGTATCCGCAGGGCCGCTGCCGCCGGCGCAGGCGCAAAGCGCCAAGGAAAGGCACAGCACAATGGCAAGCAGTAGACTTAGTTTTTTATACATAGCAGTTTCCTCCTTAAAATGGTTTGGGGTTATCAGCAAGCTCTGCAAAGCCGCGAATTACGGGAAATAAATTGTGGCGCTGGTTGTGTAAATGAGGCTTTCTGTACCTGCCAGATAGGTAACGGTGGCCTTGCCTTCGCCGTCGAAGGTAAGGGAGCAGCCGGGGTCTGCAAAGCTTTCGGTATTTTGCAGGGTATATACCTTGCGGTAACGGCTGCTGTCGAAAATATTTTGCACCACTACGCTGTGCCTGCCGTCTTCAAACTCCACAAAAAACACATACTCCCCCTGGGCTCCCAGGACATAATGGAAGGTTTCAGATACCGTTCCCTTTTTTACATCGCAAAATACCGCCCAGTTGGTGGCGCCTCCGATACCTGTTTGAACGGATATGCTGTAAACATAGTCAGTAATTTTATCGATATGCGGCTCTTTGGAGGAATGATCGTCGGAAAACAGTACATTTCCCCTTTGATCAAATATCTTGTAGGAATAGGTCAGGTCTTCATTTGTAGAGATGGTGTAAAAAGTGTCACCATTAGGTTTGTCCGTGCAGGCGGAGAAAAGGAATATGCAGGCGGCGAGCAGGATGGGTAAGGCTTTGCGCATGGGAAGCTCCTTTCTGTGAGGGCGGGCAGATGGGAATTGTTTACAAGCCTATAGGCTTTCTTCTTAGTTAACATAACATAAATTCGTGTAAAAGTAAATAGCCACAGCAAAATTTTACAGTTTGTCCAAATTTTGCCACACAAGCTTTGGTAATATGCTACTGCCTCGCCCTTTGCCGGTTTTGCGGATGCAATTTTCGGCGCGATTATCCTCTCCCAAAGGGAGTATACCCTCTCCGTCACGGCTGCGCCGTGCCACCTGGAAATTGCGGTATGATTGCCACCGGCAATCATAGATATTATAGATTCGCTGCGCGGAGCACCACTCCCAAAGGGAGAGGCAGCTGCCCTATGGGATAAAAAAGTGTCGGTTTTGGGATTTTGGGCTTGGCAGAGATCGAAAAATAAGGTATAATATAATGTTCGGCAGAGATTTGATTGCCGAGCAGAACTGAGGTGTAACTATGAATTATGAAGCTTTATCTTCTTCCCTTACCGCCCGGATGGAACTGGAGCGCCAAAGCGGCGGCTATATCCGCTACGGCTTTGCCGACGGCAATGCCCAGCGGCGGCACACAGAAAAGGATGACCGGGTTACCATCTGGCGCCCCGTTTTTGCCCACGATATCGACCGCATTATCCACTGCCCCTACTATAACCGCTACAGCGACAAGACCCAGGTGTTCTCCCTTGTGCGCAATGACGATATTACCCGCCGGAGCCTGCATGTGCAGCTGGTTTCCCGCATTGCCCGCACCATCGGCAACGCCCTGAACTTAAACCTGGACCTGATAGAGGCCATCGCCCTGGGCCATGACATGGGGCATGCCCCCTTTGCCCACACCGGAGAGGTATACCTGGACGAACTTTACCATCAATACGCCGGGCGGCATTTTAGCCACAATATCCACTCTGTGCGGGTGCTGGACGGGATCTTCCCCCTGAATCTCAGCCTGCAGGTGCTCGACGGCATCGCCTGCCACAACGGCGAGATCGAGCTGGAGGCCTACACCCCGGCCCGCCTTAGCTCCTTTGGCGAGTTCGATGCTATGATCGAGGGCTGCTATGTGGATAAAAACCAGGTGCGGCGCATGGTGCCATCTACTCTGGAGGGTGCTGTTATGCGAATCTCGGACATTATCGCCTACCTGGGCCGGGATCGCCAGGATGCTCTGCGGATCAACGCCGTAAACCCCAACGAGTTTGACAACACCTCTATGGGCTCTATCAACTCGGAGATCATCAACAATCTGGTGGTCAACATTATAGAAAACAGCTACGGCAAGCCCTATATCCGCATGGACAAGGAGCATTTTGAAGCATTACAGACCGCCAAGCGGGAAAACTACGCCTATATTTACGAAAGCGCCGCACCCCGAGCCAAGCTGGATACTGCCGTTAAGCCCATGATGGCGGAGATTTACGGCCAGATGCTGGAGGATCTTACCCAGGGAAAGAAGGATTCCCCCATCTTCCGCCATCATATCGACTATATTAACGCCACCCGCTACCCCCGGGAAGCGCCCTACGGCGTGGAAGAGCCCAACCAGATCGTGGTGGACTATATCGCCAGCATGACCGACGACTATTTTATCGATCTGCACCGCTACCTGTTCCCCAACAGCCCCTATAAGGTAGACTACAGCGGCTATTTTGACAAGGAGGCGCCCTATGGCATTTGAAAACATTCTAAATGAGATTTTGGCCCACGATACCATCATCATCCATCGCCACAGCCGCCCGGATGGGGATGCCCTGGGCAGCCAGATCGGCATGAAGCACCTGCTGCGCCATAATTTCCCCAACAAGACCGTTTACGCCGTAGGCGACAGCACGGATTACCTGGCTTTTATGGAAGATGAGCCTATGGATACCATCCCGGACGAAGCTTACAACGGCGCGCTGGCCATGATCTTGGACTGCGGCGGCCCCAAGCTGGTAAGCGACGGCCGCTACGCCCTGGCATCAAGACGGCTGCGCATGGATCACCATATTTTTTCCGGGCAGTTTGCGGAAACCGAGCTGATCGATACCTCCTTTGAAAGCTGCTGCGGCCTGATCACCCAGGTGGCTGTAGAGCTGGGCTGGGAGATTAACGCCCCCGCGGCCAAGGCGCTGTACACCGGCATCGTTACCGATTCCGGCCGCTTCCGCTACGATTCCACCACCGCCCGTACCCACCGCCTGGCGGCAAAACTGCTGGAGCAGGACTTTGACAGCGACGAGATCTTCCGCAACCTCTACGCCGACAGCTTTGAGAACAAGAAAATGAAGGCGGAGTTCCTGCTGAAGACCCGCTTTACCCCCAACCGGGTGGCCTACATCTGCACCACCAAGGAAGAGCTGGCAGCTATAAACGCCAGCACCTTTACCGTATCGAGAGGTATGGTAAACACCATGGCGGACATTAAGGGCACAGAAATTTGGGCCAATTTTACCGAAACCGAGGAGGGCGTGCTGTGCGAGATCCGCTCCGCCCGGCTGAATATCAACCCCATCGCCGTAAAATACGGCGGCGGCGGCCACGCCAAGGCCAGCGGCGCAACCGTTGCGGATTTTGACGCCGCTATGCGCCTGCTCAGCGACCTGGACGAACTGATAGGAGAAAACCGATGAACAGAGAAATCAAGCTTGCGATTCTGAACAAGATAGAAGAATATGACCGCATCATGCTCTTTCGCCATGTGCGCAACGATGGCGACTGCGTAGGCGCTACCAAGGGCCTGAAGCGGATCATCCAGCTTACCTGGCCGGAAAAGGAAGTTTACCTCATCGACGGGGAAATTGCCCGGTATCTGGAGTTTATGGGCCCGGAGGATGAGGAGGTAAGCGACGAAATCTACAAAAGTGCCCTGGGCATCGTGCTGGATACGGCGTCGGAGGCCCGGATCTCCAACAAGAAATACGCCCTTTGCAAGGAGCTGGTGAAGATTGACCACCATATCCCCCTGGAAAACTACGGCGATTACCGCTGGGTAGAGGAGGAGCGCTCTTCCTGCTGCGAGATGGTGGTAGATTTTTACCGCACCTTCGCTGACCGGCTGAAGATCGACAAAGAAGCCGCCCAGCACCTGTACACCGGCATGGTTACCGACTCCGGCCGCTTTAAGTACGACGGCGTAACCGGCGAAACGCTGCGCAACGCCGCCGCGCTGCTGGATGTGGGCGTGGATACCGACATGCTCTTTGCCCGGCTGTATCTGGAAGCTTTTGAGTATTTAAAGTTTAAGGCCCATATCTACAACAAAATGGAGGTTACCCCCAACGGCGTGGCGTACATCTTTGTGGATAAGGCCATGCAGGAGCAGTTTAGCCTGACTTTGGAGCAGGCCAGCGCCATTATCGGCACCCTGGATGCCATCCGGGGCTGCATCAGCTGGGCCGCCTTTATTGAAACCGGCGACGAAGCCGGCAGCATCCGGGTGCGGCTGCGCTCCCGGTTTGTCCACATCAATTCCATCGCGGAAAAGTATCACGGCGGCGGCCACGCCTGCGCCAGCGGCGCTACGGTGTACTCCCAGGAGGAGATGATGGCTCTGCTGGCCGATACCGACGCGCTGGTAAAAGAATACAAAGAAACCCATGAGGGCTGGCTATGAGAATTTTAATTACCAACGATGACGGCATGGGGGCGCAGCAGCTGGTAGAGCTGATCCGCTACTGCCGGAAATACGGCCAGGTTACTACCGTTGTGCCCAAATACGAGCAGAGCGGCAAGAGCCACGGCATTGAGATCCACCGCCCCTTTGAGGCAAAGCAGGTAGAGCTTGCGCCGGGGATCACCGCCTGGGCTGTGGACTCTACCCCGGCAGACTGCGTGCGCTTTGCCATTTTGGGCAAGGGCATGGAATTTGACCTGGTGATCTCCGGGATAAACCGGGGGCTGAACATCGGCGCGGACATTATGTACTCCGGCACGGTAAGCGCCGCCTGCGAGGCTGCCAACCTGGGGGTAAAGGCCATCGCTCTTTCTACGCCCCCGGAAAATTACCACCTGGCTACCCGGGAGCTGGACCGCATCGCCAGCTTTGTAAGGGAAAAGAAGCTGCTGGCGCTGAGCGATCTTTATAATATCAATATCCCGGCCGATCCCAAGGGCATTAAGATCACCCGCCAGGGCGGGCCTTACTATTCCGACGATTTTGCCCCGGAGGAGAACGATATGTACCGCCCCTGCGGCAAGCCGGTTTGGGTGGACAGAAGCGACTATACCCTCGATACCGATGCTACCCTCAACGGCTACATAACCGTAACGCCGCTTACCATCAACCGCACCGACCTAAGGGTATTTGAGATGTTGACAAAGTAAAAAAGCAGCTTGGCAGGAGTTTGCAAAAAGATACCACCCGAAAAAGAGCTTTGCGTTCTTCTTCGGGTGTTTTTTTGATAGCAAATATTGAAAGTGGGTAGGGACACCGCTCCTGCGGTGTCCGCATGCGCATGGAACTAAATGGCAGGCATCGGACACCCGGGGACGGGTGTCCCTACGAATGATAACCGGGTGCGGAAAGGCGGACGAGCGATGCTCGCCCCTACCGCTACAAAAAGGGCCACAGCGGAAGCTGTGGCCCTTTTTGTTAGGAGATATTAGGCAGCGGGAACGAAGGTGCAGCCAGCGCCGAACTGGACAGCGCCCTTGTAGTTAGCAATATAGCCGGTAACGGTGATCTTATCGCCAACGGCCAGGGTAGCAGCGGTGTCGCCCTTCAGGCGGAAGCACTGGATCAGCTGGCCCTCGGTCTCGATGGTAACGGTAACATTGCCGTACTGCTCGTTGTAGGGGTTGTCAATGCTCTTAACTTCGCCGGTCAGGGTAGCTTCGTAAGGCAGAGCGCCGCCCTCGGGCAGAGCAAAAGCAGCAGCTACGATGTCAGCAGGATTCTCGGGAGCAACGATCTCTTCGGCGCTCTTGACGATAGCTTCTACAACGCAGCCGGCATCGAACTCGATGGTGCCCTTGTAGTTCTTGATGGTGCCGGTAACCTGGATGGTATCACCAACGGCCAGGGTGTCAGCGCCTTCGCCCTTCAGGCGGTAGCACATCATGGGGCGGGCCTCGTCGCCTTCGCAAACGATGGTAACGGTAACATTCTTATAGTTGGCATCATAGGGAGTGTCGATCTTGGTGATCACGCCAACCAGGGTGGAGGGCTCGGTCATAGCGATGCCTTCGGGCAGGGAGTAAGCGGCGTCCAGGACGGGCTTGGGATCCTTGGCATCCAGGCCAACGGCCAGCAGTTCGCAGCCGGCGTCGAACTCGATGGTGCCCTTGTAGTTCTTCAGGATACCCTGAACGGTGATCTTGTCGCCAACGGCCAGCTTGTCAGCGCCTTCGCCCTTCAGGCGGTAGCACATGATGGGCTTGTCAGCCATGTCGCCAACCTGGATGGTAACGGTGACATTCTTATAGTTTGCATCATAGGGAGTGTCGATCTTGGTGATGGTGCCGAACAGGCGGAGGGTTTCTTCCATAGCGATGCCTTCGGGCAGCTTGTAGCCAGCCTCTACGATCTCTTCGTAGCTCATGCCGGCGTCTACGATAACGGCAGCGGGGGTGAAGCGGTTCAGGGTGACGGACTCGGTGTTGCCCTTGTCGTCAGCGATGGTAGCGGTGAGGGTGTAGGTAACTTCCTCGGGGTTGGTTTCGTTGATGTCGATGGTGACCATGCCGTCGTCGCCGGGAACGATCTTAACATTCTCTTCAGCAGCGTCGGTGGTCCAGGTGATGGCAAAGGTCTTGTCGCCAACGAGAACCTTGCCGATTACCTTGTAGTCAGCAATGTAGGTGTCGGAAGCGTTCTTGTAGGTGTTGTAAACATAGTCCTTAGCGCTCTGCAGATCGGAAGTCTTCTCTACGGAATCCTTCTCGCAGCCTGCGAATACAGACAGGCAAAGAACCAGAACAAGAGCAAAAGCAATAAACTTTTTCATCATGTAACTCCTTTATGTGGTTGTTTCTTGAATTTGGATCTGCTGCGTAGTAAATACTTTAATTTGATGCTCGCCTTCAAAGATATCGATGATACCCTTCACATCGATGGTCTTGCCAATGTAGGCATCCTGGGTGATCAGGTTGCCCTGGCTGTCCCGCAGCACTACGGTGCGCACGGTGATCTTTACGCCGTCTTTCTCGCAGTAGAGGGTCATGGCGCCGTTGGAGGAGCTGGTATCGTTGTCGGTAGTGTAGGCGTCCAGCACCTTCAGGCCCTGCATTTGCAGGGTAGTGTGCATGGCAAGGTCGGCATAGTTGAAGCTGGTGAGCTTTTCTTCCCCGGTTTCGGGGTCGGTAACCATGACATCCCGCTTGCCGCTGGCAAAGGTCTGGGCATCCGTCACTGGGAAGGCGCCGGATTTGCCGGAGGCGATCAGCTGGATGTTTTCAGGGTCGGTAGGCTTCATGACCCGGTACTTAAGGCCCGCGATCTGCCAGGTGCCGCCGTTTTCATAGTACTGCACCTTGCCTACGATGCGAACTTCGTTGCCGATGGTAAGGATCTGCAGACCCTCGCCGGTGAGGCCGCTGTTGCCGTAGTAGATGGAAATGCCGTAGTACATATCCGACTCCGGATCGTACTGCTCAACATACACGGTATCCCGGCTGTTGGAGGTGATCACGCAGTTGAAGGCAACCTGGATATCCCGGTAGCTTTCAATATTGGTGCGCAGCTCCTTCAGGGTAAGCTCTACCGCGGGGCCATCGTAAAAATCAGGGTCTTTTTTGCCGGAGAATACATTCAGCTTCAGCTGCCGTGCCTGATCCAGGGCGGAGGTGCAAATGCTGCCGTAGATATTGCTGCCCGTATTGGAAGCAATGGCCAGGCCATTTTGCAGGATCTCCAGGTTCAGGTTGCGGTATTCTTGCATATCCGCAGTCTTGTACCATACCCAAACCAGGTAGCGGTCGCCGGTGGAATCCACATTCCAGCCGGCGGTGTCCGACTCGATGATGATAGACTGGGCATCCTTCAGCCGCTCCTTGGTAAAGTTGGAAGCGGCCTTGCCGTAGGGCTCGATGCGGCCCGTAGATTCCGGGGTATTGATGGCCAGAAATCTGGCCTTCAATACGCCGCCGGGGATCTCGGACTCGGGAACGTTAAAATGGACGGTATCGCCGTCTACAAAATTCTTGACGGTTACTTCCAGCTTCTTGGTAAAGCTCTGCTTGTTCAGCTTAAGCTGGGCTACATAGTCTACCTCTTCCAGCTTTTGGGCGGTAGTAGTAGGGGCAGGCTTTTTTTCATCCGCGCCGCAGGCGGTAAAACACCCCAGCGCAAGAGCAAAGCTGAGAAGCAGCGCAAGAATTCTAAAATGCTTGCTCATTGGGCCTTAGGAGCCTTCTCTGCAGGAAGTAAGAGCCTCCTTGAAGGCCTTATCCAGAACAGCGTCGGTATCGCCGTTTTCTACCAGGCAGGTCTGCAGCAGCAGGCCCACGGCATCACGGGCATCAGAGGAGCCGACGAAAGCGGGGGAGGTATAGTAAGCGGATTCCTGCTCCAGGCAGCGCTTAGCGGACAGAGCAGCGATGTAGTCGCCGCCGTCAGCGTTGGCGATGAAAGCAGCGTAAGCTTCGTTCTCGGCAACGGACTTCAGCACGGGAACATAGCCGGAAGCCATACCGAACTCAGCCTGGAATTCCACATTGGTGGTCAGGTACTTCATGAACAGCCATGCAGCCACGGTTTCCTGAGGATTCTCGCTCTGGAACAGGCACAGGCTGGGGCCCTGGGAGATGACCTTGGGGTTGGAAGCGTCAGCCTGGGGAATGGTGGCGATGCCCACTTCGAAGGGATACTTGCCATCCTCGCCCTTGGTGGGACGCTGGTGGGTAGCACCGGCGGAGGAGCCGATGGACATGTAGCTGCGGGTGGTGTCGGTGGATTTGAACAGCTCGGAGGTGTAGGAGCCCAGGATCTCCTGAGTGGTGATGTAGCCGGACTTGTACCACTCACGGAACTCGGCTACAAACTCGCGGTTGGTTTCGTTGTCAAATACGAAATGCTCACCGGTAGCGCTGGTGTAGGGGGAGTTCTTCTGCTCGCACATGGTGATGAACCAGTTGGCTTCGGAGTCATAGCCCAGGGGGATGGAGTTGGGGTCGATGGTCTTGATCTTCTGGCACAGAGCTTCCAGCTCGTCCCAGGTGGTGGGAACGGTCAGGCCGTTGGCATCGAAGAAGGTCTTGTTGTAGTACAGAACCTCGGTGGACTTGGACATGGGCAGGGTGTACATCAGGCCGTCGCCAAACTGCTTGCCTTCGTTGTAGTAGCCGGCGATGAAATCGTCCTTCTGCTCCTGGGTCAGGCCCAGGATCTCGGTGGTGCCGTCAGCGCGGGTAACTACGATGTCGCTGTCGATCAGGGAGTCGAGAGTTACGACCTGCTTGGAGATGTTGTACAGAGCAACATGGTCGGGATAGCAGTAAGCCAGGTTGGGCTGGTTGCCTACGGTCAGCTCTACAGCGATGTTGTCGCGAACGTCGTCGTAGTTGCCTACCTGCTCATGCACGATGTGGATGTTGGGGTAGAGCTTGTTGAACTCTGCAATGTGCAGGTTCAGAACTTCCTGGAGGTTAGCGCCCATGGTATGGTCGAAATAGATGGTAACTTCGCTTCCATCATAACCTACTTCGGGAACTTCGAAGTTTGCTGTTGTGGCCTTCTTGCCGCCGCAGCCGGCGAGAGCGCCAAAGCTCAGCAGCATGGTCATTACGAGGAGAAATGCTACAATTCTTTTTCTCATGGTTGTTTTCCTTTCTGGTTGAATGTTGTTTTATGTTACAGGCTGTGTTACACAGCCTATTAACCCTTGATACCGCTGCGGCTTACGCCGGACATGATGTATTTGCGCAGGAACACAAACACCAAAAACAGCGGGGCGGATACGATGGCAACGGCAGCCATCTGCACGGGGTAGTTTACAGAGCCTGCGGCATCGGTAAAGGAGTTTCGCAGGCCGTTGGTGATCATCTGCAGCTCCTTCTTATTGGCTACCAGGTTGGGCCATACATAGGAGTTCCAGGCGCCCATCATCTTCAAAATGGTGATGGAGATCAGGGTGGGCAGGGCCAGGGGGATCATGACCTTCCAAAGATACTTCAGGTCCGGGCAGCCGTCTACCTTGGCGGCCAGGTACAGCTCGTTGGGGATCTGCATAAAGTTCTGGCGCAGCAGGTAGATATAAAATACGCTGACCAGGAAGGGGAAGATCAAAACCTTGAAGGTGTTCATCCAGCCAAACTCGTTGATGGTTGCGTAGTTGGTAATGGTAAACAGCTCGCCGGGGATCATCATAGTAGCCAGCAGCGCCGCGAACATGGCGTTCTTGCCCTTGAACTCCAGCCGGGCAAAGGCGAAGGCGGACAAAACGGTGATCACCAGGGACAGCAGGGTAGAAACGATGCCTACATAAGCGGTATTGGCAAACAGCCGGCCCAGGTTGGCGGTGGTAAAGGCTTCGGCGTAGTTGCGCAGAACAATGGTCTTGGGCCACAGGGTAGGCACATTCAGCTTATACTCGGAAAGGGATTTCAGAGAAGAGCTGATCATCCAGTAGAAGGGGAAAAGCACGATCAGCGCCATAAGCATCAGGAAAGCGTACACGCCGATCTTTACAAAGGTCTTGGCGTAGTTTTGCTTGGTAGAGATGCTCTGGATGTTGCGCTCATGCATTACGGTGTTCTCATTTTTAGCCATAGCACACCTCTTAATAATGGACTCGCTTTTTGCTGACCTGCATGTTGATCATCGTTACTACAAAGATGATGCCAAACAGGATCAGCGCAGCGGCGCTGGCCACACCGTAGTTCATCTTGGGCAGGGCATCGTAGATATAACCAACGATGGTATTCAGCCGCCCAGGCGCACCGGCGGGGCCCATGTCCTCACCGAAGATACCTACGATGCTGGAATACTCCTTGAAGCCGCCGATAAAGCCGGTAATGACTACATAGGCGATCATGGGAGAGAGCAGAGGCACGGTAATGCGGGTAAATACACGCCAGCGGGGGGTGGAGTCCACCTTGGCGGCTTCGTAATACTGCTTGTTGATGCTCTGCAGGCCGCCCAGCAGCACCAGGATCTTAAAGGGCAGGGCGTTCCATACGATGTATACTACCATAACGGTAATGTTGGCCCAATAGGCAGAGCCTGCATTGATCCAGTTGATAGGCTCAATGCCGAATACGCCCAGGATGTTGTTGATGATACCGGCGGTAATGATAATGTCGTTGCCGTCAGTACCCATATTGCCGACGATGTTGAACATAGCGGCAAAGACCATGCCGATGGCGATGGAGTTGGTAACATAGGGCAGGAAGAAGATGGTCTGCAGGCCCTTCTGCAGCCACTTGATGGAGTTGAGCGCCACAGCGATGAGCAGCGCCAGCAGGGTGGAGATAGGCACGGTAAGCACGCACAGCAGCATGGTATTATAAAGGCTGTTTTTAAAGCTGCTCAGGCCAAGCACCCGCTGGAAGTTGGCAATGCCAAACTCAAACTCGGCGCCGCCGATGATGGCCAGGCCGTTGTAGCCGTCCATAAAGGCCATGCGCACGGTGTTGATAATGGGCCATACGGTAAATACCAGCAGCAGGACGATCGCCGGCGACAGGTATAACCAGGCCTTCCATTGATGTTTGCTGTCTACCATATTACTTCACCTCAAAGGGAATGCGCTCCTCGGTCTCCTTGTTGAAAAGGAAGAGCTTATGGGGCTTTACATTGTAGCTGACCACCTTGTTGGCCAGGTCTACCTTGTTGTCGGCGTTGATGATGGAGCGGATCATGGGGTTGAGAGAGGCTTCATTGGTAGAGACGATGCTTACATCCCGGCCCATAACCTCTACATTGCTCAGCTGGCAGTGCAGCTTGCCGTCTTCGGCCAGCTCGAAGCCCTCGGGGCGGACGCCTACGGTAACCTCCTGGTCGCTAACGCCGGCAATCTCCAGCACAGCGTCCTGACCGATGTACAGCTTGCCGCCGGACACCTTACCGCTGAATACATTGATGGGGGGCGTGCCAAGGAACTTGGCTACGAAAAGGTTGGTGGGGTTGTCGTAAACCTCCTGGGGCTCGCCGATCTGCTGCACAACGCCCAGCTTCATAACTACGATCATATCGGAAATGGACATAGCCTCTTCCTGGTCGTGGGTAACGAAGATGGTGGTAATGCCGGTCTCTCTCTGGATGCGGCGGATCTCCTCACGGGTCTGCAGGCGCAGGCGGGCATCCAGGTTGGAAAGGGGCTCGTCCAGCAGAAGCACCCGGGGCATTTTTACCAGAGCCCGGGCGATGGCTACGCGCTGCTGCTGGCCGCCGGACATTTCGCTGGGCTTGCGGTCCATCAGGTCGTCGATCTGCACCAGCCGGGCTGCCCATTCGGCCCGCTCCAGCATGGCTTCCTTGGACATCTTGTCCGCCCCCTTCAGGTTCTGCAGGGGGAAGAGGATGTTCTGCTTAACGGTCATGTGGGGGTACAGGGCGTAGTTCTGGAACACCAGGCCGATGCCCCGGTTTTCGGTGGACAGCTCGGTAACATCGTCCTCGCCGAAAAAGATCTTGCCGGAAGTGGGCTTCTGCAGGCCGCTGATCATATACAGCGTAGTGGACTTGCCGCAGCCGGAGGGGCCAAGCAGACCGATGAGCTTGCCGTCGGGAATGTCAAAGGTAAAATCATTGACAGCGACCACCTCTTTGCCGGCCTTCTTGTCACGGCTGGGGAAGATCTTGGTCAGATTTTGCAGGGCTACTTTCATACAAATTTCCTTCCTGTTTCTATGGATTTCTATATATGGGGGCAGTTGCTCAATAATCCGCACG
The DNA here is from genome assembly GCA_017437095.1 of Oscillospiraceae bacterium. Taxonomy (GTDB): domain Bacteria; phylum Bacillota; class Clostridia; order Oscillospirales; family Oscillospiraceae; genus Faecousia. The sequence continues at coordinate 16,339 of JAFSBW010000037.1, forward strand.
GGCGGCCCGCTCGGCGGCTATTTTCTTTTGGTAGGCGATGAGATCTTCCGCGGAATCGAAGATGCGCTGGCTGGCCATATCTACCACTACCGTACCGGCCAAAAGATCGTGGATGGCGCAGCGGTTACGGGTCAAGGCCAGGCACAGCAGCTGGCCGCCCAGCAGCGCCAGCAGCACCACGGGCCCGGCCAGGCTCATAACGCCAAAGACGCTCAGCACCAGCATATACACCGGCAGCAACGTTTCTACCGTGCATTTGCCCAGCACGGTACGGGCGAAAAGCTGCAGCGTAGTCATTTTCACGCAGTCCTGCCGCACCAGGCAAAGGCCGAAGATCTTCTTGCCCAGGGTGCGCCCGCTGCCCAGCCACACCGGGATAGCAAACTCCCACACCAGCATAGCCAGCAGAATGCTTAGGGAAGCGATGATCAAAATAAGGTTGAGCATCATGCTGTAAGCGCGCATGGCCTCGGCGTCCTGCATCAGTGCGTCGCCGGCGGCATCATAGCGCTGGCGGTCCGCCTCGGGCAGGGCCTCGTAGGCTTCCTGGGAAATATCAAAAACGACGCCGTACTGCTGCTCGTATTTATCGTAGGCGGCTTCTACGGTTTGGTTGTAACCATCGTAGCCCAGCAGCAGCGACAGCGCTACCGCCAAACCAACGGCCAAAATGCCGGTTATGATAACATCAAAGAGCCAGGCGGAGATCCGCTTCCAAAAGCTGGCTTTTTGCAATTGGTTATCCATTGCTTGAACACTCCATATCCTCGTTAGGATTTCCATCCCATATTATAGCATAGCTTTTAAAGAAATTCCACAAAAATATTCATAAATCGGCAAGGTTTTTTAAAAGATTGTCACAAATGCGAAGGTTTCCTCTGCCGCTGCCCAGCTGGATATCCGGCTTGTTGCCGCCGTGGAAATCGCTGCCGCCGCTATGGGCCAGGCCGTATTCGCCGGCAACGCGGATGGCCAGGGCGGTTTCCTCCGGGGAGTAGGTAGAGTAGTATACCTCCATACCGTCCAGCCCGGCGGGTTTGGCTTCGTCCAGGAAGGGGCGAAGCTCCTGCTCGCTCAGGCTCAAAAGGGGATGGGCCAGCACAGCCACCGCCCCCAGGCTTTTGATAAAGCGGACGGCTTCCACAGAATCCAGCCGCCGGGGAGGATGATAATAGCCCCGGCTGGGGGAGAGCCACTGGGAAAAGGCAGCCTTTACGCTTTCGCAGTAGCCTTTGCGCACCATTTCCGCCCCGATCACTGCCCGGTTTATCTGGCCCGGCGCATGGGCGTGGATGGCGTCGTAGTCCAGCTCGATGCCATCGGCCCGGAGGGCTTCGATCAGCGCCCGGTTGGACTGCTCCTTGCGCCGGAGCATTTCAGAAAGCTTTTCGGCAATGGGGCCGTAATGCTCCGGCCGGATGAAAAGGCCCAGGATATGCAGCTCGCGCCCCTGGTACTCCGTAGAAAACTCCACGCCGCCGATGGCCTGCACGCCCTGTTCTTCCCCGGCGGCTATAAACTCCGGCAGGCCTGCTACGGTGTTGTGGTCGCAAAGAGCAACGGCACACAGCCCCTTGCTTTTGGCCAAGCCGATCAGCTCTGTAGGGGACAATGTACCGTCAGAATATGTAGAATGGGTATGCAGATCGCAAAACTGTGCCATAGCCGCTCCTTGCGGAAAAACCGCACAATAATAGATTTTTCCCTATTATACACCAAATGCGGCAAAGATTCAACCCAATTTCCCGTTTTTTCCCCGGTTCACGGGCAAAAGAAAAATATTGTTCACCCTAGGGGGATGCTTTGGGGCTGGGTGATCCGCTCCAAAAATGAAATGCGGCAAAAAACAGCGGAGTGAACGCATCACTCCGCTGGGGGGTTATTGGTTTATCCGGGCAACTTCCTTTTTTAGCTTGCAGGCTTTTATAATGATCACAATAAACGCGATCAGTATCGCCAGCATAACCGCAGAGCAAAGCGCAATGCCTAAAATTCTGCCAATGTTTTCGGAAACGGGCAGCAGAGGCTCTCTTTGGTGGCCGCCTATCGCCACGGCACAGTTGATAGCATTCAGCAGCAAAACAATGGCAATTATTACCGTAAATGCCGGCACATGATATACATTCCAATCCCGCTTCAGCGCGGCTTCAGAAAAGGCGATGTCTTCTTTCAAAACCGCTACATCTGCCTGGGAATAGCTGAGGGCGGGCGGCGAATATTTCTTGGTATGCTTGTTGTATTTGGGGTCCGTAAGGGTAATATGCACGGTTTTTTCCTTGGGATCGCTGATGGAAACGCTCTGTTTTACCCGATAAGGGTTAAAGGTAGGGTAGCCGCTATCCAAACGGATGCCGCAGTAGCTGTCAATAAAAAATACCAGCGGGCCGATGATCCACTTTGCGATCGTAAGCAGCAGCCTGAGGAATATGGGCTTGCCGCTTACTTTTACATATTCCTCTGTTTTGATCCATTCGATATCCGCGTTTAAGGTATCGCGATCCTCAAGTTCAAGGGTCAGATCCTTCTGGAAATAATGGGTTTCCCCCTGGACGGTCAGCTTTACATAGTCGGCAAAGTCTTCATCCGTAATGTGAAAATGGGTTTTCATAGTTAGCACCTCCAGGCTGGTTTATTTTATGGTATCATAAACGGGCTGAAGAGTAAATGAACGCGGTGTATGTTTTACACATTGTTTACAAAACCTGGAAGCGCTGCAAAAAATAGGGCCACCCATCCCAGGTGGCCGCAGCTATAACAGCTGAGCAGAGCCTTATTTCATAAAGGTATCGATTTTGGCAAGAAGCTGGGGGTCTGCCTGGTAGGAAAAATCGTCGGCGTTGATGGCAAGCACATCCCCGGGGATATTGGGGCAGCGCAGGCTCTCGATATATTCCCGGAAGCCCTCCAGGGTATCAAACTCTTCGCAGATATGCACCGGGTGGCGGTTTTCGTTATGGATGCGGTTTAAGAAGCGCCCGTACAAAACCGGGATGCTGCCCTGCAGCTGAAGGGTAAGCACCTGATAGCCATGCTCTGCCGCAATTTTATGCAGCGTTTCCAGCTCACCGATGCGGAAATTGGCTTCCAGGATCAAGGGCTTGCCCAGCTTGCCAAACCCGGAGAAAATATGGCACATCAGCGCCCCGGTAGCAACGCTCAGGCGCTTATTCTCCGCCCGATTGGTAAAGCCAATGGTATCGCCCAGGATCTCCTTGATATCATCCTTAACAAACACATTCACGCCATAGCGCCGGGACAGCCCCCGGGCAAAGGTAGATTTCCCCGTGGCCAGATCGCCCATGATCAAAAGAAGCTTTCCCATAATATCCCTCGCAAAATAGTTTTCCTTATTATAGCCCCGTATTTGGCCAAAATCAAGGCGTATCCCTGCTTGCGGTTTCTTGGAGGCACTCCTTTTGCCTGTTTTATAAGGAATGAATTACAGCGGAGTAAAAGCTACTGCGCTGTTACCATTGCAACGCAACTCTGAAAATGGGAAGATTTGTTTTTGCCAACACTTCTACTGCTGAAACCACCGCTGTGGCTGAAGCGGATCCAAAATCAATATGTATGTAGATCCCTCTGGGGTGTGGCCCTTCAGGCAAACGGTCAATGCCGGAAATATAATCAATAGGCCTGAAAGAGTGCCATTTATTATATTTGTGGACGAACTCTTCCAAGGCGGTTACGGCGACAGAAACTTGCTCCTTTGTCGGCACAGCATCCAGAATTATTTCAAATATTATATCAGGGTAACTGCATAACCAATCATAATCTTCCGCATCTACGCGAAATGCGCCAATGCTTTTTAGCTGCTCGACGATCGAATTTACCATAAGAAACCTCCATCACTTTTTTCCATAATAGCATACTGGCTTGAAAAAGTAAATCCGGCAGTATAAATCTTCCCTGTTTACAGATTCTAACAGCGCAAATTGTAAAACCGTTGCAGGCGCAGACAAAAGGCTTTTTTGGGGGGCTGAAAAACCGCGAGAACCGGGGGCTGGGGATTTTTCCCAGCCCCGGTGGGGTGTGTTATGGGGTTAGCGGTTAAAGGTTATGCGCCAAGCCAGAGAACGTCCCCTGTCTTCTCATGTCTTCTTTGTAGCAATAAAAAAGCACCGCAGTTTCATGCGGTGCTTTTTGAAGGGGGCGGGGATATGGTTGTTAGCTTCCCAGATAGATCGTATCTGTATAAACCGTTTTTGTATAGATATCAGAGCCCTTTTGCCCCAAAATGGTTACCTTTGCGCGGTAATAGTAGCCGTATGTTCCATAGTGAGTAACATAGGAATCATGAGAGAGTTTATCGGTAGCCATCATGGTGGGATAATCTGTATATTCATATGTTTGCATGGTTGCCCAGGCTACCCCGTTAAAAGACCGCTGGATCTCAACGCGGAGCACGCCGATCCTGTCCAAGATCCGTGTGCCCATAATCTCAAACCAAATTTGGACCGTGTTCCCGGAAGGGACATATAAATATGTGCAATACTGGGACATAACAGTGCTTTCGCGAGGGGTGATTTGGTTTCCTTCCGCCGCATGCACAGGCATTGCCAACAGCACCGCAATTGCCAACAGCAGAGCCAGTCTTTTAATTGTTTTTCTCACTTTCTTCTACCTCCGAGTATATAGATCGGATGACCTTTTGCAGGTCTTCCTCAGATATATCTCCGCTGATAGAACATTCAACATTATTTGCTACCCAACAACATTTGGCCTGATCGCCGTTTTGGAAGAAATAGTGATCAATGCCATTTATATTTTCAATTACTACCGCATCATCGCTTTTTTCATGGTAGTAGCCGCTGACCTGCTCAGTAAGTATTATGAAACACAGGGACAACGCTTTCTCGCCATTTGCAAAGTATGCGAAAACTTTGAGATTCCTGGGCGTTTCTGCCGTGGATAATTCACGCAAAGAGTATCCCTCCGGGATCCATGTAGGAACTACTTGCGCATCGCATCCCTTGGCCGCAAGCTCTACATAAACATCGATCAAATCTGTATTGCTGAACGCGGTATCGCCGCCGATATCTTCGGGATATCCGGTATGCTGTTTGCCGCCGGAAAAGCTAAACACATTTTCCGTCCACCGCCCAATATGCCGGAATAGGCTTTCTTGGCCAAACACGGGCATAGCCATAAACAGCATCAGGGCAAGCGCAGCCGCAAGGGACGCCAGGGGCTTCCATACGCTCCTCTTTTTCTTTGCAGCCGCAAGCTCCGCGGGCAGCTCGCAGGGATAGAGGGACTCGTTATCCCCCTCGGGAATACTGTAATGGGTCTGAAATTCCTTCCAGGCCGCGTCAACATCCTCATGGCAGCTTTCCAGCGCACCTCTTTTTTCCAAAATAGCCAGGGCTTCATAAACCGTTTCCGGGTCATCCGTATCTTCTTGCTGCCGATCGGCCTGAAGGATCGCCTCTAATTCCTGGATGGACAGCGCCTCCAGATCGTCTAAGTGTTGGGTATTCTTCTTGTTGAACATCTATTATCCCCCTTCACCTATGTATTACCGCCAGCATCAAAAGCTGACAGAAGAATTTTGTTTTTTTATGACCGCCGTTTTCCCCAAGCGCCTTCTTCAGCTTTTCTTTGATCCTGGATGCTCTTTTCTGGCAGGCCCATACCGTAATGCCCAATTCGGAAGCTGCCTCCAGGTGGCTATCGCCCCGGAGAATGAGCCTTTCGAACAGATCAAATTCTTGGGGTGTAAGCGCAGCCTTTACTGTTTGCATCAACTCTGCCATATGACTGCCCGGAGCAGCTATTTCGCCAACTGCTTCGCTGGACACAAACAGTTTGGCATACCGGGCGCGGTCTCTTTCGTAGGTCATTAGCTTGTATTTTAGGGTCTGCATCAGCCAGCCTTGGGGATTGGGATGGCTGCGCAGGGTATCTGCGTTTTGCACGGCTTCGTGAAATGTATCCTGCACAAGGTCCTGCGCCGGTCCTGCCTTGCCGACCCATTTTTGCGCATAACCCAGAAGCTTTACATACTCTGAGCGGTACAGGCTTTCAATGAAGTCGTCTTCTCTGGTCAGCAAATCTTTTCTCTCCTTTATGTTTGCTTCAAGGCTGCTTTGGCTCAAAATGCTCAATGCATAGCCGGGCAATAGCCTCCACGCTCTCTAAATACGCAGGCGGAACATCGGCAAGAAGCTTATAGATATTAGCACGCGCACCATCGTTGGCAGATTCGCTCACCAAGGCATCCACACTGGCCTGAAGCGCCTGGGCTACGGATACCAATGTGCTGATCTTCATGCTTTTCTTGCCGCATTCCACTCTGGAAATAAATGCAGGCGTTACGCCGATCTTCTCCGCCAGCTGTTCCTGGGTCAGGCCGGCTCTTCTGCGGTATTTGGCAATATTGCTGCCGACCAAAACGGCGATCCCAATTTCATCCATAATGCGCACCTCCAATGGGCAACTTGCTCTATTGGTAATATTATATTTCCCAAACAAGAACAAATGCAGACACCGCCGGTGCTATTTTATATTACCATTGGTCACCTTTTCGCGCAATATGTATTTTGCGGTCACCGTAATATCTTCCTCTATATTTCGTGCATTGCGCTTCGAGTGATGCCAGCATAGCAACGGCAAAAATAAAACCTTGCTCTTTAAATTTCTTAGGCTTCCATATTTTGCTAAGAAAAATAAATAAAAATTGTCAGTTTTTGGGAATCTCAGGCTATATATAGCATATAGGGGGAAATTTGCATAATGAAACGCAAGCGCCCCCATAAATAGAAAGATACGATTCTTTGAGGAGGTAACATACTTGATACTGGGCCATGACATATCAGAAATGTTAACAAAAGAAGCTGGAGACTATAGCAAAAGTGTACTTTCCGCGCTTTTTGAATTAGGATTGTCGCCAAAGCTCAAAGGCTTTGGGTACACGCTGGAGGCCATCCTGGTCTACCGGCAGGATCCGCGGCAATCCATCATGAAGGATATCTACCCGGCGGTAGCCCGGCTGCAAAGCCCCGGGATAAGCCCGGCCCAGGTAGAGCGGAATATCCGCTGGGCCGTCGGCCTGGCCTGGAAAAACCGGGACGAAGCCGTTTGGGCAAAATATTTCTGTGATCTCCACAATATTGGTCAGCGCAAACCCACAAACCTGGAATTTATTTCTCAAATCGCCTGGCGCATCGAATCCTGGGGCACTAGCTCCGGCGATGATGGCAACGATAAGGAAAAATCAAAGGATCTTAGCCGTTAAATGGGCTATCTGTTATAAGGCAGCAGGGTAAAACAACCTTTTCCGCAAACTAAATGGAACAAGGGGGCGTTCTATTGTCCCCATCTACCCCCAACCACCAACCCCATAACACACCCCACCGGGGCTGGGAAAAATCCCCAGCCCCCGGTTTTCGCATTTTATAGGCTAGCCCCCGTAAAAACCCTTCCCCCGGGGTGGTGCTCCGCGCAGCGAATCCAAAATCCCCATGATTACCGGGGGCAATCATACCATAATTCCCAGAAGGTGTCAGCCCCATAGGGCTGACGGAAGAGGAACGGCGAGATCTTACAGCCTGGTAAGGAGTCTGGGCAGATGCTTGGACGGCAGATTTTCGCCCGCATTCCTCTTCAGCCCCCTTTGGGGGCAGCTCCCCCCCGGGGAAGCGTTTAGGGGCAGGGACAAGGGGACGGTTTTCGCATCTTTGCAGCCCCGCCGCTGCGATCCCGAATACCCGCCGTCAAAAACGTATAGGACGACCTGTGTGTCGTCCCGTTTCACCAAGCCAATAGGAACGGCACGCAGGCCGTTCCCTACAAGCGCCGCCACCAAAGTAATGAGATTATCTCCGTTGTCAACGCAATCTGCAGAAGTTCTTAAGAAGGCCGCTATGCACACCCAGAAGGACACGGTGAAGCGTTGCCCATACTGTGGCGACGCGGTTCGCATGGGAAGATGTGAAATGTGTGGAAAAGAAGTCAAATAACTTATTCTTTCATCAAATTTTGGAAAAACTCCTCTGCAATGCGCAGAGGAGTTTTTCTTTTGGGCGGTATAATCGACCTCTATTTGCAGATACTAACAGCGTAATTTGTAAATTAAAGGAGATAGATATATATGAAAGCTACTGGTATCGTCCGTCGGGTGGATGACCTCGGGCGGATTGTGATTCCCAAAGAAATCCGGAGAACTCTCAAGATT
>JAFSBW010000038.1 GCA_017437095.1 Oscillospiraceae bacterium
GGAAACTTTTACATTGTTCTTCTTGGCTCGTTCTTTGGCTTCAGCGATTTCTCCATCGCTAATATCTGAACCTGTTACATTGTAGCCGATGGCAGCAAGGCCGATTGCCTGTGTTCCAATTCCACAGGCACAATCCAGAATATATGCAGATTTGTCAAAGCCATTACTCACAAAAAGTTTGTCCAGAATAACCGCCTGTTCCTGTGTAGTGGCTTGCCAATCAAGAAACAGTTTATCATATTGGGAAGCCAGATTATCATAAAAAATCTGTGTGATGCTCATATCGTGTTCTCCTCGTCAAATTCAAGTTTGTTTAACTGGCGCTTATGGTGCCCAAGGCTCCCTTTACACAAGGGAGGCTTTTGTGCGGTGCAAAAATGTTTGGAATTTATCGTTGTGTTTTAATTAAAAAGTCTTCTGCCTGTGTACGAGTTGAAAATACAATAATATTTTTGTGGGAATATCTATCCAAGAGCTCGATCACTTTTGGTCTGCTTTGCGAATTGTAGTTTTTTATAAACTCAATAAATTCCCCATCATCTTCGCTGGGCTCGATCCAGGGCATATCGCTTCGCGCTTTCCCTTTTCTTTCCTCTATACCGTTCAGGCAAACCTCCAACGGATAATCAAGAAAAATAACGGTATCACACGCTTGCATTCTTAACTCCATGGTAGAAGCATAATTGCCGTCTATGATCCATTCGTCATGCTGCATGATTTTTAATAATCTGTCAAGAAAAACAGACTTTTCAACGGTTGTTTTATCTGCGTTCCAAAATAGCATATCCAAATGAAACAGAGGGATATTTGTAATTTGGTGCAATGATTTAGAAAACGTACTCTTACCGCTTCCGGGGCAGCCAATTACAATAACTTTCTTCATATCAATAAACCTCAAACGGAGATTCATTTATTGGGCGAATTGGCAACTTTTTCCATACATTCCTTCAACATTTGAACGCTGTCGCGGTAGTTTTTTTCTGCCAGAGGTTTTAGCAATTCCATCGCCTCGTCAAAACGGCCGTATTCCATGGCTTCCCCAGCGTATGCGTAGGACACAAATCCGGGGTCGTATAGCTCTATTATAAAAGGAAATTCATCAATATAACAAGTAGCTTTGCTAAAAACGCCGTCTTCTATCCACTGAACGGCAATTTGATACCTTTGCATGCTGACAGAGTAAAGCAGGATTAGGATCACAAGCGCAACAATAACCGCCACAATGATTTTTTTGGCCATGCAAACAAGCCCCCTTGTCAAATTTATGTTTAAATGAATTATACCGCGAAGGCGACACGGTTGCAACATCCGGGAAGAAATGTTAATAGATAATTCAAAAACCGCCTCTTGACTTTTTTAGCACTCTGGTGTATAGTGTGCTTAGCACTCAAAGGCGTTGAGTGCTAACGAAGGGGAGCCAAGACGAAGCGTTCAGAGGTTCCCCAAATAAGGAGGAGAACATGGAACTTACCGAACGGAAAAAGAAGGTGCTGCGCTCCATCGTAGACCTGTATATCCGCACGGCGGAGCCCGTTGGCTCTAAGGCCATCGCGGAAATGCCCGACATGAAATACTCCTCTGCCACCATCCGCAACGAAATGGCAGACCTGACTGCCATGGGCTATTTGGAGCAGCCCCATACCAGCGCGGGCCGCATCCCCTCTCCCGCCGGCTACCGGCTGTATGTGGATGAGCTGATGCTGGATTACCGCCTGAGCATGGACGAGACCCAGAAGATCTCCGATGCCATCGAAAGCAAGATGCAGCAGGTGGATAGGATGGTAGAAAAGGTTGCCAAGCTGGTCAGCCAGGCTACCGATCTTCCGGCTATTTCCGTAGCCAGCCGCCACGGCGGCGCAACGGTAAAGCGCTTTGAGCTGATCTTGGCAGGCAGCGGCAGCTTTATTCTGGTGCTGATGCTTAGCAATGATGAAGTTGTTAACAAGCTGATCAAGCTGCCCCTGGATATTGCGGAAGCCGACCTGAAGCTGCTGGCGGCGGTGCTGAATGCCACCCTGACGGAGCTTCCTCCGGAGGGGATCACCCCGGAGCTGCTGGATAGAGTTATGCGCTCTGCGGGAGCGGCAGCAAGCCTGGTGCCCGTAGTTGTAGACTTTACCTGCGATACCCTGCGTAAGCAGGAGCGCACCAATATGGCGGTAGCGGGCCAGATGCGCCTGCTTACCCAGCCGGAATACCGGGATATTGACAAAGCCCAGCGGATCATGACCTCTCTGGACGAGGAAAGCCTGAGCAACCTGCCCGCCATCATGCAAAACGCCAACGGCACCCAGGTGCTGGTAGGCCCGGAGCATGTGGCCCAGGAATTGAAGGACACCAGCGTAGTCATGACCAAGTTTGACATTGGCGACGGCATGCACGGCATGATCGGTGTGGTAGGCCCTACCCGCATGGATTACGCCAAGGTGACCGCAAGGCTGAGCTACTTTGCCGAGAGCCTGAGCAAGATGTTTGCCAAGCCTGATAAACCCCAGCTGCCGGAAGGCGATAAGGAGAATTAACTGTGGAAAAGGACGAAAAGCAGATCCCCGAAGAAAAGGTAACCGAAGCCCAGGAGCTTCCCGTTGAGGAAGAAACTCAGGAAGAGGCCGCCCCGGAGCTTAGCCCCTTCGAGGAAAAATATAACACCGAGCATGATAACTACCTGCGCCTGGCGGCGGAATACGATAACTACCGCAAGCGCACCCTAAAGGAAAAGGAAGCCAGCTACACCAACGGCAAGGCCGACGCGGTGGCAAAGCTGCTGCCGGTTTACGACAACCTGGAGCGGGCGCTGAATCAGCCCACCGAAGACGAAGCCTACAAAAAGGGCGTAGAGCTGACCATGCAGGAGCTGGTAAAGATCTTTGCCGGCCTGGGCGTAGAGGTCTTCGGATCCCCCGGCGATGTGTTCGACCCCAACCTGCACAACGCCGTTATGCACACCGAAAGCGAGGAGTTCGCGGAAAACACCGTTACCCAGGTGTTCCAAAAGGGCTTCAAGCTGGGCGATAAGATCGTCCGCTTTGCAATGGTACAGGTAGCCAACTAATGGACAGTTGACAATTGACAATTGACAATTGACAATTGACAATTGAGGTATGCCCTCCGGGCATGATTTTTAATAAATCGCAAAGCGATACTCTCGCTGTCAGTTTATAAATCACAGTATATTATTTTCATTTATATAGGAGGAATTTTATTATGGGAAAGATTATTGGTATTGACTTGGGCACCACCAACTCTTGTGTTGCCGTTCTGGAAGGCGGCGAGCCCGTCGTTATCGCAAACGCCGAAGGCGCCCGTACCACTCCCTCTGTGGTGGCCTTCACCAAGACCGGCGAGCGTCTGGTTGGCCAGATCGCCAAGCGCCAGGCGGTTACCAACGCTGACCGCACCATCAGCTCCATCAAGCGCCACATGGGCGAGGATTACCATGTAACTGTTGACGGCAAGGGCTATTCTCCCCAGGAGATCAGCGCTATGGTGCTGCAGAAGCTGAAGGCTGATGCCGAGAGCTACCTGGGCCAGACCGTTACCGAGGCAGTTATTACTGTGCCCGCTTACTTCTCCGATGCTCAGCGCCAGGCTACCAAGGATGCCGGCCGCATCGCCGGCCTGGATGTAAAGCGCATTATCAACGAGCCCACCGCTGCTGCTCTGGCCTACGGCCTGGACAAGGAGACCGAGCAGAAGATCATGGTTTACGACCTGGGCGGCGGTACCTTCGACGTATCCATCCTGGATATCGGCGACGGCGCTTTTGAAGTTCTGGCTACCGCCGGCGATACCCACCTGGGCGGCGACGATTTTGACGAGCGCATCATCAGCTACCTGGTAGACGAGTTCAAGAAGACCGAGGGCATCGACCTGCGCAACGACCGTATGGCTATGCAGCGGCTGAAGGAAGCTGCTGAGAAGGCTAAGATCGAGCTTTCCGGCGTGACCTCTTCCGATGTTTCCCTGCCCTATATCACCGCCGATGCTACCGGCCCCAAGCACCTGAACGCCACCGTTACCCGGGCTAAGTTCAACGAGATCACTGCCGATCTGGTAGAGCGCACCCTGAAGCCTGTTCGCCAGGCTCTCAGCGATGCCGGCCTGACCGCTAACGACCTGCACAAGGTGCTGCTGGTTGGCGGCTCTACCCGTATCCCCGCTGTGCAGGAGGCTGTTAAGCGCCTGACCGGCAAGGAAGGCTTCAAGGGCATCAACCCCGACGAGTGCGTAGCGCTGGGCGCTGCTATCCAGGGCGGCGTTCTCACCGGCGATGTCAAGGACATCCTGCTGCTGGATGTTACCCCCCTGTCCCTGGGTATTGAGACTATGGGCGGCGTATTTACCCGCCTGATCGACCGCAACACCACCATCCCCACCCGCAAGAGCCAGATCTTCTCCACCGCTGCCGATTCCCAGACCTCCGTTGAGGTGCATGTGCTTCAGGGCGAGCGTGAGATGGCTGCTTACAACAAGACCCTGGGCCGCTTCCAGCTGGCCGGCATTGCCCCCGCTCCCCGTGGCGTTCCCCAGATCGAGGTTACCTTTGACATCGACGCCAACGGCATCGTAAACGTATCCGCCAAGGACCTGGGCACCGGCAAGGAGCAGAAGATCGTGATTACCGCTTCCTCCAACCTGAGCCAGGACGATATCGAGAAGGCTGTTCGCGAGGCTGAGCAGTACGCCGCCGAGGATAAGGCCCGCAAGGAAGAGGTTGACACCCACAACGAGGCCGACCAGGTGATCTACCAGACCGAAAAGGCCCTGGCTGACCTGGGCGACAAGGCTACCGATTCTGAGCGCTCTGCCATCCAGGCCGCCATCGACCAGCTGAAGCAGACCAACAAGGGCTCCGACCTGGCCGCTATCAAGGCCGGCATCGAGGCTGTGCAGAAGGCTTTCTACCCCGTGGCTGAGAAGCTGTACCAGCAGCAGGGCGCTGCCGGTGCCGCTCCCGACATGGGCAACGACGGCCCCGTGGATGCCGACTACGAAACTGTAGACTAAGATAACCATAAGGGGCGGCTCCGCCGCCCCTATTTCCCGTATTGGTGTAGGGCGGGGGCTTGCCCCCGCCGGTGCGGCTGCCGAGGATCAGGCAGACGGTGGGAGTAAGCCCCTGCCCTACATTTTGTCCCTATGAGAGGTGAGTTAGATGGCTGAAAAGCGTGATTATTATGAGGTGCTGGGGGTCAAAAAGGACGCCAGCGCCGAGGAAATAAAAAAGGCCTACCGAAAGAAGGCCATGCAGTACCATCCCGACCGCAACCCGGACAACAAGGAAGCGGAGGAAAAGTTTAAGGAGGTAGGCGAAGCCTACGAGGTACTCAGCAACGAAGAAAAGCGCTCCCGTTACGACCAGTTCGGCTTCCAGGGAGTAGACCCCAATTTCAGCGGTGGCAGCGGTTTTGGCGGCTTCGGCGGCTTTGGGGATTTTGGCGACCTGGGGGATATTTTCGGATCTTTCTTCGGCGGCGGCAGAAGCAGCCGCTCCAACCCCAACGCCCCCGTAAGGGGCGAAAGCGTGGGCGCGCGGATCGATGTTACCTTTGAAGAAGCCGCCTTCGGCTGCGAAAAAGAGGTTGCCTACCAGCGCATTGAAAACTGCGGTGCCTGCCATGGCTCCGGCTCTGCCGATGGGGCTGTGGAGACCTGCTCCCGCTGCCGTGGCAGCGGCCAGGTGCGCACCCAGCAGAATTTCATGGGCATGACCATGCAGTCTACCGCCGTATGTCCCCAGTGTTCCGGCCGGGGCAAGGTGATCAAGACCCCCTGCAATATCTGTAAGGGCAAGGGCAAGGTGCGCCGCACCAACCGCTTTACCACCAAGATCCCCGCAGGCATCGATAACGGCCAGAGCTACCGGGAGCCCGGCCAGGGCAACGCAGGCTCCAACGGCGGCCCCAGCGGCGATCTGCTGATTGAAGTGATGGTAAAGCCCCATAAGTATTTCCGCCGGGACGGCATGGAAGTGCTTTGCGAGGTGCCTATTTCCTTTGCCCAGGCGGCTTTGGGCGCGAAGATCGATGTGCCTACCCTGGAGGGCAGCTATAGCCTAGAGATCCCCGAAGGCACCCAGACCGGCCGGGTGTTTACCCTGCCCGGCAGAGGCATTCCCGATGTGCGCAATGTCCGCCGCCGGGGCAGCCAGCGGGTAACTGTGGTGGTAGAAACCCCCACCAAGCTTACCCGGGAACAGAAGGAGCTGCTGGAAAAGTTCCAGGACAGCCTGGAAAGCGAAAAGACCCCCAAGATCAAGAAATTTTTTGACAATATCAAGGATTTGTTCGACTAAGGAGGACGGCCAATGAAGCGCGCGGATTACATCAGCTGGGACGAGTATTTTATGGGCATTGCCATGCTGGCAGCCCGCAGAAGCAAGGACCCCAACACCCAGGTTGGCGCCTGCATCGTAAGCCAGGATAATATCATTATCTCCACCGGCTACAACGGCATGCCCAAGGGCTGCTCGGATGATGAGTTCCCCTGGGAGCGGGAAGGCGAGCAGACCAAGTATCCCTATGTGGTCCACGCGGAGCTGAACGCCGTGCTCAACGCCAACGGCCGAGATCTGCGGGGCAGCCGCATCTATGTGGCGCTGTTTCCCTGCAATGAGTGCGCCAAGGCTATCATTCAGAGCGGCGTAAAGGAAGTGGTATATTTGTCGGACAAATATGCCGATTCTATGGCAACCATGGCTTCCAAGCGGATGATGGATGCCGCCGGGGTAAAGTACACCCAGCTGCATACCAATGTGAAAGAGATCACCCTGGATTTCATCCCCGAGGAAGATAAGAAATAATTTTGCACTAGGATGCAGGGCGGGTTTTACCCCGCCCTGCATACTTTTTTACCGAGAAACGGCATGATGGAGATCATGCCGTTTTTTGCGTTTTTGGGAAAAACTGCCCTGCCTATTGACACAGCGGCTATCTCAGATTATACTAAAACGAACGATGCAAAACAGCTGTTTTAGAAAGGTGATAAGCTATGCCTCCAAAACCGAAATTTACCAAAGAGCAGATCGTTGCTGCCGCCCTGGAGCTGGTAAGCCAGCAGGGCGTGGATGCCCTTACCGCCCGGGAGCTGGGCGCCAGGCTGGGAAGCTCCGCCCGGCCGGTATTTACCCTGTTTTCCGGCATGGAGGAAGTGCGCAGCCAGGTGCGCCAGGCGGCGCTGGCCCGGTTTGAAAGCTTTGCGGAAAAGGCCATCCACTACCAGCCTGCTTTTAAGCAGTTTGGCATGCAGATGATTTTGTTTGCCATGGACGAGCCGAAGCTGTACCAGCTGATCTGGATGTCGGAAAACCAGCAGGCCCGCTGCTTTGAGGATATTTTCCCGGAGTTGGGGGATACCGCCAGGGTTTGCATCCAGGTGATCTGCCGGGATTACGGCCTGACGGAAGCAGAAGCCATGGCCCTTTTTAAGCAGATCTGGATCTTTACCTTTGGCCTTGGAGCGCTGTGCGCCGCAAAGGTGTGCCATTTCTCTTTCGAGGAGATCAACCAGCTGCTGGGGTTGGAGTTTATGTCCATGCTGGCCTTTATCAAGTCCGGCCGGCTAAACCAGCCCACCCCCGTACCCCAGAGGGACGGGCAATGACCTCCCCCAAAATGCATCCATCTCATGCGCCTATGCTTGCCCGGTAATCCTTTGCCGCCGGATCGGTAATCTGTTCCCTGGGCCTGCATAAGAAATATAGCAATTAAAGGAGTGATGATGATATGAAGCAGAGCATTCGTATACCAACAAACCGGAGGGTAACGGAAGCGTAACTCTCCAACCGTGTTAAAGGAGAGTATTTGTGAACATCGAAACATTTGAAAAACAACACATAGAACAAGCGAAGGCCATTGCCTTTGCAAATTATGAAGAAGAGCGGGCAACCGTCAGCGCCTTGCCGCCCATCGGCCAACTGCCGGAGCTCCACCGGTTTGCAGAAAATGGCCTTGGTGTGGCAGCGATAGATAACGGGAAACTGGTTGGCTATTTATGCTGCGTCGGCCCGTTTTCCAATGCGTTTGCCTCCCAGGTAAAGGGCATATTTTCGCCCATTCATGCCCACGGCGCACTGCCGGAGAATAGAGAGCTTATCTACCGCAGAATGTATCAGGCAGCCGCGGAAAAATGGGTTTCCAAAGGAGCCCTATACCACGCCGTTGCTTTGTATGCCCACGATGCCCAGGCCATCGGCGCATTTTTTCAGTATGGGTTTGGTCTGCGCTGCGTAGATGCCATTCGGCCTATGAGCCCAGTTGATTGCCCGCCAATGACAGATTGCACATTCCGCCTGCTTCCCAAAGAAGAGGTTATCCGCCTGCGGCAGATGCGACGGAAGCTTTCTGCCCACTTAAGCGAAAGCCCCTGCTTTATGCATTCTGAGCCTGAGGCGGTGGAAGCATGGATCGCAAAAGCGGAGAAGCGGGATACTCTGGCTTTTGTAGCAGAGCAGGGCGCAAATGCGGTGGCGTTTATCGAAGTAGGCGAGGATGGGGAAAACTTTATATCCGAAACGCCCAATATGAAAAATATTTGCGGCGCATACTGCTTGCCCCAGTACCGGGGGACCGGTCTTTTCGCCAATCTGCTGGATTTTACTGTGGAATATCTGCGCAAAGAGGGCATCACCCGGCTGGGCGTGGACTACGAAAGCATCAACCCCAGCGCCAACGGCGCTTGGGGCAAATACTTTACCCCCTATACCCACAGCGTAGTGCGCAGGATCGAGGAGTACGCAACGCAACGGGTTTTATAAAAAAGGTGGCAATATGATACTATATTGCGCTACATTACCTCCGAGGTTAGAATGGGAGCGAAAGCTATGAAAGTGGTTTTGATCAACGGCAGCCCCCACGAACAAGGCTGCACATATACCGCTCTGGAAGAAGTAGCCAGAGGGCTAAACGAGCACGGGGTACAGACCCAGATCGTACACATCGGCGCACAGCAAATCAGCGGCTGCAGGGGCTGCTTTGCTTGCCGCAAGATAGGCAAATGCGTGATAGAAGATGCTGTTAACGCTTTGGCAGAAAAGCTGAAAGATGCCGACGGCATGGTGATTGGCAGCCCGGTATACTTTGCATCCCCCAACGGCAGCCTTATTTCTCTGCTGGACAGGCTCTACGCCGCTCACGGCAAACGCCTGATGTATAAGCCTTGCGGCTGCATCGTATCCGCACGCCGGGCCGGTACAACCGCAGCCCTGGAAGCGCTTCATAAGTATCCCATGGTAAACGAACAGCCATTGGTATCTTCTTGTTACTGGTGCATGGTACATGGCAATACGCCTAAGGAAGTACGCCAGGACACAGAGGGCATGGCCATCGCCTACAATCTGGGCAAGAATATGGCCTGGATGGTGGGCGCCCTGGCCTCCGCTAAGCACCCATAGAACAGAAATTAGGAAAGCCCAAGCGCAGAAAGGTAAGCGTTATGAAAATACTGGAATATTTTGAAGCACAAGACCCTGGGCATTGGCTGCAGGCCATCAAAAGCTGCAGCTGGGGCGCGGCGAAATTTTTGGCAAAGCTGCTGGAAGAAGGCCGGTTTCACGCCCTTTTGGGCAGCGACGGCAAGCTATTTCTGCTGACCCATGGGGAAGAATTGGTTTCCTTTGCTACCCTGACGGCCCAAGACTGCGTAGACGACAAAACTATGACCCCCTGGATCGGCTTTGTCCACACCGCCCCGGAGTACCGGGGCAGCCGACGGGCAGGGCTGGTAATTGATCACGCCTGCGCCCAAGCAGCAAAGCAGGGGGCAAAGCAGGTATACATCGCCACAGATCATATGGGCGTATACGAAAAATACGGCTTTGCCTACTTGGAAAACCGGGTAGACATCTACGGCGAGGACAGCCGGATCTATGTAAGGGCGCTGGAAGGAGAAAAGCTATGACGGTGCAGAAAAACCTTTTGTCGGCGCAGTTGTTTTTGGAACTTTATAAGTCTGTAGGCTGGCAAGCGCCCTGCCTGGAGCAGGTAGAAACGGCCCTGAAGCACAGCGTTGCCACCTTTTGCGCTTTCGATGGCGACAGGGCTGTAGGCATGGCCCGGCTGCTGGGTGACGGCGGAATGTCCTTCTATATCAAGGATTTTGCGGTGCGCCCGGAGTATCAGGGCAAAGGCGTTGGGCGGCTGCTGATGACATCGATCGAAGATTACATCTTGTCCAGCCTGCGGGAGGGCTGGGCTGTCAGCCTGGAGCTGATCAGCGCCAAAGGAAAAGAAGCTTTTTATGAAAAATGCGGCTTTGAGCGGCGGCCCTGCGATTGGGACGGCGCCGGTATGTTCAAAATGGTGAGGAAGTGAAAGCTATGGGAAGCGATATTCTGTATAAAGAAAAAGACTTTGTATTTTCTTACCGGGTGGGCGGCATATTGATCCAAAACGGAAAAATTCTGCTGCAAAAGCCCCTGGACGATGACTACAGCATCATCGGCGGCCATGTAGCCGCTTTGGAGACCACCGCCCAGACCCTGCAGCGGGAATTCCGGGAGGAGATCCACGCAGACATCAAAGTAAAAGAGCTGCTGGCGGTGGGGGAAATTTTCTTCCCCTGGGGAGCGCGCCCCTGCCACCAGATATGCCTGTATTACCGCATTGCTCTGAAAGACCCCTCTGCCATTCCCCAGGAGGGCAGCTTTTACGGCTTTGACGATCTGGGCGGCCAAAGGATCAACCTGGAATTTTGCTGGGTGCCTCTGGAAAATCTGCCCGGGCTTACCGTCTACCCCCAGGAGCTGATGGGCCACATCCTCTCCGGGAGCAAGGAAGTATACCATTTTGTATCTAACCAGTTGGAGGAAGCGCAATGAAGCTAAATGACAACCTAAACGCCATCCTGACCCAGCGATTCGGCAAGGATTCCCTGATTGCTCTGGCCACGGTAGAAAACGGCCTGCCCCGGGTGCGTACGGTGGATGGGCTGTATCTGGATGGGGCGTTTTATGTAGTTACCCATCGCCTTTCCGGGAAAATGCAGCAGATTCAGAAAAACCCCGCTATTGCCATCTGCGGCGAATGGTTTACCGCCCAGGGCGAGGGGGAGGATCTGGGCCATGTGCTGCAGGAGGAAAACCGGGAGATCATGGCCGCTGTGCGCTCTGCCTTTGCCGCCTGGTACGGCAATGGCCATGTAAACGAAGCCGACCCCAACACCTGCCTGCTAAAGCTGCGGCTGACCTGCGGAGTGCTGTTTGCAGATGGCGTAGGCTATGAGATTGATTTTACATAAGAAGAAAACCTATGAATGTACGGATCCTAATGGGCAGCTCTGCAATTGAAAAATGGCTGGGATGTTCAATAATCTAAAAAAGTGAGGAAACAACATGAAATTAGACGGTTTTGGCTTGTTCGTGGAGGACATGGGCCGCATGATCCGGTTTTACCGGGACGTACTGGGCTTTGAGATCCGGGAGAGTGAGGACACCTCCAATGTGTACCTGGTCAAGGACGGTACCCTTTTCCTGCTTTACGGAAGAAATGATTTTGAAAAGATGACCAGCCGCCGTTATGAATATATCAAGGGGCTCAACGGTCATTTTGAGATCGCCCTGTATGTGGATACCTTTAAAGAGGTGGACAAAGCCTATGCCGATGCCATCTCCAAGGGTGCGGTTTCCGTCCTGGCGCCGGAAACAGAAGCGTGGGGTCAGCGCACCTGCTACATCGCAGACCCTGAAGGAAATTTAATAGAAATCGGGTCGTTCAACCGACCCTTTACCAGATAACCAAGTGAGGTATCTTATGAATGTATTGATTTTAATGGGCAGCCCCAGGCGGGTAAGCAACACCGCTGAGCTGTGCAAGCCCTTTATGGAAGAAATGAAAGAAAATGGCGCAGCTGTGCGCTATGTGACCCTGGCGGATAAGAATATCAACCCCTGCAAGGGCTGCTACGCCTGCCAGCAGGTAGAGGGCAGCTACGGCTGCGTGCAGCACGACGATATGTATGCCATTGTAGAGGATATTCAATGGGCAGACCTGATCGTGCTGGCAACGCCCATCTACGCCTGGTTTTGCCCGGCGTGTATGAAGGCGGTGCTGGATCGGCACTACGGCCTGAATAAATACTACGGAAGCGCCAAAGGCTCTCTTTGGGCGGGCAAGGGGGTAGCCATCATCGCCACCCACGGCTACCAGGGCGACTACGCCACCTCCCCCTTTGAAACTGCCGTTGAGCGCCTTTGCAAGCATTCGGGCCTTACCTACGCCGGGCTTTACAGCGTAGAAGACGAGGACGACCTGGCCTCTTTCCAGACGGAAGAAGCCACAGCCGGTGCCAGAGCTTTTGCGAGGAAGATCTTGGAAAGGAGCTGATTCCATGAACTTGGAATGCTATCGTCATTTCTTGACGAAGGACTACCTGATGGGACCCAACAGCCTGCGGATTTTGAAGGAGCTTCTGGAAAGGAACCCGAAACCCTTGAAAGAGGACAGCTTGATTCTGGATCTTGGCTGTGGCACAGGGCTGACCAGCTTCGCTCTGTGCCGGGAAACCGGCGCGAAGGTGCTTGCCAACGACCTGTGGATCAGCGGTGAGGAAAATGCTGCCCGGTTTGCTGCCTGGGGTGTAGGCGACAAGGTCACTCCTGTCCATGAAAACGCCGATAATCTAAATTTTGCAAGGGAAAGCTTCGATGCCGTCGTCAGCATCGATTCCTACCACTATTTTGCAGGAAAAGAAGGCTATTTTCAGGAGAAGATCCTGCCCTTTTTAAAGCCTGGCGGAGTAGCTCTGTTCGGTGTGCCGGGAATCAGAGAAGAATATGATAACAAAACCATCGAACTGCTGACTCCCTGGCTGGGGGAACAAGCCTATATGTTCCGCAGTGTCCGGCAGTGGAAGAAGATCCTGGGTGAGGATCCGGATATGGTGTCCGTAGAAGTCTTTGAATTGGACTGTTTTGAAGCGGCATGGCAGGACTGGCTCGTTCTCGAAAACAAATTTGCCCGGGGCGATGCCGCCTTCTGGGAGCAGATCATCAAGCCGTACACCAGTTTTGTGGGTATGATTGTCAGGAAAAAAAGGAAATCTGTATGGATAGATATTCTGAAATCAAACAGCGGCTGCTGAGTTTGGCCGAGACCAGCGAAAATCTTTTGGCCGTGATTGCAATTGGGTCCTCCGCCAGAGATTATTCCAAGGCAGATGAATATTCCGATTTAGATCTGCTTCTCGTATGCAGCAACCCTGCATCTTGGCTATACGGCGATCTGCCGATGCAGTTGGGAAAAGTGAAAATCTCCTTTGTGGAACCAGCCTTTGGTGGTGGAATGGAACGGAGGATTCTGTACAGTGATTCTTTGGATGTAGATCTTATCGTACTTACGCCGGAACAGATGGAAAATGCTTTCCAAAACGGCGCTGCCCCTCAGGTTCTGAGCCGTGGATACGCTGTTCTGTACGATTGCATCGGGATTTCAGAAATACTAAAAAGAAAGCTGAATATTCTGTCACCCCACCGGCAGATGACAGAAGCGGAATTCATCAATACTGTCAACGATTTTTGGTTCCATGCAGTTTGGTCGGCAAAAAAGATCCTGCGCGGTGAGATGTGGACAGCAAAAATGTGCATTGATGCCTACATGAAGGGGCTGCTGTTGAAAATCATGGAATTGCGCAGCAGTGGTCAGGTGGATGTTTGGCACAACGGCAGATTTCTTGAAAAATGGGCAGGTGCAGATACCATAACAGCACTTGGCGGCTGCTTTGCCCACTATGACAGGTCGGATCTGATGGCGGCGCTTCGCCATACCGGGAAGCTGTACAGCGACCTTGCCCGCGCCGCCGCCCAGAATTGGGGCTTTGCGTATCCCATGGAAGCAGAGCGCTATGCGCTGTCACTGCTGACAGACTATCTGGAAGAAAAGTAATAGAGGAAAATACCATGAACGCAGAATATCGGAGAATATCGGACTACTACCCCCTGTATGTGTATTGCAAAAGAATCAAAGGGGCAGTTCCCTATTGGCTGGATGCCGATTATGCGCTGTGGAAAACCAGCTTTGCAGCGGACACCGATTATGACGGTGACCGGATGTTCCGGGAGCTGATCACCTATACTGCGGAGTTCGACGGCAAGATCGTGGGCTTTATTCAGTTTGGAATCCCGTGGTTTCTTTACGATGGAAGCGGCAAAAAGAGCGATGTTATCAAGGGCGGCATCATCCGGAATCTGTACTTTGATCCGGAGTATGACATTGGAAACGAACTGATCCGTCTGGCTCAGACATACTTTGAAGAAAACTGTATCCAACGGAAATTTGCTTTTTTCCACGCCTTTGGCATGACCTGCAATGCAGGTCATGGTAAACTCCATTGCAGCCTTTCGCATATTGAACAAGCGCTGGCGGAATTTGGTTATGGAAAAGAACATGAGAATGTATATTACAAGCGGTTGCTGGGGGAAGCAGATCGGTGCGCAGAGTGCGGCGTCACGATTGCTTATCAGCCCGCAAATCCCAAAGGATTGTGCGGTTTTTCCATTTCTGCCCAGGGGGAAAAGGTGGGCGCAGGGGCATTGGTTTATTTGCCCCAGGGGGATATGTGCTACCTGAAGTGGATCTATATTGAGAGGCCTGAGCAGGGAAAAGGCTATGCCTCAGCTGCCTTGCGCAGAATCTTTGCCGACTTGGCAGAAAAGGGCATCTGCCGGATTGATACCGATACCGCAGAAAAAAATCATATTGCTCAGCGATTGTACCGGAAAACCGGCTTCGAGGACATGGGCAGAACACGCAGCTATTGGGTGCAAGCATGAAAGAAACATTAAAAAAGAAATATGGTTTGGATGTGTACCGCATAGAAAAATCATCGGTAGGCGCAGGGTCGGATACCTATTTTGTTGCCTGCAACGACGGGAAATATGTGGTCAAATACCCGGCGCAAAGCCGGATCAACCACCCGGAAGCTGAGCCCCAGCTCTGCCAATACCTGCTGGCGCAGGGCATCCCGGTGTGCCAATTCCTCAAGAACAAAGCCGGGGCGTTTCTAACCGAGGACGAAAACGGCAGGCGCTTTCATGTTCAGCGGTTTATCCCGGGGAAAATGTACGGCCTGAACGAAGCCCCGGATTGGCTTTTGGCAGAATCGGCCCAGCTTCTGGGAAGGATCCATGGGGCGCTGGGGGATTACCCCGGCTTACCCATTGGCATCGGAGCGGATTTTTTTCGCTACATGACCCCGGAAAAGGCCTTGCGCTCCTATCAAAAGTCCCTTTCCATCGCCCAAAGCCGGAATGACTTAGACATTGTTGCCGATCTCCAGTACCGCATAGAGCTGATGCAGCGCTTTCCGGCTTATTCATTCGATTTGGAGCAGCTTACCTGCCTCCCCACCCATGGCGACTATTTTATCAGCCAAATTCTGTGCGGCGAGGGCAAGATCAACGCGGTGATCGACTGGACGACTGCCTGTATCCACCCGGTGGTGTGGGAGATTATGCGCTCTTATGTCTATGTGGCCCCAAGCTGCAAAAATGGGGAGATCCATACGGACGAATTTTTGCGTTATGTAGCCCAATATCGCCGTTTTGCGCCCCTGCGCGAATACGATCTGGGGCACATGGCGGAGCTGTTTTATTACCAGATCGCCGTGTGCGATTACTATGGGCAATACTACGCTTCCACAGCGGATAACCGCCATATTTACCTGCACCAGGCGGTGTTTTCTACAAAGCTGCTGCGGTGGCTGGAAGAAAATGGGAAAGCGCTGACGGCGGCGCTGCTGGCTGCATATTAGGAGCGATCGGCATAAAAACAGCAAACAAAGCATGAGGGATGGTCTATGAAAATAGAAAGCTACATCAAAAAGCCCTTTTCCGTGATTGGAAAAGAAGGCTCTACGGAACAGGGCGCAGATTTCGTCCATAAGCTTTGGGCAGATGCCAACGCCCATTTTGCAGAAGTAGCGCATCTGGCAAAGAAAGATGAAAAGGGAAAGCTTGCAGGTATCTGGGGCGCTATGACGGATTTTTCCCGGCGTTTTCTGCCTTGGGAGGACGGCTTCAGCAAGGGGCTGTATCTGGCAGGTATCGAATGCCCTGACGATGCTGCAGCCCCGGAGGGCTGGACAAAATGGGCCGTTCCCGGCTTTGAATATCTGCGGGTGGAGATTGACCACGATGGCGTTTTTGGAGAAATGATCGCCTACTTTCAAGAAAATGATATTGCGCTGGCAGGGGCAGTCCAGGACTATACCTGCCCACAAACCGGGAAGAATTATATGCTCTTCCCTACCAGAAAATTATAACGGAGGTAAGAATATGAAAGCTTTATGCGGCGCGGATTGCGCTTGCTGCCAGTGGTGCAGCGCCTGCCCCGGATGTTCTGACGAAAAATGCTTTATCGCAAGGTACATAAAGGCAAACGGAAAGGAAGCCTACGAGGAATTGAAGCAGGCTTTGATTGCGGAAATCAATGGGCTTGGAATCGGCGATATGCCGAAGATCGATCAGCTTTACGCCCTGGTGGGCAATTTCGTAAATCTGGAGTATCCCCTGCCCGGCGGGCAAACCGCAAAATTTTTGGATAACAACAGCATGTACCTGGGCAACCAGGTGCAGCGCCAGGGCAAGGAAGGCCGGTGCTACGGCATGGTTGCCTGCCCTGAATTTCTGCTTGTAAGCGAATACGGCGAAAACGGCGCAGCGCCGGAGCTCGTAGTGTATAAGCGCCGATAGCTTGGCAGCAACCGGCGAAAACGCAAACGCAGGATAGTTGGCATAAAAAGCGCGTTACGGCAGCTGCCGCAACGCGCTTTGCTCTTATTTTGGCGCCGGTTAGAAGCCCAGCTGGCCATCCTGGGTGGCCAGGGCGTTGAGCAGCTCCTGGCGCAGCTTGAGGATCTGGGCCACATGGTAGTTTACAATGGGGTCTACCGGCTGGCCGGGAACGGGGATCTCTACCCCCCAATCCATCAGGCTCAGGTAGTTTTCCTGGTTTAGATGCCCCGGCTCACCCATGCGGCTAAGCACCTCCATATGGGCCAGCAGCGCCTGGCCGTCTTCGTTGCATTTGCGGAAAGCCGCAAGCTGCTGGGCGTGGCGCTTTTGGCGGTAGGGCATGCGCTGGTTGGAGAAGATCTCCAGCTCCCGGGCGATCTGCTGAATGCGCTCCAGGGAGGCATCGGCTGTGGGCAGATTATTGTCGCCGTCAAACATATCCCCCAGGAAAAGCATAATTTCCTTTTCCAGGCTGTGGACAGCGCTGCGGATGCGCCGGGAATTGTCGTAGGGGAAAACCAGGGTGTTGATCACCATGCCAACGGCCAGGCCGATGGCGGTATCCCAAATGCGGTCCAGGGCGTAGCTGGTAGGATGCACGCCGGCATCGGTGCAGATGGTTACCACGATGATGCAGGCCAGCCCCGGAGAAAAGCGAATGCCCAGGCTGTTGTAAGTAACGATCACCAGCAGCACGCCAGCGCCGGCGGTAATGGCCGGGGAGATGGGCAGCAGGTGCAGCAGCAGGCCGGAAACAGCGCCCAGGATCACACCCAGGATCTGGGTAAGGCAGCTTTCCCAGCTTTCTTTAAAAGTAGGCTGCACAGCGGCCATAACGCCCAGCACAGCGAAGATCAGCTTGCCGCCAGAGCGGCCGAAAAGCTCTGCCAGCGCCAGAGAGATCACAACCGCGGCGGCGGTCTTTACCGTTCTCAGGCCAAGTTTTACCTTCATAAAGGCCCCTCCTTGTATTGAATTTCCGGATAAAAGAGCATTATCAGGAAACAGCATTATAGCATAGTCTTCCCCAAAAAGAAACCCACGCACTATCCATAAAATAGGGCGTGGGCTTTGGGTTTTTTGTGGAATATTGTGGGAAAAAGGGTAAATTTAGCCGATTCGGTATAGGCGCTTGCCGTTTTCGGCTGTAATATGGCTAATTTCTTCTACGCTCAGGCCACGGATCTGGGCAAGCTTTTCGGCCATATAGCAAAGGTAGCCGGGGTCGTTGCGTTTGCCCCGGAAAGGTACGGGGGCCATATAGGGGCAATCCGTTTCCAGCACGATGCGCTCCAACGGAATGCTTTGGGCGGTTTCGATGGCCTTGCGGGCGTTTTTAAAGGTAAGCACCCCGGTAAAGCCAATGTACCAGCCCAGGTCTACCAGCTGCCGGGCCATTTCCGCCGAGCCGGAGTAGCAATGGAACACGCCTTTTACCTCCGGGAATTCCTTTACCACCTTCATGCCGTCTTCGTGGGCTTCCCGCTCGTGGACGATAACGGGCAGGCCCAGCTCCCGGGCCAGGGCCATCTGCATGCGGAAGGCTTTGAGCTGAAGCTCTCTGGGAATGTCCTCATAGTGGTAGTCGATGCCGATCTCGCCGATGGCCTTTACCTTGGGATTTTCCGCTGCCAAACGGCGGTAGCGCTCCAGCACCGCATCGTTTACTTCGTCGGCCACATCCGGGTGAGAGCCTACGGCGGCGTAGATCCAGGGGTAGCGATTGGCTAAAGCTACGGCATTTTCAGAAGATTCCAACGAGCAGCCGGGATTCATTACAAGGCTGGTTCCCCGGGCCGCCAGGCCGCAGAGCAACTGCTCCCGGTCGGAGTCAAAGGCCCGGTCATCCAGGTGGGCGTGGGTATCAAAAAGCATGGGATCTTTCCTCCAGCAATGCCAAAATGCACCCATCCTGGGTGAAAACATGGGGGTCGTCCAAAGAAAAAGCTGTTCCGTTGGGCCAGGGGCGTACCCCCTCGCCGGTAAGCTTGCCCTGGGCCTCTTTCAGCACCCAAAAGGTAAGCAAAGCCCTGTTTTTATCCTGAGCGGCTTCATACTGCCGGTACTCCCCGGGGGAGAGGATCTTTTGCGCCAGCTTGGGGTTTACCTGCCGGGTAAGCTCCTCCGCGTCCAGCCCGATAGGGTGCCGCTCCAGGGCTACGAATACATGGCGCGGGGTGTGGGAGATGGAAAAATGCCAGCCGCCCCGGGCAAAATAGGGCTTACCCATAGGGCTAAGCAGGATTTCCGGCAGCGCTTCCCCGGTAGCCCGGCGGTACAGCTGCTCCAGCAGAAGCCGCCCGGCTTCGTGGCCCTTGCCCGGCTGGATGGGCGCGCTGGCCAGCATTACAGCACCTTGCCGCCGTTAACGGTCAGGCGGAATTTGTAGCCCAAAAACTCTGCGGAGGCGCGGCACATGATCATGCGGGTAAGGAAAATGTCAAAATACTCATACATGGTGCAAATGCTCTCGTCTACCTGCAGATTCAGGGAGATAATGTCCTTTTCCTCGTTTACCTTCAGGGTAGAGCCGGTAACGGCGTAGTTCACCCGGTCGTGAATGTCGAAGGTGGACTGGTCATCGGTGCGCACCCGGTTGCGGCGCACATCGGTCTTGTCCGCCAAAATCAGGGCGGCGGAAATGGCATCCTTAGCGCCGCCGGTGGATTCGTCATGGTTGCCGATAGCGGCGATGACGGTAATGCGGTCGGTCATGTCCATGCCCGCTTCTTTGAGAATGTCGTTGGCAAGGATGGCGCCGATCTCGGCGTGATGGGTGCGGTTGATGGCGTTGCCGATATCGTGCATAAAGCCGGCGATCTTGGCCAGCTCCTCTTCGTGTTCTGTGTGGCCGGTGCGGCGCAGGATATAGGCGGCCCGCTCGGCAACCAGCGCGCAATGGGCTTGGGAATGCTCCGTATAGCCCAGAACGCCCAGGTTGTCATTGCCCCGCTTTAGCAGAGCGCATACCTCCGGGTGCTTGCGGATTTCTT
Source organism: Oscillospiraceae bacterium (assembly GCA_017437095.1). GTDB lineage: Bacteria > Bacillota > Clostridia > Oscillospirales > Oscillospiraceae > Faecousia. Next base: position 19,720 of record JAFSBW010000038.1, read on the forward strand.
CATATGTCATAAGGGGTTACCTCGTTTCTTGGTTTTCTTGGTTTTTTATTATTATAAAGGCAAAGCGCCCAGCATGCAACCGGCTTTTTGTAAAGTTTTTGCGAAATTCACGAATTCTTTACAGCTTCGCCCCTTTCGTTTTTTGCGCGGATGTGGTAGTATAAATAATGAGAAAGTTTATGCGCTGAAAGCTTTGGGCGCAGTGAGGAATGTATGAGCAAGTGTATTATTATCTGCGCCGGGGGCTTTGACGGGCTTTTGCAGCCGCCGGAAACGCAGGACTGTATCATAGCTGCTGACGGCGGGCTGAAAAACGCCCAGGCTTACGGGATAGAGCCCGGCTGCATTCTGGGAGATTTTGACTCTTTGGGTTATACCCCCCAGGGGGCCAATGTGTTCCCGGTGGAAAAGGACGATACCGATGCCATGCTGGCAGCGCGCCATGGCCTGGCGCTGGGCTACCGGGATTTTCACATTTACGGCGCGCTGGACGGCCCCCGGCTGGACCATACCGTAGCCGCCCTGCAAACCCTGCAGTTTTTGGCGGATAACGGGGCCAGGGGCGTGCTCATTGGGGTCAAGGACATTGCCGCGGTGGTAAAGGACGGGGCCATCGCCCTGCCGGAAAGGGCAGAAGGCATCGTAAGCGTGTTCTGCCTGGGAGAGCCTGCCCGGGGCGTTACCCTGGAAAATCTATACTACCCCCTGGCCGGCGGGGTTTTGACCCCCGGCTTCCCCTTGGGGGTAAGCAACCATTTTATTGGAAAAGAAAGCACGGTCAAGGTAGAAAAAGGGAGCTTGACGGTGCTATACGGCAGGGAAAACGGCCTGCCCATCTGGAAGGAGGAAGCGGAAAATGGCTGAGCTGATTCGGGATTTTATCCCCAGCCGGGAGGATGTGCCGGTAGTCAATGCAGAGCCTAACTACGGCCTTACCGCCGAGGAGGTTGAGCTTCGGGCGGCCTGCGGCTGGCAAAATAAGGTGACCGATGCCAACGCCCGCACGGAAAAGGACATTATTAAGGATAACTGCCTTACCTTTTTTAATATCGTGTTTGTGGTGCTGGCGGTCATGCTGATCGTTGGCGGCTCGTCTGTAAAAAATATGAGCTTTATGCTCTTTGTGGTCATCAATTCCGCCATCGGCATCGTGCAGGAGATCCGGGCCAAGCGGGCTGTGGACGCGCTGACTCTGGTAGCTGCCCAAAATGTAAAAACTATGCGCTCCGGCAGGGTAAAAAATGTACCCTCCCATGAGCTGGTGCGCGACGATATCGTAGAGTTTGCCGCCGGCGACCAGATCTGCGCCGATGCCATCGTGCGCAGCGGCAGCATGCAGGTAAACGAATCCCTGATCACCGGCGAAGCCGATGCCATCGCCAAGGCTGAGGGAGATGAGCTGAAATCCGGCAGCTTTGTGATCGCCGGCCGCTGCAAGGCCCAGCTGACCAAGGTTGGCAACGATTCCTTTGCCGCCAAGCTTTCTGCCGAGGCCAAGGCCAACCCCCAGGCCACCAAGTCGGAAATGATGCGCTCCCTGGACAGCCTGATCCGCATCATCGGCTTTGCGCTGATCCCCGTGGGCATCGCTATGATCGCCCAGGGCGTGATCAACAAAATGAACTGGACAAAGAATGTGGAAAGCACGGTGGCGGCGCTGGTGGGCATGATCCCCCAGGGCCTGTACCTGCTTACCAGCGTAGCCATGGCAGTATCCGCCATGAAGCTTACCAAGAAAAAGGTGCTGGTGCAGGATATGAACTGCATCGAGACATTGGCCCGGGTAGATGTGCTGTGCGTGGACAAGACCGGCACCATCACCGAGCCCCGCATGGAAGTGGAAAATGTGGTGCCTTTGACTACGGATTCCCACGACCGTCTGGAGAGAATCCTTACCGCCCTTTACGGCCAGGAAGAGCCGGATAACGATACCGCCCGGGCGCTGCATGAGGTGTTCTCCGGCAGAAGCAGCTGGGTATGTACCCGGCGCATCCCCTTTACCTCTGCCACCAAGTGGATGGGTGCGGTTTTTCAAGACCAGGGCGCGTTCCTGGCAGGCGCGCCGGAGTTTATTCTGGGCAGCCGCTACGAAGATCTGCGGGGGGATATTGAGCCTTGGTCTGCCAAGGGCTACCGTGTGCTGCTCATCGCCGGGTATGACGGCGTGCCGGAGCAGGGCAATCTGCATGTAGATTGGGTAAACCCCCTGGCGCTGGTGCTGCTTACCAACCGCATCCGCCCCGAAGCGCCGGATACCTTCCGCTATTTTGCCAAACAGGGCGTAAAGGTAAAGGTAATTTCCGGCGACAACCCGGCTACCGTATCCGATGTAGCCCGCCGGGCAGGCATTGAAGACGCGGAGGACTATATCGACGCCGGCGTGCTGGAAACGGAAGAGGATTTCCTGCGGGCTGTGGATGCCTACACCGTATTTGGCCGGGTGACCCCGGACAAAAAGCGCTCCCTGATCCAGGCGCTGAAGGCAAAGAAGCATACCGTTGCCATGACCGGCGACGGCGTAAACGATGTGCTGGCTATGAAAGAGGCCCATTGCGGCATCGCCATGGCCAGCGGCGCTCAGGCGGCAAGCCAGGTAGCTTCCCTGGTGCTGCTGGAAAACAATTTCGCGGTAATGCCGGATATCGTAGGCGAAGGCCGCCGGGTGATCAACAACATCCAGCGGGCAGCCACTCTGTTTTTGGCCAAGAATATCTACGCCTTTGTGCTGGCTATTATCGCCTGCGTAGGCGGCAACCCCTTCCCCATGATGCCCCTGCATATCGACTTTATCTCCATCCTTACCATCGGCATTCCCTCCTTCTTCCTGGCGCTGGAGCCTAACTATGAGCGGGTAGAGGGCCGGTTTATTACGGGCGTGCTGCGCCGGGCCTTCCCCGGCGGCCTGACCAATGTGTTCGTTGGCGTAATGGCGCTGGTATATATGGCAACCTTTGACCTGAGCTTTGAGCAGGTATCTACCATCTGCGCGGCATTGCTTGCCATTGTTGGCATGGAGGTGCTGTACGAGGTAAGCCGCCCGGTGAAGAAGTTCCGGGCGCTGGTTTGGTGGTCCATGATGGCGGGCCTGGCCCTTTGCTTCTTCTTCTTTAGCTCCATCTTCGAGCTGGAGATGCATAGCAAGGAAACTGTGCTGGTTATGTCCACCCTGGTGATCATGACCCCCACCGTATTCCGCACTGCCCAGAAGCTCTTTGACTGGGGCGACAAGGCCTGGGCCTGGATCCAGAAAAAGAGGAACCAATGCTGACCTATACTTTAAAAAAAGCCCCCGGCGTGCCGCTGTATGAAGCCCTTTACCGCTGCATCCGGGAGGATATCCGCAGCGGCAAGCTTCGCCCCGGGGAAAAGCTGCCCAGCAAGCGGGCGCTGGCTGCCAACCTGGAGGTCAGCAAAAACACCGTTGAGGGCGCTTACGACCAGCTTTTAAGCGAGGGCTACATCACCTCCCGGGAAAAGGTTGGCTACTTTGTGGAGGAGGGCTTCCAGGCGGAGCCTCCCGCCCCGGTAGACAGCCGGCAGGAGGAAAGCCCCAGCGATATTGCCATAGACCTTACCCTGAATGCCCCGGAGCATTTCCCGTTCAGCGTTTGGAGCCGCCTGCAGCGGCAGGTGATGCTGGATCTGGGGGAGCAACTGCTGCAAAGCATGCCAAACCAGGGGGTTTACGCCCTGCGCCAGGCCATATGCCAGCATCTGGCAGCCTTCCGGGGGATGCAGGTAAGGCCGGAAAATGTGCTCATCGGCGCCGGAGGCGACTTTCTTTGCAACCTGCTGATGCAGCTTCTGGGCAAGGATAAGCTCTACGCCGTAGAAGAGCCGGGCTACGAAAAGACCCGGCGCATCTACCTGGCAGGGGGCGTAAAATGCATAGCCGCGGCCATGGACAGCCAGGGCGTAATGCCCGGCAAGCTGGGGGATGCTCAGGTGCTGCATATCTCCCCCTCCCACCATTTCCCCACCGGCCTGGTCACCCCCCTGCAGCGGCGCAAAGAGCTGCTGGCCTGGGCGGATCAGGGGGAGCGCTACATAATCGAAGACGATTACGACAGCGAGTTCCGCTTCCATGAGCGCCCCCTGCCTGCCATGCAGAGCCGGGACAGGTCGGGCCGGGTGATCTACATGAACAGCTTTTCCAAAAGCCTGGCGCCGTCCATCCGTATCAGCTATTTGGTGCTGCCGCCGGCCCTCATGGAAAAATTCCGCCGGGAGCTGGGCTTTTACAGCTGCACCGTGCCCAGCTTTGAGCAGCATACCCTGGCCCGGTTTATTACCCAGGGCTATTTTGAAAAGCATATCAACCGCCTGCGCCGGGCCTACAAGCTGCGCCGGGATCAGGTGGTAGAGGTGATCCGCGGCTGCCCCTTTGCCCAAAAGCTTACCATACTGGAGCAGGATGCGGGGCTGCATTTTTTGGTAAAGGTAGATAGCCCCCTGAGCGCCGAGGAGATGGTAAGCCGCTGCCGAAAAGCGGGCATACGCCTGCGCAGCCTGCAAAGCTACTACCACCGGCCTATGGCCGCCGGGGCAGAAAAATGCCTGGTGGTAAACTACTCCTCCCTGCGCCGGGAAATGCTCCCGGAGCTGCAGCAGAGGCTGGAGAATATATGACAAAAGGGGCTGTAAAAAACGCATAGCCGTTCAATCAATATGCACCAAAATAAAACGAGCATGTCCGAATCAAAACGGACATGCTCGTTTTATTTGGGGGCAGTCAAAATTCTGCACAATGTCATCGCGAGGCCGTCAGGCCGTGGCGATCTGCCGGTACCATGTGCAGATTTTAGGTGCATTACCGGGAGATTGCCACGGACGGCGTCGCCGTCCTCGCAATGACAGCGGTGGACGATGTCTGCATAGGCTGAATCTATATTCAAGTTTAATTATTCGTCCTTCTTTACCTCGTTCCACCAGCTGTAGCGGTCGATCTCTACATTGCCTTTTTCAAAAAGGAAATTGTAGTAAGCCTTGTTCAGAATGTTTTTCGACAGAGAGAACTTGTTCTTTACCAGGTTGATCCGATCCTCTACATAGTTTTCCGGCAGCTGGGATTTGTCTACCAGGTAGCGGGTCTCGCCGGTGGAGGCGTTGAACCACACCTTGTCCGTCAGGAAGCTCTGATCCCGAAGCATGGCGATATGCTCGCCGTCGGAGAAGATGTCTGTGCCGGCCAGCAGGCGGGAATCGTAGGGGAAGCCCCAAAGGTTTAAAATGGTGGGAAGAATATCCACATTGCACATATATTCATCCACATATACCGGCTCTTCCATACCGCCCACCCAGAAGATCAGGGTAGACTTGTATTTACTGAAATCGTCGATCTTGTAGCCGATAAGCTCGGAGTACTGCCAGTCCTCCAGGCCGTAGGGGAAATGGTCGCCGGCCAGGACGATAGCCGTTTTATCCGCAACGCCTGCCTTTTCCAGCTCCGCCATCAGGTAGCTCAGGGCCTTTTCCAGCTCATAGTTGCCGGCCAGGTAGCATTTGGCGGCTTCGCCGTAGGGCAGATCCTTTACCAGATCGTAATTGCGCTTGACGATGGGGTTTTCCCGGTCGTATTTATAGTGGCCGGAGAAGGTCATATAGTAGGCGTGGAACTGCTTGTCGGCAGTGATGTAATCGCCCACGGTCTGCTCCATCATCTCCAGGTCGGAGGCGGGCCAGCTGGAAGAAAGCTTCAGGCCGTCGTTCATAAATTTGCAGGTGTAGCCCATGTTGGGATGGGTCTGCTCCCGGCCGTAGTAGCTGCCCAGATAGTTATGGTAGCCGTAGGAGGTTATGCCTGCCTGATCGGCGAACACATTGCCCAGAGCGAAGGGCAGATAGCTGCTGCGGCTGGCATAGAAGCTGGACACGCTCTTGCTTCGGGAGGTATCCGGCCACAGGCCCAGGCAGAAGGAATACTCGCCGTCGGTGGTAACATTGGGGTAGGCGTTGTAGTAATTGTTGAAGATAAAGCCCTCCGTAGCCAGCTTATACAGCGTAGGGGTCACCTCCGGGTGGATGGCGGCGGTGGAGAAGCTCTCGGCGCAAAGGGTGATCAGGTTGTAGTCGGCAAGCATGCCGGTGTACTCGTTTTGCTGGGTAGGAGCAAGGGAGCGCACATAGGCATTGAGCTGCAGAAGCTTGTCGTCTGTGGTAAGGGTATTCAGGTAGTCAAAATCGATCTCCAGGGTATTGTAGCGGATGGGAGGCTCGGTGACGGGCGGCAGCGTGGTCTCGGCGGGGGTAGTCTGCCCCGGGAGAGTGGTAGTGTCAGGAGGGGTAGTTGCCGGGGGCGTAGTAGGCGCAGGGGTAGTAGCGGGAATGTCGGGCATGACAAACTCGTCTTCATCGCTGTCTTCCTTACTGCTGCCTGCCAGCTCCAGGCTGATGGTAGTAAGCAGGCCAAAGCGCTGGGCAGCCTGGTCGGTAGTGGTGTTGGCGCCGTAGAAAAAGTCATAGGTGGTGAAAAAGCCTGTGCCGCCAATGCGCAGGGCGCTGAGGGTAACGGCCAGGATGGCTCCGGCCAGCAGGGTGCTTACCAACCGGGTGGGCTGCAGCCCCAGGGCGAACCAGCTCTTCTTTTTTACCGTTACCACGGCGGCGACAGCAATGGGCAGCAGCATGGCAATGAGGGTGGGCAGGTTTTCCCGGATGGTACGCAGGGTCTCCCGCCAGAAGTTGGTAAGAGCCTGGCCGCCCATGCCCACCAGCGCCAGGGAGTACATGCTGCCAAATACCGCGTGGTAGACGATCTGGGTGCAGAAAAGGATGCTCAACGCGCTTACCAGGCAAATGGTTACGATGCGGTTGGCCTTTTCCGGCAGCAGGCCCAAAAGGGTGGACAGCACCAGCGCCAGCACAGCGGTAAAGCCTGCGGTATACCAGAACAAGGCGTCTACCTTGTCAAACAGCATTTCGTGAAGCAGGGCTTCCATGTACAGCAGCGTAAAAAACCAAAAGCCGGCGTTGGCAGCGGCAGCGCGCAGCGACTGCTTATCCAGCATTTTTCTGAAAAAAGAGATCAAGGCGTATACATCCCCTATCATACCGTAAAATAATGCTTATTATAGCACACGAGTTCATGTCGAATGTGAACGAATGATGAAGATTTTGTAACATAACACAAAAAAATCCCCACGCCCGCAGGCGTGGGGATTTGGTATAGGCTTACTTTCTCTTGAAGGTCAGGGGCTTGCCTTCGATCTCAACGGTAAGGGTGTTGCCCTTGAGCTCGGCTTCGGCTTCTTCGCCGTCCATGGTGAGAACGCCGTTTTCATAGGTGTATTCGCCGGTGTTGGACATTTCTTCCTTCATGGCTTCAAACTCTTCCAGAGCGCCCATTTCTTCCATGAACTCCCGAACAGACATACCGCCCAGCATTTCCTTGTAGTCCATGCCCAGGGACTTGGACATATCCTTCAGGTAGTCCTCCATGCCGTCGCACAAAGCATCGATCAGCTTGTCAATGGACTTGGCATCCACAGCTACGGTGTACTTGCCGTCCTTGGTGAAGGTCAGGTTGATGGACATGACCAGCTTATCAGCATCAATGTAGTCAGCCATCTCGCCCATGTCGCCCATGTCGCCAAACTCAGACAGGGAAACGGTAGCCTTCCAGTCGCCTACGATGCCGGTGCCGGAGCTCTTGCTGCCGCCGCAAGCGGTCATAAGGCCCATGACCATCAGGCAGCAAAGCAAAAGAGAGATCAGTTTTTTCATAGTGTTTACCTCCCAAATAAGTATGATAATTTCAGAGCAAAGCTCCTTACTGGGGTATCATAGCAGATTTATGCAGAAAAGTCAAACGATTCCCGCCGGTAAAGCAGCGGCGCTTTTACAGCTTTTCCGCCGCTTCTACCACATGCTTCATCAGCACGGAAGTAGTAACGCTGCCTACGCCGCCGGGAACGGGGGTAATAGCCTCCACGATAGGCGCAACCTCCTCAAACTGGGCATCGCCTGCGATGGCGCCCAGGCCGCCCCGGGCGTTGGGCTTATTTTCATCCCAGTTGATGGAAACATCGATGACGATCTGGCCGGGGCGGACAAAATCCGCCGTCAGGCTGTTCAGCACACCGGCGGCGGATACCAGAATATCCGCGTTGCGGCAGATGGAAGCAATGTTTTGGGTCTTGGTGTGGCAAACGGTAACGGTTGCGTTCTTTTTCAGCAGCATCATGGCAGCGGGCTTGCCTACCACCAGGCTGCGGCCGATGACCACGGCGTTTTTGCCGGTGCAGTCGATGCCGTAGTAGTCCAAGATCTCCATGCAGGCGGCGGGGGTGCAGGGGGCGTAGCCCAGGTCGCCGCGGCTTTGGTATACGCCGGAGTTGGAAAGGTCTGTCAGGCAGTCCATATCCTTTTTGGGGTCTAAGCGGTTGCAGATCTCGCTGGCGTAGGGGCGCAGATGCTTGGGGAAGGGCTGGAACATCAGCACGCCGTGGATGGTAGCATCGGCATTGACCCGGTCGATCACGGCGATCACATCCTCTTTGGCGGCATCGGCGGGCAGCTCAAATTTCTTGACCGCTACGCCTACCAGCTCCGCCCGCTTGACAGCGCCCTTTTCATAGCTCAGGTCGCTGGGGTTTTCGCCGACGCGGATAATGCCCAGGGTGGCGGCGATGCCCCGCTCTTTCAAAGCAGCCGTTCTTTGCTGCAGGTTTGCGTTCAGGGCATCGGTAACTTCCTTGCCCAAAAGTAACTTGGCCATAATATGGGCCCTCCAATTTAAGATATAAGATATAAGATAAAAGATATAAGATTAGACTGCTGAAAAAGCTATCCTATTGAGAAATAATGTAGGGGCGAGCATTGCTCGTCCGGCAAATTAGCATAGATTTCCTAAACTTTTTCGAAAATTTCGTAGTTTTTACATTTCGGACGACCGATGGTCGCCCCTACAAAAGGGCTTTTGTGACATTCTGATATAAAGATATAAGATAAGGGAAGATCCGGGTAGGGCTTTATCTTGAGGTTACTGGCCGAAGCTGGCTTTTACGGTGTTGAAGATACCGTCTGCCAGGGCGCAGTAGGTAGAGAGCATGCCGTTTGCCTTGGCGTTGAGCGCCTGGGCGGCTTCCCGGTTTTTCAGGCTCTTGGTGTTGATAAACACATTCAGGCTGGCAGCCTGCAGCGCTGCCTTGCAGCATACCGCGGCGCAGCCGGCATCGGAAACCGCCAGGCGGCTGCCTTTTTCGGCAAAGATTTGGATATAGCCGATAGCCTGGCAGCAAAGCTCCATAATGTGCATGGGAACGGCGCAGGCAGTAAGGGTAGCTTCCTCTAAAATGGCTTCCCGGTTGGGGTCGTCCTTGGGGATGCCGTAGGCCTTGGCCAGGGGCACAAAGCCCTTATCGTCCGCTTCTACCTGATCCAAAAGCTCGGTTTGCAAAGCATCGCACTTTTCTTTCAAAGCGATGATCTCGGCTTCTACATCGGCATATTTCTTTTTGCCCACGGTAAGAGAGCCAACCATGTTGCCCAGGGCTGTGCCGATAGCGCCCACCAGGGCTGCCGCGCCGCCGCCGCCGGGAGCGGGAGCGGAGGATGCCAGCACTTGAACGAAGCTGCGGCAGGATTCCAATGTCATATCCATAAAAAATTCTCCTAAATATCCATTGTAAAAGGCACAGGCGCAGCAGCCTGTGCCTTTTCTGTTAACTGTCAGGCCATATTAAAACAGGCCGGAAATTTTGCCGGTTTCGTCCACATCGATGCGCTCGGCTGCAGGCACCTTGGGCAGGCCGGGCATGGTCATGATCTCGCCGGTAAGGGCTACCAGGAAGCCCGCGCCTGCGGAAACCTTAATATTGCGCACGGTGATCTGGAAGCCCCGGGGCGCGCCCAGCTTGGTCTGATCGTCAGAGAAGGAATACTGGGTCTTGGCCATGCAGATGGGCAGCTTGTCAAAGCCCAGGTCGGTAAGGGTTTTGATCTGCTTTTCCGCGGCGGCGGTAAAGTTCACGCCGTCGGCATGGTAGATCTTTTTGGCAATGGCTTCGATCTTCTCTTTGATGGGAATATCCAGCTCATAAGCAAAGGTAAAATCGTTGGGCTGCTCACACAGACGCACCACCTCCTGAGCCAGGGCGATGCCGCCCTCGCCGCCCTTTGCCCAAACCTCGCTGAGGGCAACATTTACCCCCAGCTCCTTGCACTTGCGCTCGATAAGCGCCAGCTCGGCCTCGGTATCGGTAGGGAAGCGGTTGATTGCCACCACGCAGGGCAGCTTATAAACCTGGGTAATGTTCTGCACATGCTGCAGCAGGTTGGGCAGGCCCTTTTCCAGGGCTTCCAGGTTTTCGTTGCCGGTTTCCGCCTTGGGAACGCCGCCGTTGTACTTCAGCGCCCGGGCGGTAGCTACCAGCACCACGCAGTCGGGTTTCAGCCCGGCTATGCGGCATTTGATGTCCAGGAATTTTTCCGCGCCCAGGTCCGCGCCGAAGCCGGCTTCGGTAACGGTATAGTCAGAAAGGCGCATAGCGATCTTGGTAGCGGTAACGGAGTTGCAGCCGTGGGCAATGTTGGCGAAGGGGCCGCCGTGAACAAAGGCGGGGGTATGCTCCAGGGTCTGCACCAGGTTGGGCTTCAGGGCATCCTTCAGCAGGGCGGCCATAGCGCCCTGGGCCTTCAGGTCGCCGGCGGTAACGCTCTTGCCGGAATAGGTATAGCCCACCACCAGCCGGGCCAGCCGGGCCTTCAGGTCGGCAATGTCGCTGGCCAGGCACAGCACCGCCATGATCTCGGAAGCTACGGTAATATCGTAGCCGTCTTCCCGGGGCGTGCCGTTTACCTTGCCACCCAGGCCGTCCACCACAAAGCGGAGCTGCCGGTCGTTCATGTCCACACAGCGGCGCCAGGTGATCTGGCGGGGGTCGATACCCAGGGCGTTGCCCTGGTAGATATGGTTATCCAGCATAGCGGCCAAAAGGTTGTTAGCCGCGCCGATGGCGTGAAAATCGCCGGTAAAATGCAGGTTGATATCCTCCATGGGGACCACCTGGGCATAGCCGCCGCCGGCCGCGCCGCCCTTTACGCCGAACACGGGGCCGAGAGAAGGCTCCCGCAGGGCAACCAGCACATTTTTGCCGATGCGGCGCATACCGTCGGCCAGGCCAACGGTGGTAGTGGTCTTGCCCTCGCCTGCGGGGGTGGGGTTGATGGCGGTAACCAGGATCAGCTTGCCGTCGGGGCGGTCAACTTCACTTAGAAGCTTATAGTCCACCTTGGCCTTGTACTTGCCGTACTGCTCCAGGTACTTTTCGTCCACACCGGCTTTTTCGGCGATCTGGCCGATGGGCAGCATGGAGGTCTGCTGGGCGATCTCGATATCCGTTTTAAATGCCATAACGATTCTCCTTGTATTGTGTGTGGCGTCCTGCCGTGAAATTGGCTCGGAGCTGCCTACAGGATCTATACGGCATACCGTTGAAATGGCTCTGCCGTACATGGGTTTTCAGGGTTATGCACTGGAAAAAGAATATCATTTTACCGGGGCGTTGTCAACGGATTTGCCTAAAAAACGGCGGTTTTCTTTGCCGCGGGAAAAGGCCAAAGTTGCAAAGCCCGCCGCGGTGTGCTATACTGTAGGCAACAAAACCCAATGGGAGGTAATACTATGTCCAACTGTCTTTTTTGCCGCATCATCGCCGGGGAAATTCCCAGCACCAAGGTTTACGAGGACGATACCGTTCTGGCCTTCCGGGACATTGCGCCCCAGGCCCCTACCCACATTCTGGTGATCCCCAAGGCCCATATTAGCGGCGTAAGCGCCATTACCGGGGAAAACAGCCACATTGTGGCCCATATCTTTGAGGTGATCCCCCAGATCGCTGCCGCAGAGGGCCTGAGCCAGGGCTTCCGGGTGGTTTCCAACTGCGGCGACCACGCCGGCCAGACCGTACACCACCTGCATTTCCATATTTTGGGCGGGCAGCAGCTTTCGCTGCAAATGGCTTGACATTTTTCGCCATTGTGGTATAATCCAGTTACGCATAACAAGCTCATCTTCGGGGGGCCGGCAGCAGCCGGCTGAGAGTAGGCTCAGAGCCTTGACCCGTGAACCTGATACGGCCAGTACCGTCGGAGGGAAAGATGCATAAAGATACCTAAGTATCGCATTGCACCTGGACGGGTTTGCAATGCGATATTTTTTTGGGGTAACTTTATAACAAACGCTTGCGGCGGCACAGCGGATCTTTTGCCCCAGCCGTGGGGTTTGAAAAAGGGGAAATACACAAAGTATTCCTCCCTTTTCCAAACCTTCGCCTGAGCCAAAATCTCTCGCTGCCCGCTCTTGCCGTTTGCTCTAAAGTTCCCCTTGTATGGAGGTAATTCTTTATGTCAAACAACCCTGCACACCTGAAGATCCGCGCGCTGTGCGAAGGCGCTATTATGGTAGCCATCGCCCAGGTACTGAGCTATGTGAAGCTCTATGAGCTGCCCAACGGCGGCTCGCTGACCCCGGCAATGTTCCCCATCCTTTTCTACGCCCTGCGCTGGGGCCTGGGAAAAGGTCTGTTTGCCGCTTTCGTATTCGGCGCCCTGCAGCTGATCTTTGACGGCGCCTACGCCTGGGGCTGGCAGAGCATGATCCTGGACTATCTGCTGGCCTTTACCCCCCTTGGCCTGGCGGGCATCTTCAAGGGCAAGGCCTGGGGCATCTTCCCCGGCACGGTCATTGGCTGCCTGGGCCGCTTTGTTATCCACTATATCAGCGGCGTGACCATCTACCGCATCATTGAGCCTACGGAAGTTCCCGGCCTGGGCACTTTCTCCAACGCGGAGATCTATTCTGTGGTATACAACGGCAGCTATATGCTCCCCAACACCCTGCTGGCCCTGGCCATCGCCGGTCTGCTGTATGTTCCCATGAAAAAATACTTCGCCGGCCAAGACCTGCGCTAAAAAACCAAACTCCCCTTGAAGCAGCTTCCCTGCTCCAAGGGGAGTTTTTTGCGGGACATTTTGTGTAGGGACCGCGGTGCTTCGCCCAGCGAATCCCAATAGGTAGGATTGCCGGTGGCAATCATACCATAATTTTCGTCCCCGACGATCCTTTGCCGCCGCGCCTATTCGACAACCCCAGGGGCGAGCGTTGCCCGTCCGCCATCGCCCTGCTCTTTTTCTACCATTTCCCAGCTTTGGGGGTAATGCTCCCGGTAATAGTCGGCCATTGGGCCGGGGGTATGGATCAGGTTTGCTTTTCGGATGCAGTCGGCTTCCACTCTGCGGATCCAGTTCAGCATTTCTTCCGGCAGCTCATGGTAGCGGCGAATCACCAGCGCCCCCAGCCGCTCCTGCTCCAGCAGGGCTTCCAGAGCATCCGGGATATGGGTCTCGCTGACAATGGGGACAGCCTTTTCCGACACCGCTTCGTTGGGGATCTGGGTGGTTTCCGTGCTTTCCGGGTCGCACAGGTAAAGGCTTGCGCTTTTGCCCCGGTAGAGGATCTCCAAAGCATTTGGGTAGTATTCGTCAAAATATATCTGCCCCTCTTTGGTGTAGCCGTAGCTGTACTCATAGTTTCTAACGGCGTACATAAGCGCCATAGGCAGCAATGTAGTCAAATAGACCCTGGCGGGTTTGTCAAAGGATTCCGGCTTCCTGGGCTCCAGCAAAGTCAGCCCCGCCCTGGGCGAGCAGTGATAATATGCCATAATGCATTCCCCCTTATGGGTATATTGTAGCGCAAAGAAAAGAAACTGCAAGTCTTGAAAAAACCTCATTTTTCTGCTATAATAGAGCCACAAAGAAAGCGCCCCGGAGTTCCCTCCGGGGCGAATTTTCAGTTATCCAGCCATTTGTGGCTGGAAATCTCCAAGCTTTTCCCGCCCTCATTGCGGAACAAGGTCAAAACACCATCAGAAAGCCGTTGGCATAGGGATGCATTTTCGCGATCGCCAGTTTCTTCGTACCGTTTTTGCATGATGCCCAGCATTTCAATCAGGCTTTTTCCGCTGACATTCATTTGGAAACGAGCTGCGTCCAGGCTTTCCTGACCGATCATCAGCTTTGCAATACATTCTTTTTTTGTAAAATAGAACTCCGGAATTTGATCCAAAACCGGCCGTATCAGCTCTGTTTTATTGTTCCTGTGGTATACCATCGCCAAAAAACGCAGCACATCGCACCGGACACCTTCATCGGTCGCGCAGTCGATCAAGGTTTTGCAGGCAGCTATCAAATCTTCATCGCGACCCGGAAGCACCCAGAGAGCGTACACCCAAACGATCAACAGATTTTCATTCCCCGGAAATTGTTTCAGCGCTTCTTTCAGCAATTCATCCGCCGCACTTGCATCATTCTCAATCAGCTTGGCAGCGTTGCGGCAAATTTCTTCAACCGTCCGATTGTTTTCCCATACATTGTAGCTGAACAGTTCATCAATGGATACCCGAAAATAGCTGGCAATTGCCGGGATCAGGTTCATGTCCGGGTAGCTGCCGCCGGACTCCCAGCGGGAAACCGCCTGGGGTGTCACCCCCAGAGCTTCTGCCAGGGCTTCCTGGGTCTTCTTATCCCGGCGGCGAAGCTGCCGGATATTGTTTCCTAAATCCAGTTGCATATAGATTTCTCCTTGCATTGTGATTCACCGGTGTATGGATATTTTATCACACTTCGCTTAAGAAACAATTATCAATTTGTTGTTTCGTTTTCAACAAACGGTTGATTTTTGCCAAGCGACACCGCCTATAAAAAAGCTCCCCTTGCAGCAGCTTTCCGCTTGCCCAAGGGGAGTTTTTATGCTGAGGTGCGGTGGGAAAGGACCGTCGAGGACGCCGGTCCCTACAATGTTCTGTGCGCGCCGGGTCAGTTTCCCAGGGCCCGGGTGGCGTTGAGGACTGCAAGGCACATAACGCCCACATCCGCAAAGATGGCCAGCCACATATTGGCGATGCCGAAAGCCCCCAATATCATTACGCCGATCTTGATGGCAAGAGAGAAGATAATATTCTGCTTAACGATGCCCATGCACTTTCTGGCAATGGCGATGGCCTTGGGGAGCTTGCCGGGGTCATCGTCCATCAGCACCACATCCGCCGCTTCAATGGCGGCATCCGAGCCCATAGCGCCCATGGCGATGCCGATATCCGCCCGGGCCAGCACCGGGGCATCGTTGATGCCGTCGCCTACAAAGGCTACCTTGCCGCTGCCCAAAAGCACTTCCACAGCCTCTACCTTATCCCCGGGCAGCAGCTGGCTGCGGTACTGGCTTAGCCCCAGCTCCTTGGCTACAAAGGCGGCGGTTTGCTCCCGGTCGCCGGTGAGCATGACGGCGCGCTTTACGCCGCAGCTACGCAGCTGGGATATAGCCTGGGCTGCCCCGGGCTTTAGCTCGTCGGCGATCTCGATGCAGCCCAGGTACTCCCCGCCCCAGGCCACATGCACCACCGTGCCGGGGCTTTCCGGGTCGGCGCAGGGGATGCCGGCTTCCTGCAGCAGCTTGCGGCTGCCTACCAACGCGGCTTTGCCGTCCACCAAAGCGCTCACGCCCTTGCCCGGCAGTTCCTGCACCCGGCTTACCCGGGCGGTATCCAGATCCTTTCCCCAGGCCTCTTTCAGGCTCTTGCTGATGGGGTGGCCGGAGTAGCTCTCCGCCAAGGCGGCGATCTCCAGCAGCTTTTCGCCCCCATGGAGCTTCTGCACCCGGAATACGCCCTTTGTCAGCGTGCCGGTCTTGTCCATGGCTACGGTATCCACCTGGGAGAGGATCTCCAGAAAGTTGCTGCCTTTGATCAGGATGCCCTGGCGGCTGGCGCCGCCGATGCCGGCGAAGAAGGTAAGGGGGATGCTGATGACCAATGCGCAGGGGCAGGAAATTACCAGGAAGGTAAGCCCCCGGTACAGCCAGCTAAGCCACATGGGGCTGCTGCCCATTGCCAGCCGGGCCAGCGGCGGCAGCACCGCCACCGCCAAAGCGCTCAGGCACACTGCCGGGGTGTACACCCGGGCGAATTTGGAGATAAAGTTTTCCGATTTGCTCTTGCGGTTGCCGGCGTTTTCCACCAGCTCTAAGATCTTTGCCACAGTGCTTTCCCCAAAGGGCTTGGTAACGCGCACCTTCAGCAGGCCCGTCAGGCTGACGCAGCCGCTGACTACGCTGTCACCCACAGCCACATCCCTGGGGACGCTCTCGCCGGTAAGGGCGGTGGTGTTCAGGGAAGCCTGGCCCTCTACCACTACGCCGTCCAGGGGGATCTTCTCCCCGGGCTGCACCCAGATGATCTGCCCTACCGTTACCTCCTCCGGGTCTACCTGCTCCAAAACGCCGTCAAGCTCAATATTGGCGTGATCCGGGCGAATGTCCATCAGGCTGGCAATGCTCCGGCGGCTCTTGCCCAGGGCGATGCTCTGGAAAAGCTCGCCGGTTTGGTAAAAGAGCATAACGCCTACGGCCTCGGCATAGTCCCCGGTCTTGGCAGCGCCGATGACCAGCGCGCCAATGGTTGCCACCGCCATGAGGAAATTCTCGTCAAAAACCTGCCCCAGGGCGATGCCCCGGGCGGCTTTCCACAGAATATCGTAGCCGATGATCCAATAAGGGATCAGGTACAGCCCCAGCTTGGCCCAGCCCTCTACCGGGGCAAAATGCAGCCCCACCGTCCAGGCGGCGGCAGCCAGAATGCGCCAAAGCACCCTTTTCTGCTTTCTCGTCATAAAAATGCTCCTTTACAGGAAAATCTCCCCATCCCGGGTGGCCTTGCGGCAGTTTTTTACCACCTGCGCCATGATGCCGGCAACATCCGCCCCGTCATCAAACTCCAAAACCATTTTCTGCATCATAAAGTTCACCACGGCGCTGCGAACACCCTGGGTCTTTGCCGCGGCGTTTTCCATTTTTGCGGCGCAGCTGGGGCAATCTACTTCGATCTTATATACCTTTTTCATAAAAAATCCCTCTTTCCAAAATTTGGAACAATAAAATGCTTGCTTTATCGTTACGCCTATAGTATAATAGCCCCGCAAGCCGAAATCAAGGCAAAAAACGCCAAAGCTTCCCTTTGGGCGAAAGGAATTTCCGATTGGAGTGTTTCCCATGGAGCTTCACAGCCATGACCACCCGGCAGACCCCCATATCCTCTCCCAGCTAAGCCAGCCGGAGCAGTTTCAGCCCGTGGCAGAGCTGTTTGCCCAGCTGAGCGATAACACCCGGCTGCGCATCTTCTGGCTGCTGTGCCACAGCGAGAGCTGCGGTGTCCACATCGCCCAGAGCCTGGGCATGTCTACCCAGGCGGTAGCCCACCATCTGCGGCTGCTGCGCCAGCACGGCCTGGTATGCACCCGCCGGGAGGGCAAAGAGGTATACTACCACGCCTGCCAGACCCCTGCCTGCGACCTGCTGCACCAGATGATGGAGCAGGCCATGGAGATATCCTGCCCCAAATGCCCCTGCCAGGAGGAAACTTTGGCCCAGCAGATTCACCGCTACCTGATGACCAACCTGGATAAGCACATTACCATCGACGAGCTTTCCCGGCTGTTCCTGGTAAACCCCACTACCCTGAAAGAGGAGTTTAAGGCCACCTACGGCCTGAGCATTGCTGCCCACATGCGCCACCACCGCATGGAGCGCTCCGGCAAGCTCCTGCTGGAGGGGAAGCTGAGCATCGCTCAGATCGCCCAAAATGTGGGCTACGAAAGCAGCAGCAAATTTTCCGCCGCTTTTAAGGCGCACTACGGCGTGATCCCCAGCAAATACCGGGGGGAGCCTCCCCTGAAGCCCTGCCAATGCCGGTAAGGCAAAGCCGGGCAGGATACCCGCGCAGGGTATGGCCGCCTAAGAATTAGTATGATTTTACCAGTTCAGGGGCCCTGCGCACTTGACTTTCCTATGCTTTTGCAATAAAATTAGAGTATCATCAAATACCCTAAAATACACAGTAAGGAGACAAAGCGCTATGGAATACAAATACGAAGGCTGGCGCGGCTTTGAAGGCGGTACCTGGGTTAAGGAGATCAACCTGAGAAGCTTTATCCGCCACAACTACACCCCCTATAACGGCAATGAGGACTTCCTGGAAGGCCCCACCGAGAACACCAAGGCCCTGTGGAACCAGGTTCTGGATCTGACCCGCCAGGAGCGGGAAGCCGGCGGCGTTCTGGATATGGATACCAAGATCATTTCTACCATTACCTCCCATGGCCCCGGCTATCTGGACAAGGAAAAGGAAAAGATCGTCGGCTTCCAGACCGATAAGCCCTTTAAGCGCGCTATGATGCCCTACGGCGGCATCCGTATGGCTGAAAAGGCCTGCGCTGACAACGGCTACACCATCGACCCCCAGGTAAAGGAATTCTTTACCGTTCACCGCAAGACCCATAACGCCGGCGTATTCGACGCTTACACCCCCGAAATGCGGGCCTGCCGCTCCAGCCACATCATCACCGGCCTGCCCGATGCCTACGGCCGCGGCCGCATCATTGGCGACTACCGCCGTGTTGCTCTGTACGGTATCGACCGCCTGATCGAGGACAAGAACGAGCAGAAGGTTGAGACCCGCTCCGCCATGTACGCCGATGTGATCCGCGACCGCGAGGAGCTGTCCGAGCAGATTCGCGCCCTGAACGATCTGAAGAAGATGGCAGCCAGCTACGGCTTCGACATCTCCAAGCCCGCCAAGAACGTGCAGGAGGCCGTGCAGTGGCTGTACTTCGGCTACCTGGCTGCTGTTAAGGAGCAGAACGGCGCCGCTATGAGCCTGGGCCGTACCTCCACCTTCCTGGATATCTACGCCGAGCGTGATCTGAGAGAGGGCACCTTTACCGAGAAGGAGATCCAGGAGATCGTTGACCACTTCATTATGAAGCTGCGTCTGATCAAGTTTGCCCGTACCCCCGAGTACAACGCCCTGTTCTCCGGCGACCCCCAGTGGGTTACCGAGTCCATCGGCGGCGTGGGCATCTGCGGCCGTCACTTCGTTACCAAGATGTCCTACCGCTACCTGCACACTCTGTACAACCTGGGCGCTGCTCCCGAGCCCAACCTGACCGTTCTGTGGTCTACCCAGCTGCCCGCCAACTTTAAGCGCTACTGCGCCAAGGTATCCATCGAGACCTCTTCCGTGCAGTATGAGAACGACGATATGATGCGCGTTACCCACGGTGACGACTACGCCATCGCCTGCTGCGTATCCTCCATGCGCGTAGGTAAGGAAATGCAGTTCTTCGGTGCCCGCGCCAACCTGGCCAAGTGCCTGCTGTACGCCATCAACGGCGGTGTGGACGAGATCTCCGGCAAGCAGGTCGGCCCCGAGTACCGCCCCATCACCTCCGAGTATCTGGATTACGACGAGGTCATGAACCGCTACGATGCTATGATGCAGTGGCTGGCCGGCGTGTATGTAAACACCCTGAACATTATCCACTACATGCACGATAAGTACTGCTACGAGAAGATCCAGATGGCTCTGCACGACAAGAAGGTAACCCGCTGGTTTGCTACCGGCATCGCCGGCCTGTCTGTTGTGGCCGACTCCCTGTCCGCCATCAAGTACGCCAAGGTCAAGGTCATCCGTGACGAGCGCGGCCTGGCTGTTGACTACGAAGTAGAGGGCGATTTCCCCAAGTACGGCAACGACGACGACCGTGTAGATACCATCGCCTACGACATCGTGCATATGTTCATGGAGCATGTTCGCAAGAACCATACCTACCGTGAATCCATCCCCACCACCTCCATTTTGACCATTACCTCCAACGTTGTTTACGGCAAGAACACCGGCTCTACCCCCGATGGCCGTAAGCGCGGCGAGGCTTTCGCCCCCGGTGCTAACCCCATGCACCGCCGGGATACCCACGGCGCGGTAGCTTCCCTGGCTTCCGTTGCCAAGCTGCCCTTCATCGACGCACAGGACGGCATCTCCAACACCTTCTCCATCATCCCCGGCGCTCTGGGCAAGGAAGACGAGATGTTTATGGGCGATATCGATGTAGATCTGGGCAATATCGACCTGGAAGACGGCTGCGGCTGCGGCGCTTGCGCCAGCCCCACTCTGTTTGAAGGTCTGGACACCGACGAATGATCCCAAAGCCCCCTGCCCGCTTTTGGCGGGCGGGGGAGCATCCCAAAATTCTGCCAAGGAGGAAAAAACAATGGCTGCTAACGAAAAGCAAATCGACAATCTGGTTTCCCTGCTGGACGGCTACGTCAAGAAGGGCGGCCATCACCTGAATGTTAACGTATTCACCAAGGAGACCCTGCTGGACGCTCAGGCTCACCCTGAGAAGTATCCCCAGCTTACCATCCGCGTCAGCGGCTACGCCGTGAACTTCATCAAGCTCACCAAGGAGCAGCAGGACGAGGTTATTTCCCGTACCTTCCACGAGAAGGTGTAAGCCGTGGCCGGGCGTGTTCACTCCCGGGAGTCTTTCGGCACCGTGGACGGCCCGGGTGTGCGGTATGTGGTGTTTACCCAAGGGTGCCCTATGCGCTGCCGGTACTGTCACAACCCCGATACCTGGAGCCCCACCGGCGGCGAGGAGACCTCAGTAGAGGACATTTTGCACGACTACCGCAAAAACAAGGATTTTTATACCAAGGGCGGCATTACCGTTACCGGCGGCGAGCCGCTGATGCAGCCGGAATTTGTGGCGGAGCTGTTTGAAAAGGCCCAGGCTGAGGGCATCCACACCTGCTTGGATACCTCCGGCATCACCTTCAACCCCCAAAAGCCGGAAAAGGTAGACGCGGTGCTTGCCCATACCGACCTGGTCATGCTGGATATCAAGCATATCCGCCCCGATGCCCACAAAGCCCTGACCGATCAGGACAACGCCAATATCCTGGCCTTTGCCAAGCATCTGGCGGCGAAAAACATTCCCCTTTGGGTGCGGCATGTGGTAGTGCCCGGCATTACCGACAAGCCCGAGGACCTGCAGGCGCTGGGCCGCTTTATCGGCACACTTCCCAACCTGAAGGCCCTGGATGTGCTGCCCTACCATGTGCTGGGCATCAGCAAATATAAGGAGCTGGGCATCCCCTACCCCTTGGAAGGGGTAGAGCCTGCTACCAAGCAGCAGGCCCTGGACGCTAAAAAGCAGATCCTTATCGGCATCGCCCAGGCAAGGCAAAAGAAATAGCAAAAACCCTGCGGAAAATTCCGCAGGGTTTTTTATGCGCAATATAGGGGGCGGCCTGTGCGCCGTCCCGTTTGGCCGGATGCTCCGCCGGAACGGCACATAGGCCGTTCCCTACGGGCACAGATAGCGTTATTTGTTGCCGGGGAACCAGGTCCAGAAGGCTTTGTAGCTGGCCAAGGCTTCCTCCGGGGTGTTGCCGGGGTAGGCAGTGCCGATCAGCTCGCCGTCCTGGCGGATCTGCACATGGAAAATGTCAGGATCGTCAGCGCACATGATCAGCCAATAGCTAATGCCTTTGTAGGGGCCGCCATCCAAAGCCTGTGTTCTGCTAATATGGATGCTGTCGCCCGTTACCGAAGCGAAGAATCCTAATTCCCCGAACTCCAGATCGGGAGGATAGGCCGATACCATCATGCTGCCCAGGAAAATATTTGAGGAGGTGCCGCCATAAAGGTGCTCTTTTTCCGGCTGGATAATGCCCGTGACGGAAAAAAGGCCGGCATCGGTGGCAGCGCTGAAATCGATAGCATCGCCGAAATCGGCAGCGTCCTCCGGCAGGAAATATACATGCTTTTGGATATTTACACGGGTATAGCCCCGGTATTGCTGAACGCCATCCTGTATAAAATCCTCAAACCGGCTGCGGTCGATCAAAATATAGACCCCGGCAACCACCAGCAGCGCCAAAAGCACAGCGGTTACAGCGATAAAAGCCTTTTTCATAGCGATCCCCTCCTGGAAAGCAATTGTGGGCGAATAGATTAAAAAGCCAAGGACGATGGCCTCTATGGCTATGATACATGATTTGCGGCATATTGTAAAGAAAATTTTAATTAAACAAACAAAAAAATAGCAAAACCCGCCCGGCGCTGGAAATAAGCGCCGGGCGGGTTGATTTGTAGGATGGGTGCAGCCTCCGCTACCGTAAGGGAGGGCCTTTGGCGGCTAAATTACAGGCGGCTGTCGCCGAAGAAGAACAGAGCCAGCATGCCAGGGCCTACATGGGCGCCGGTAAAGGGCTCGTGGGGGGCGATGATCAGCTCCTTGGGCTGGGCGATCTCGCATACCCGGCGGGCAAGCTCCTCAGCTTCCTCCGGCACATCGCCGTGGGAGATGGCAACCCGGCGGTTTTGGGGGTCTACCGCCTTTTCCCGGTACTTTTCCAAAATGGCATCGATGGCCTTTTTCTTGCCCCGCACCTTGCCCCAGGATACGATATGCCCCTCATAATCGCCGTAAAGCAGGGGCTTGATGTTCAGCACTGTGCCGATCATGGCGGTAGCGCCGCTTACCCGGCCGGTGCGCTTGAGGCAGTTCAGATCGTCTACGGTAAAAAACTCGCAAAGGCGCAGGGTCTCATCCCGCAGGATTTCGGCGGCTTCCCGGGCGGTTTTGCCTTCATCGCGCAGGTCGCAAGCCCGCAGGGTCAGAAGCCCCGTGCCCAGGCCGGCGCCCAGACTGTCCACAACGCAAACACTGCGCTCCGGGAATTTCTCCTCCAGCTCCTCGGCGGCCATGCGGGCGGCCTGAAGCGTGCCGCTGACGCCGCTGGAAAGGCCCACATATACCACATCCTCTCCCCGCTCCAAAGCCGGGGTAAAATGGGTAATGAAAAGATGGGTGTTCAGCAGGCTGGTCTTAATGGTAAAGCCGGCGCGCAATTGGTCATAATAGGTATGAGAATCGAAGGTGTCCAGGTCGCCGGTGTAGGTGCCGGGCTTGCCGTTGGCAGTGTAGGAGCAGGGCAGCAGATTGACATTCATGCTGCGCACGGTCTTGCCGGGCAGGTTGGAGCAGCCGTCGGTAAATACAGCAAAAGGCATGATGATCCCTCCAGGAATAGGCATATATATTTATAGTATCACAATTTTGGAATTTTTCAACCCTTCGGCGGGGCTCTTTTCCGGATCTTCGCCGCCGGCGTTCTAAGGGGGCTGCCGGCTGCATAGGCTTTTGTGAGATACCGCAAGAAAGGGGGAAGCCCATGGATCAGCAGATCGACCATAAGCTGACACTGCTCCGCCGGGGCAAGCTGACGGTAACCGGGGTGGAAGAGGTGGTCAGCTTTGACGAAAATACAGTGGCGCTGCAAACCAATATGGGGCTGCTGCTGGTGCAGGGGGAGGCCCTGCAGCTCAAGGCGCTGTCTACCGACGGCGGACAGGTTGCGGTAGAGGGAAAGGTGGACAGCCTTGTGTACCACCAAAAGCCTACCGGCGGCTGGCTACGCCGGCTGTTTACATGATATCCCCGGCCCAAGTAGGCCAGCGGCTGCTGCTGAGCCTGGCTGCCGGGGCGCAGCTGGGCTTGCTGTACAGCTTTCTAAGGCCGATCCGCTCCCGGCAGTTTAAGGATCTTTTGCTGCTGCCGGCGCTGGTGTACGCCTGGCTGTGGGTTGGGTTTGCTGTGTGCCGGGGGGACCTGCGCCTGGGGTATTACGCGCCTATGGCGGCGGGGGCTTGGGCCTCGGCAAAGCTGGCCAGCCGGTGGCTGGGGCCGTTTTTTGGGGGCTTTTGGGGCGGAGCGGCCCGTTTGCGGCGCTGGGTTGGGGAATTTTTCCTGGCTCTTGGGATAATTTTTAGAAAAAAAGCAAAAAAATATAAAAAATATCTTTCCATTCCTAAAAAAATCGAGTACAATAAGTTGAAAAACTACCGCAACCACCCCCAATCCCCTCGGAGGAAGCGCCATGGCAAAAGCAAACAAACCCAAAGTAAAGATACGCCTGCGTAAAAGCGGAGTGCTGGTCAAGGTGGCTTTGATCGCCGTGCTGGTGCTCTCTATTGTGGCGCTGCTGGTGCTTCGCTCCGCTCTGCTGGATACCCGGCAGCAGACCGATGGCTACCGCGACCAGGCAGCCGATTTGGAGCAGCAGATCGAAAAACTGCGCCAGGACATTCAGGATCTGGGGACAGTGGAGGGCATATTGCGCCTGGCTTGGGAAAAGCTGGGGCTGGTAATGCCGGGCACGGTTGTGGTATCACCGGAAAATTAAATTTGGAGGAAGCAAGAGAATTTATGGAGTTGACCGTCGGAGCCGTTTTGGAAGGCAAGGTAAAAACGATTACAAATTTTGGCGCCTTTGTTGCGCTGCCCGAGAATAAGACCGGTATGGTACATATCTCGGAGGTTGCCAACACCTATGTCAGCGATATTCGCCAGCATCTTACCGAGGGGCAGGATGTTAAGGTAGTGGTGATCGGGGCAGAAAATGGCAAGATCAATCTGTCCATGAAGCGCCTGGAGCCCAAGCCCCAGCGGGAAAACAGCCAGCGGGGCAGCAATACCCGCCCCGGCGGCCGCCCCCAGAATGCCCAGAGCGCTCCCATGCGCGCGCCTACGCCCCCTCCCGCGCCCAAGACGGCTGACCAGCTTTTTGAAGAGCGGCTGAAGCAGTTTATGAGCGAGTCGGACAGCAAGCTCTCCGGCATCCGGGCGGACCACCGCACCAAGAGCCGCCGCAGATAAGGCAAATTTTGGCCACCGCAGAGAATGTGGTGGCCTTTTCGCCTGAGCAATAAAGGAGAAAGCTATGGCAAATGTTGTGATCACCGGCGGCTCCCGGGGCATTGGCGCTGCCACGGTTTCCGCCTTCGCCCGGCGGGGCGACCGGGTGTGGTTTTTGTACCATAAAGATCATGCCGCCGCCCAGGCAGTAGCCCAGGCTACGGGAGCGGAGGCTATATGCTGCGATGTGGCATCCTGCACCGATGTGCAGGCCGCCTTTTCCCGGCTGCCGGACATTGACATTCTCATCTGCAACGCCGGCATCTGCCATTATGGCCTGCTGAGCGCTATGGAGGAAGCAGCCTGGGATCGGCTGTTTGATGTAAATGTAAAAGGCATCTACAGCTGCGTAAAAGCGGCTATGCCCTTTTTTCTGGCCAAGCAGGCCGGGTGTATTATTACTGTAAGCTCTATGTGGGGCCAGGTAGGCGCCAGCTGCGAAGCAGCCTACTCCGCTACCAAGGGGGCTGTGATCGCCCTGACCCAGGCCCTGGCCAAGGAGCTGGGGCCCAGCGGCGTGCGGGTAAACTGCGTAGCTCCCGGGGTGATCCTTACGGATATGTGCGCCGACCTGGGGCAGGAGACCCTGGAGGAAATGGCCCAGGAAACCCCCATTGGCCGCAACGGCCAGCCGGAGGATGTGGCAAAGGCTATGCTTTACCTGGCAGAGGCGGATTTTGTAACAGGACAAGTGCTCAGCGTTAACGGTGGGCTGGTAGTATAAAGGAGAAAGATTATGAAAATTGCAATTGCTTGTGACCATGGCGCGCTGGCGCTGAAAAACACCCTGGCAAAGCACCTGGAGGAAAAGGGCTACGAGGTTGCCGATTTTGGCACCCATACCGCCGCCAGCTGCGACTACCCCGAGTTTGCCGGAGCTGCCGCCAAGGCGGTTGCCAGCGGCGAATGCGAAAAGGGCATCGTGCTTTGCACCACCGGCATTGGCGTATCCATCTGCGCCAACAAGGTTAAGGGCATCCGCTGCGCGCTGCTGAGCGATGTTTGGTCCGCCAAAATGACCCGGCTGCACAACGATACCAACATGATGGCCCTGGGCGCCGGCGTGGTAGGCGTAAACCTGGCTCTGGAAATTGCCGATACCTGGCTTTCTACGGAATTTTCCGGCGACGAGCGCCATCAGCGGCGCATCGACAAGGCCATGGCCCTGGAAAACGGTTAACCGGCTGAAAATAACAGGCATAAGGATCCAAAAGCGACGGCGGGAGTAAACCCCCGCCCTACACCGTGTCAGCAAAGGCATAGTAGGGCGGGGGCTTGCCCCCGCCGTAAAGCTTTCGGTTTTGGATCCATATGCGTTTTTATACTATTTTAATAAAACGATTTCATCGTTTTATTGGAGCCGCAATCAGCGGCTCGGTGGCATCGCCACCAAAAATGCAGTCAATACATTTCTTTGGAGCGTTTTGGGGCGGGAAACAAATTCTTGATTTCCCGCAAGCAAAAAGCTCCCCCCGGCGATCAGCCGGGCGATTAAAAGCTTTTTAAAGCTTTTAATCAAGAAATAGTATTATATCCCGCGCCAATGGCGCCGGGGAAAAGAAACAGTTGAAATTCCCGTAAAATCCCCTATAATGAAAAGCAGAGGGTGGTGGTGCTGTGAAGAAACTGAAAAACCTTTCCGAAAGCCAGTTTTTAAAGGTATTTTTCGCCTTTTGGGCCTGGTGCTTCATCATTGCGGCGGTATGCATGCCGGACCGGGCGCAGATGTTTTCCGGTCTGGTGAAGATCTTAGGCACGCCCTGCAAGGTGCCTACCAATTATTTTTCCGTTGGCGGCTACAGCGCTACCTTTTTGAACGCCGGCCTGGTGGGGCTGATCGCCCTGGGGCTGTTTGTGGCCTTCCGGGCCAAAGCCGATGAAACCTCTACCCTGGCCTTCATCCTCATTATGGGCTTTTGCTCCTGGGGCATCAACATTGTGAATATCTGGCCCAGCATTTTGGGCGTGATCGCCTACGGCCTGATCAAAAAGAAGCCCTTGGGCGAGCTGGTAAACTATATGCTGGTTTCTACCGGCCTTGCCCCCCTGATCACCGAGCTTTTGGTGCGCTATCCCGGCATGGAAGTAGTGGGCTTTCACCTGACGGGCCTGATCCTTGCCCTGCTGGCGGGCTTTTGGGTGGGGCTTTTCCTGCCTGCGGGCATGACCCACTCCCCCAAGGTCCACAAGGGCTACAGCCTTTACAGCGCAGGCCTGCCCATCGGCATGACGGCCTTTTTGCTCAACGCCGCGCTGTACAATACCCTGGGCCTGGATGTGGACGCACTGCCCCTGCTGAGCGACATGACCGTAGCAAGCACGGCCATTACCAATATTTTCTGCTGCACACTGTTTGGCCTTTGCATCGTATTCGCCTTTTTGCTGGGCTGCCGGCCAAAGGACTACTGGCAGCTGATCATCGACCCCAGAGTGGTGAGAAATTTCTCTTCCACCTACGGCAACGCCGTGTTTTTGATGAATGTGGGCGTATACGGGCTGGTGATCCTGGGCTATTACAATCTGGTAGGCGCCAGCTTTAACGGCGTTTGCTTTGGCATCATCTTCTGTATGCTGGCCTGCTGCAATTCCGGCTCTCACCCGGGCAATGTATGGCCCATTATGCTGGGCTACCGGGTAGCTTCGGCGGTATGCGGCTGGCTATCCCCCCTGGTTGGAGGCGATTTTCAGTACGCCATCAACGAGCAGGCTATTTTGGTAGGCGTATGCTACGCCAGCGGCCTGAGCCCTATTTCGGATAAGTACGGCTGGTTTTACGGCTTTGTGGCGGCCATACTGCATTATCTGCTGGTAACCTCTGTGCCCAGCCTCCACGGCGGCTTCTGCCTGTATAACGGCGGCTTTACCGCGGCGCTGATCTGCATCATCCTGGTGCCGGGTCTGGAGACTATTTTCCGCACCAAAGAGGAGCGCCGGGCCGCAAAGCGCCTAAAAAAGGCGGGGAACGCCCCTGCACCCTAAAGCGTACACAAAAGACCTCACGGTGGCCCACCGTGAGGTCTTTAATATGCTTTGGGGCTTATTCGTCGTCCATGTCTTCAAACCGGGCGGCGGTGATGGGGCGCAGGACGCCGTAGGCGTCAAAGCGGGTATCGTTGCCGTCGGCTACGAACACCAGGCGGATCTGGATATCGTCTTCCAGGCCGGTCTCGGCGGCCAGGGAAGCGGCATCGGTAGCGGAGCGGCCGGTAAGGTACATACGGGTGCGGCCCTCGGGCAGGGCGAACTTAGGCTCCTGGGCCACGAAGGAAACGCAAAAGCTTTCGGTAGAGCAGTTTTTTACCAGGCGCTGGGCGGCGTTGGTAATGGATTCGGTCTTGTTGCCCTTGAAAGCCAGGTTGGTAGCATCGGGGTACCAGAAATAGTCGTATACTACCTCGTCAAAGCCCATGCCCTTCAGCTCCAGGGTGATCTCGGTAATGTAGTTCATAGCGCCCTCGCTGTTGGGGTCCAGCCAGTAGCAGCGGTCCTCGTCCATATACAGGTAGCGCATGGATTCGTGGTGCAAGCCGTAGGGTACATTGTCCAGGCCGTAGCGCTGGTCCTTAAAGGCGGGCAGGCGGGCGATGAGGTAAGCCCCCTTGGCATCCAGGTAGGCGATCAGGTCGTTCACCCGGGAGGTATTCACCGTTTTGCTGGGGTAGATGCCTACGGAGGAATCGTACAGGAAATAGCCGTACATATCCTTTACATCCAGCATAACCGGCGTACCGGCGGTTATATTCTCCGCCTGCTGCAGCACCAGGTCAAACTCCCGCTCCAGCATGGAAACATCGGCGTAGTAGCCCGCAAGCTGCACCAGCTCCAGGGAGATCTCCTCCTGCTTGGTGCCCTCGCCGATGACGATATTTACATCCTCCGGCACGGTAGGCTTTTGGGCGGCAATGCCGGAAATATCCTGGGAGGAAAGGCTGAAATCGAATTTCGTACCCTCCCGGGAATAGACCACAAAGCGGTCCAGCCACAGCATCCAAACCAGGCTGGCCAGCAGTAGCAGCAGCGCCAGCACCATGGCAAAAACCCCAAGCCCCTGCAAAAACCGCCGGGTGCGATAGGATAGGTTCATAGGTTACTCCTTTTTGGCGGCAACGCACCGCCAGTCTTCTTTTTCGTGAATTTCCGTAACGGTAAGCCCCGCCTTTTCCAGCGCCGCCAGCACATCCCCCAGCCGCACATCCAAAATGCCGGAGAGGATCAGGGTGCTGCCGCTGTCCAGCAGCTGGGGCAGCACCGGGGACAGGGCGATGATCACATCCGCTACGATGTTTACCAGCACGATATCGTACCGCTTTTCCCGCAGCCGGGCCATCAGGGCAGAATCCTGGGTGACATTGCCGGTAAGGGCGGTAAATTCCGGGGCGGCGAAGCCGTTGTAGGCGGCGTTTTCCCGGGCAATGTCCTCCGCCTTGGGGTCGATATCCACGCCCACGGCGCTTTTTGCCCCCAGGCGCAGGGCGGCGATGGACAAAATGCCGCTGCCGCTGCCCAGATCCAGGCAGCTGGCACCGGGCCCCAGCTTGCGCTCCATAACCTCCATGACCATTTGGGTGGAGGGGTGAGCCCCGGTGCCAAAGGTGAGGCCGGGGTCGAGAATTACGGGCAGGCGGCCCTGCAGGTTGTAGTCTTCCAGCCAGTAAGGGATCACTACCAGCTTTTCCCCCAAAACCTGGGGCGGGTAGTTATCCTTCCAGCTTTCTTCCCAGTTGGTATCCGCCAAAAGGGACTTGGTCAGCTTCAGGCTGCCAAAAGAAGCCCCCTTGCGCTGCTTCAGGCCCTCCAAAAGGGCCTCCAGCCGGGCAAGGCCCGCTTTGTCGCTTTCTTGAAGGTACAGCTTTATTTGAGAAAGCCCCTGCAGGCGCTGCTGCAGGTCTTCATCGATATAATCCCAATAGGCCCGGTTTTCTTCCAGGAAGGTTTCAAACTCCCCCTGGTCTTCCAGCACCAGGTCGGAAAAGCCGCCGGAGGTCAGGGCCTCGGCTACGGCTTCGATAGATCCGGAAAGGGTCTCAACGGATATTTCCAGCCATTGCACGGCAACATCCTCCTATACGCATAGTTTACCATCCCCATTCTACCGCAAAACCGAAAAAAAGGCAACGCATAGATTGTGAATTTTTCGTTTTCCACTTTCTATTTTCCTTGCTTTGTTATATAATGGTGAAAATATCCCCAGAAATAGGAGAAGCTATGATTCAAACCGTAACTGTAAGCCCCGGGGTCACCCTGCGGCTGTTTCACGATACGCGCTTTAAGCAGGGCTGCCTGAGCATCCAGCTGGTGCGCCCTATGTGCCGCCAAGAAGCGGCAAAAAACGCCCTGCTCAGCGCCGTGCTGCTGCGGGGCTGCCAGGCCTACCCGGATCTGCAAACCATTACCTGGCGATTGGACGAGCTTTACGGCGCGTCGGTAGGCACTTTGGTGCGCCGGGTGGGGGATTACCAGACCACCGGCCTTTACTGCAGCTTTCTGGAAGACCGCTTCGCCCTGCCCGGGGATCAGATCTTAGAGCCTACGGCCCGTCTACTGAAGGAGCTGCTGCTGCGCCCCAAGCTGGAGAACGGGGTGTTTAAGGCGGATTTTGTAGAGAGCGAAAAGCGGAATCTGGTGCTGGCCATCGAGGCCCAGCGCAACGATAAACGGGCCTGGTGCAGCGCCCAGCTGTTTTCCCATATGTGCCGGGAGGATTCCTTTGGCGTGCCCCGGCTGGGCGAGATCGAAGATGTTAAGGCCATTACCCCCCAGAGCCTGTATGACCACTACCGGCGCATCCTGAAAGAAAGCCGTATGGAGATCTTCTATGTAGGCTCAGCGGATGCCGGGCTGGTTACCCGGCTTTGCCGGGAGCTGGTGGAGAAAGAGCGCGGCTATGTGAGCCTGCCTGGGCAGACGGCCTTTACATCCGCCCAGGGGGGCGCCTGGGAAGAAACTATGGACATTGCCCAGGGCAAGCTTTCCATGGGCTTTGTTACCCCCGCCAATATCCGCCAGGGCAAGGCCTTTGTGGCAACGCAGATGATGAACCTGATCTTTGGCGGCGGCATGACCAGCAAGCTTTTTACCCAGGTTCGGGAAAAACTTTCCCTTTGCTACGCCATCAGCTCCGGCTACCACGGCTCCAAGGGCATCCTTACCGTAAGCGCCGGCATGGACTGGGAGAAGAAGGACACGGTGCGCAGCCAGGTGCTGGCCCAGCTGGAAGCCATCTGCCAGGGGGACATTACGGAAGCCGAGCTGGCTGCCGCCCGGCAGGCCATGCTTTCCAGCCTGCGCGCTACCCACGACAGCGCTGGCTCTATTGAAAACTATTATGCCACCGCCGCCCTCAGCGGCCTGCCCTACAGCCCGGCGGAATATATGCAGCAAGTGCAGCAGATCACCGCCGCCGATGTGGCCGAGGCGGCCCGGCAGGTAAAGCTGCACAGCGAATACTTCTTAAAGGGGGAAACGGGATGCTGAAATACTATCCCCGGCTGGATGAACAGCTGTACAAAACCGTGCTGCCCAACGGCCTTACGGTAATGGTATGCCCCCGGCCCGGTTTTACCAAGAATCTGGCCTATTTTGTAACGGATTTTGGCGCTATCCATACCAAGTTTACTCTGGACGGCGTAGAGTACACCGCCCCGGACGGGGTGGCTCACTACTTGGAGCATAAGCTCTTTGATATGCCCGGCCGGGATGTAAGCGCGGAGTTTGCCGCCCTGGGCGCCAACACCAACGCCTTTACCAGCTACGATATTACCGCTTACTATTTTTCCTGCACGGAGAATTTTGAAAGCTGCCTGCGGCTGCTGCTGGAATTTGTTTCTACCCCCTATTTTACCCGGGAAACTGTGGAAAAAGAGCAGGGTATCATCGCCCAGGAGATCGACATGACCGCCGACAGCCCGGATACCGCCGTATTTGAAGGGCTTATGGACAATATGTACCGCGTCCACCCGGTGTCCATCCCCATTTTGGGCTTCCACCATACCATCCGGGAGATCACCCCGGAGATCCTGCACACCTGCCACCGGGCCTTTTACCGGCCGGGCAATATGGTGCTGTGCGTGGTGGGGGATGTAAAGCCGGAGGATATTTGCCGCATTGCGTCCGAGGTGCTGCCCCGGGAGGACAATGCCCAGGTGCAGCTGCAGCGCAGCTGGCCGGAGGAAATGACGGTGCCGCAGGAAAAGAGCCAGCGGACTATGGAGGTAGCCATGCCCATGTTCCAGCTGGGCTTCAAGGCTGAGCCCCGGGAGCGGGGCGAGGAGGCCATCCGGGAAGAAATTTTGGCAGACCTGGCGGCGGAAGCGCTGTTCGGCGAAAGCTCCGGGCTGTACCTGCGGCTGTACGACCAGGGCCTTATCGATTCCAGCTTCGGCGGCGGCTTTGAGACCATTGAGGGCATGGCCATGCTTACCTGCTCCGGCGACAGCTATGAGCCGGAGGCGGTGCGGGATGCTATACTGGAAGAAGCCCGGCGCATCGTAAAAGAGGGCATCGACCAGGCCCAGTTTGACCGGATGCGCCGAAGCGCCCTGGGCCGGCGCACCAAGGGGCTGGACAGCTTTGACAGCACCTGCTTCCGCCTTTGCGCCTATCACCTTTCCGGCTTTGATTATTTTGATTTCCCCCGGCTGTATGAGGATCTGGAGGTTTCTCAGCTGCAGGCTTTCCTGGAGCGGGTCGTGACCCCCCAGCGGTGCAGCATTTGCGTCATCCGGCCTACGGAAAATTCTTAAGGGAGGCAGTTTTATGAATCTATTTACCCCTGCGGAGCCCAGCTCCTACGGCGGCATCTCCTTCCCCGGCCTGGGTTTGGAATGCAACCCGCCCCGGCTGCTGGAGATCGGCAGCTTTTCTATCCACTACTACGGCCTGATCATTGCCGTAGGATTGCTGCTGGCTACCTTGTATGCCTGCCGCAGAAGCAAGCAATTCGGCATCAAAGAGGACGATATTCTCGACGGCGTGCTGTATGTTACCCCCTTTGCTGTGCTTTGCGCCCGGCTTTACTACTGCATCTTCGCCTGGAACGAGGGCGGCTACGCCCAAAACCCCCTTTCCATCCTCTATGTGTGGCAGGGCGGCCTTGCCATCTACGGCGGCATATTGGGGGCTATCGTAGGCGTGGCGGTATTTTGCAGGTTTAAGAAAATCAAGCTGCCGGCTTTGCTGGATCTGGTAGCCCTGGGCTTTTTGATCGGCCAGGGCATCGGCCGCTGGGGCAACTTTATGAACCGGGAAGCCTTCGGCGCGGCGGTGAGCAAGGATTATTTCCTGGCCATGGGCCTTACCAATGAGCTTACCGGCCAGGTAGAATACTACCACCCCACCTTTTTGTATGAATCGGTTTGGAATCTTACCGGCTTTGTGATTTTGCATTTTCTCAGCAAGCGCCGCCGTTACGACGGCCAGATCGCCCTGGGCTACGCTGCCTGGTACGGCCTGGGCCGGGCCATCATTGAGGGCCTGCGGGTAGACAGCCTCTACTGGGGCAGCATCCGGGTAAGCCAGGCCCTGGCAGCGCTGAGCTGCATCGCGGCGCTGAGCCTGCTGATCTTCTTCTGGGTAAAGCCCCCGAAGGGAGAGCTTTTTGCCAAGACCCAAGCGCAAACGCAGCAAGACGAAGAAAAATAGATCCAGGAGAGCTTTGCCATGAAGATAAAGACAAAACCCTCAACTTACCCGGAAGTTTTGGCCATGAAGCGGCCAAAGCGTGCCAAGCCCCTGCGGCCAAACCGGGTTTTGCAGGTGCTGATACGGCTGCTGAGCATCCCTACTATGCTCAAGACCCATTTCCGCTACCGTAAGCACGGCATGGAGAAGATCGGCAAAAAAGAGCCTATGCTGATCCTTATGAATCACTCCAGCTTTACCGACCTGAAGCTGGCCCATAAGATCTTTTTCCCCAAGCGCTTCGGCATCGTATGCACCACCGACGGCTTTGTGGGCATGAGCTGGCTTATGCGGCTGCTGGGCTGCATCCCTACCCAAAAATTCGTTTCGGATGTTTCCCTGGTGGCGGATATGGAGTATATGCTCAAGAAAAAGAAATGCAGCGTGCTGATGTTCCCGGAGGCCAGCTACTCCTTTGACGGCACAGCCACTGCCCTGCCCAGAAAAATGGGCGTGCTGCTGAAAAAGCTGGGTGTGCCGGTGGTTACGGTGATCACCCAGGGGGCATTCGCCCGGGATCCGCTGTACAACGGCCTGCAGCTGCGCAAGGTGGATGTTCAGGCGGATGTAAAATGTCTGTTCACTGCCCAGGAGCTGAAGGAGCATACCGTGGCGCAGATCGACGCGGCGCTGGACAAGGAATTTGGCTTTGATAATTTCGCCTGGCAGCAGGAAAACGGCGTAGTCATCGATGAGCCCTTCCGGGCTGACGGGCTGCACCGCATCCTTTACAAATGCCCCCATTGCGGCGCTGAGGGCAAGACCGTGGGCAAGGGAGTTATGTTAACCTGCACAGCCTGCGGCAAGGCCTATGAGCTGACGCAGCTGGGAGCGCTGGCAGCAGAGGATGCCGCCTTTACCCATGTGCCGGATTGGTACGCCTGGCAGCGCAGCCAGGTAAAGCAGAGCCTGGAAGAGGGAACTTACCGCCTGGATACCCCGGTGCGGATCGGCATGATGGTAAACTACAAAGCCATCTATATGGTAGGCGACGGACGGCTGACCCACGACGAGACCGGCTTCCGCCTTACCGGCAGCCACGGCCTGGACTATAGCCAGAGCCCCCTGGCCAGCTACGGCCTGTACGCCGATTACCACTGGTACGAGATCGGCGATGTGATCTGCATAGGCAACCGGGATGTGCTGTACTACTGCTTCCCCCAAGACGGAGCGCCGGTGGCCAAGGCCCGGCTGGCAGCGGAGGAGCTGTACAAGCTGAAAAAACGCCGCCGCGCCGCAGTTTCTGTATAAATAAAAATCGGTATGCCCTTGGGCATACCGATTTCAGTCTGTCGAAAAAGTATTTTTCGACAGACTGTCAGAGGTCGAGAAAGCCACAAAGACAAGCAAACCGCACTCGTCGGCGTACAGGTGGTACGGTAGAGGGCGGTTTGCGCAGTAAGTCAAAATGCCTTGCGAAGCA
>JAFSBW010000039.1 GCA_017437095.1 Oscillospiraceae bacterium
CCATGCTGGGCAAGCGGGTTCCCGGCCACTTTGACGAGGAGCAGTACGCCATCTGCTGGATCGTGGACTTCCCCATGTATGAGATCGGCGAGGAGTCCGGCGAGCTGGAATTCTGCCACAACCCCTTCTCCATGCCCCAGGGCGGCATGCAGGCGCTGCTGGATGCCGAGGGCGACACTCAGAAGCTCCTTGCCATCAACGCCGACCAGTACGACCTGGTGGTCAACGGCTACGAAAGCGCTTCCGGCGCTGTGCGTAACCACGACCCGGAGATCATGGTCAAGGCCTTCCAGATGGTTGGCCTGGGGGAAGAGGATGTAAAGGCCAAGTTCCCCGCCATGTACAACGCCTTTACCTACGGCGCTCCTCCCCACGCAGGCGCAGCCCCCGGCGTAGACCGGCTGATCATGCTGCTTACCGGCGAGGAGAGCATCCGGGAGGTCATTACCTTCCCCATGAACAAGAACGCTCAGGACCTGATGATGGACGCCCCCACCGCTGTTTCCGAAAAGCAGCTCAAGGATGTGCATATCTGCATCCGGGAAGAATAGTCAAGACCACCGGCTTAGCCGGTGGCTTGCACAGGCCCTATAAGGGCCTAATACAGCCGCGTCTTAAGACGCGTGAACGGTTCGCCAACCGCAATTTTATTACCGGCTGCCCCCTTCCGGGGGCGGCTTTTTATTTGCCTTTGACTACCGGCTCACCCGTAAACGGGTCGTTGAATTCCTTGATGCTGATTTGATCGGCTGCTATATCTTCCTGTAACTGATTACGGACATATTCCTTTATCGCCTTTTCGTTCCTTCCTACTGTATCGACATAGTACCCTCTGCACCAGAAATGTCTGTTTCCATATCTGTACTTTAGATTCGAGTGTCGGTCGAATATCATTAGTCTGGTCTTTCCTTTTAAGTAACCCACAAATTCCGCTACGCTATACTTCGGCGGAATTGCGACATATAGATGAATATGATCCGGCATCGCCGCTGCTTCGATTATCTCCACGCCTTTTCGGCCGCATAGTGTCCGAATAATCGAACCTATATCCGCTGAAATCTGCTTGTAGATTATCTGTCTGCGGTATTTGGGTGTAAAAACAATATGGTATTTGCAATTCCACTTAGTATGTGCTAAACTATTGTTGTCCATTTAGGATACCTCCATTGATTTAGTTTGTAAGCGGTTGGCGAACCTTCTTACAACTCTATCATTGGAGGTCTTCTTTTTCTACGCATAAGTATAACTTTTTTGCACCACCTGCATAGCAGGTGGTATTCTTTGGACAATAAAAAAAGCCGATGGAGTGTCCATCGGCTTTTTAATTACAAATTACAAATTATAAATTATAAATTAACCGCGCCCATTTGTAGGGACCGGCGTCCTCGACGGTCCTTTCCCCCCTGCACCCATTTTCTGCTCGTAGGGACACCCGTCCCCGGGTATCCGCCGAAGCCGCCGAATATCGCTGCGCAAACCCAACTGCCACGGCGGCAGCAAGCCGCCGCCCTACGGCGGGCGAATATGTGCCGTCAAAAACTGTAGGGGGGTGATGCAAAGCGCAGCGGATCTTGTAATCAATGGTTGCCGGTGGCAACCACACCGCAATTCATTGCTCCCGCCGCATTGCCGCAAATTAGAAATTAGGAATGAGGAATTAGGAATTTACCGCACCCAAATCCCTTCCCCCGGGGGGGAGGGCGGCCAAAGGCCGCCAGCGATATAGATTCCTGGCGGAATCTGCGATATTGCCTGCGGCAGCGATATTCTGTTTCACAGAGCGATATACGCTGCGGCGTGAGAAGGAATCTATATCATATCGCATTTTCCGCAAGGAAAATATATCGCATTTGCCAGCGGCAAATATATCGCGTCTGCGCAAGCAGACATATCGCCAAAATGCCGTCAGGCAAATCATGCGCCCGCGCAATTCATGCCGCCAGGCAAATCATGCGCCTGCGCAAATTCATGCCGCCAGGCAAATCATGCCCGCAGGGCAAATCATAAAACCCGGCAGGCAATGATTTGGCTTCGCCATGAATTGGCTAACGCCATAATCGCCCGCAAAGGCCGCCGGGTTGCTAGATTGCAGATTGAAGAGTGAAGCGTTGAGATACCGAAATCTTAACTCTCAACTCTTCAATCTCCACTCTTCCATACCCGCCCGCTACCTTATATTTTATTCCGCCTTTGTCCTTTTCCCAAAAAGCAACCCCCAAACTACCAAAACTTTCCTTTTGGCGGTTTGGGGGTTTTTGTTATTCACAAGCGCCGCTTTTTTCGCAAAAGCTTACATGGTGATCAGGCAGAAGCGCAGGATGAACAGAACAGCGATCACGGTAACAGCGATGTCGGCCTTCTTGTACTTACCGGTGCAAAGGGTGATCAGGGTGTAGGCGATGCAGCCGATACCGATGCCGTTGGAGATGGAGTAGGTCAGGGGCATCATGATCAGGGCCAGGAAAGCGGGCACGGAGGAGCGAACATCCTCCATATCTACCTTGGCGAAGCCCTTGAGCATCAGAACGCCCACCCAGATCAGAGCAGGAGCGGTAGCGCAGGAGGGAACCAGCTTGGCCAGAGGCGTCAGGAACAGGCACAGCAGGAAGCAGCCGGCGGTGACCACACTTGCCAGGCCGGTACGGCCACCGGCGCCAACACCGGCAGCGGATTCCACGAAGGTGGTGCAGGTAGAAGTGCCCAGCACAGCGCCGGTAACGGTAGCGATGGAGTCGCAAGCCATGCACTTGTCCACATCGATGGGGTCGCCGTTCTCGTCCAGCAGGTCTGCCTGGGAGGCAGCGCCGTAGAGAGTGCCGATGGTGTCGAACATATCCACCAGGCAGAAGGTGATGACCAGCATAATGGCAGAGAGCACGCCGCCGATCACCTCGCCGGTAAAGGCGTTGGCCCAGGAGCTGCCCTTAAACACGCCGGTAATACCGACCTCGCCAAAGTCCTTAAAGGCCTGGCCTACGGAGCTCATATCAAAAGAAGGAGTGGTGCCGGTAATGATGTAGTACAGCACGGTAATGCCAACGATGCTGATCAGCACAGAGCCCTTGACCTTCTTCTTTTCCAGGATGGCAATAACCATCAGGCCCAGCAGAGCCAGCAGGGCGGGCAGAGAAGCGGTCAGGAAAGTGCCGGATTTGATGGCGCCGTGGAAATCGTTAAACTGCACCAGAGTATAGGGGTTGGCCTGGATGATGCCAACATTCTGGAAGCCGATGAAAGCGATGAACAGGCCGATGCCGGCAGGGATAGCCTTCTTCAGGCACTCAGGCAGGGCCTTGGCGACCTTGGTGCGCAGACCGGTGAGGGAGAAGATCAGGAAAACGATGCCGGAAACCAGGATGATCACCAGACCTGCCTGGTAGCCTTCGATCAGATCGCCGCCGGAGATCATAGCCGGCAGAATGAAGCTGACGAAGAAGAAGGAGTTCAGGCCCATGCCGCAAGCCTGGGCAAAGGGCATTTTGGCGTACAGCGCCATGAGCAGAGTGCCGATCACAGCGACCAGGATGGAAGCCACATAAACTGCGTTCCAGATCTGGCCCAGAGGGCCCTCCGTAGAGAAGCTGGTAACCTGATTGGGGTTGGTAATGACAATGTATGCCATTGCGAAGAAGGTGGTCAAGCCAGCGATGATCTCTGTCTTGACATTGGATCCGCGTTCGGAAATTTTGAAAAACTTGTCCATAACCGATTTTTTCTCTCCTTTTCTGTAATTGGTTTGCGCAAAGCAAATATCCGCTCACATTATATCCCGTTTGTTTTCAAAAATCAACAGATTGTTCATAATTTATACAAAAATAATCCGGCCACCCACCCGCCATTGCCGAATATCTGCCGACCAAGACCGTAGGGGCGAACTGTGTGTCACCCGCCAAAGCCGCCGCATTGCAAGATTGCAGATTGAAGAGTGAAGAGTTGAGATGCCGAAATCTTCACTCTCCACTCTCAAATCTCCGCTCTCTCAATCCGCCCGCTCGCACCGCCCCCATTCCCTTCCCCCGGGGTGGTTAGGGCGGCCAAAGGCCGCCAGCGATATAGATTCCTGGCGGAATCTGCGATATTGCCTGCGGCAGCGA
This sequence comes from Oscillospiraceae bacterium, assembly GCA_017437095.1. Lineage (GTDB taxonomy): Bacteria > Bacillota > Clostridia > Oscillospirales > Oscillospiraceae > Faecousia. Next base: position 4,095 of record JAFSBW010000039.1, read on the forward strand.
TATGTGCTGCGCACGCGATATACGCTGCGGCGTGAGAAGGAATCTATATCATATCGCGCGTTAGCATATCGCATTTGCCAGCGGCAAATATATCGCGTCTGCGCAAGCAGACATATCGCCAAAATGCCG
>JAFSBW010000040.1 GCA_017437095.1 Oscillospiraceae bacterium
GCAGGTCGTACTTCTTGGAGAAGCAGTATTCGTCGTCTGCCACATTGTAGAGCATGGCGCTCCAGCCGTTGTCAAAAGCGCTGTGGCTTTCCCGCAGGGTGATAGCAACCTTCTCGAAGCCGAACTTGTCAGCCAGCTGCTTAGCAACGGACTTGTAGCCCTCGTGGTTGATGGTGCCGCCGTAGATATCGGTGTTCTCAGCTTCGATGCCGAATACGTCCTTAGCATCCTCTTCGTTGGAGATGCAAACGTCGATGTACTGAGCCAGCTCGGTCATAGCAGCGCGGGCCTGGTCGCGGGTCCACAGCTTGCCGCGGTAGTTCAGGTCGCAGGAGATCTTGATGCCGCGGGCCTTGGCAGCCTTACAAGCGTCGATGCAGATGTCAACAACATTGGCGCCCAGAGCCGGGGTAATGCCGGTGAAATGGAACCACTCAGCGCCCTCGAAGATCTTATCCCAATCGAAATCCTCGCGGGAAGCCTTCTGGATAGCGGAGTTAGCACGGTCGTAGATACATACGGAGCCACGCTGAGAAGCGCCCTTCTCGTTGTAGTAGATACCAACACGGTCGCCGCCGCGGACGATCTTGGTGGTGTCTACGCCGTAGCGGCGCAGGGAGTTAACAGCGGCCTGGCCGATGGCGTGGGCGGGCAGCTTGGTAACGAAAGCAACATCCATGCCATAGTTAGCCAGGGAAACGGCTACGTTGGCCTCGCCGCCGCCGAAGGTGAACTCAACGGAGGAAGCCTGAACAAAACGCTCATAGTTGAAGGGCTGCAGGCGGAGCATCAGCTCGCCAAAGGTAACGATCTTTGCCATGTTATTTGATTCCTTTCAAAAATAATATATTGTAAATTTATGGAACTACGGATGATTAGCCCTTTGCGGCAGCGCGGGCTTCCAGGCAGAGCTTGGTGATCTTTTCCCAGTTGCCGGCTGCGATGTCAGCCTTGGGGCATACCCAGCTGCCGCCAACGGCGTGGATAAAGGGAGCGTCAACATACTCCTTGATGTTGCCAGCGTTAACACCGCCGGTGGGCAGGAACTTCAGACCGACAAAGGGAGCGGACAGGTTCTTCATGGCATTCAGGCCGCCGTAAACATTGGCGGGGAAGAACTTGACCATCTTCAGACCGTGCTTCAGGGCAGCCATGATCTCAGTAGGAGTGACACAGCCGGGGGCTACGGGAATGCCGTTTTCTACACACCAGCCAACAACTTCGTCGCTAAAGCCGGGGGAAACGATGAACTTAGCGCCCATCTCAACGGCCAGCTTGCACTGCTCCAGATTGACGATGGTACCGGCACCGACCAGGACCTCGGGGCAATTCTCGGCAACAGCCTTAATGCACTCGGGGGCGCAAGCGGTGCGGAAGGTGATCTCCATAGTGTCCACGCCACCGGCAGCCATAGCCTTAGCGGTAGGAACAGCGTCCTCAACCTTGTCCAGCACGACAACGGGGACAACAATGGAATTTGCCAGTCTAGTTAATACATCCATTTTTTTACCTCCTGTGGCGTTTTACGCCAAATTTAACGATATACACTTTTGGTAAGATGACCGTACTCCCGTCAGCTTACCATACACCGCCATTATAACCCTGATTGTGGCTTGTGTCAATCAAAAATACAATATCTGGTGGAAAATCCTCGCTTTTTCTACCGGGGTATGTAAGGGCCTGAACCCAACGGCCTATACAGAGCCTGGCGGCCAAAGGCAGGCTGGGTTTTTTGCGGAGCATTTTAGGGAGGGTCAAGACCCTCCCCTACGCCTTCTACAAATCAAGGGCGCATTGCAAAAGCTGCAATGCGCCCTTATAAACATTTAGCTGAACAGAGGCTTCAGGGCTGCTGCCAGAGCATCCTTCTGAGCCTGGGCCTCGGCCAGATCCTTGCCGAGGGTGGTAAAATAAGTTTTGATCTTCGGCTCGGTGCCGGAGGGACGGACGATCACGGTAGCGCCGCCTTCCAGGGTGTATACCAGAACATTGGCCGCAGGCAGGCCGGTCTCAGCGGTGTTCTTATAGTCCACAGCCTTGACGATCTTGTAGCCGCCGATCTCAGCGGGAGGATCGCTGCGCAGACCGGCCATAATGCCGGCCATCTTATCCATGCCGGACAGGCCGGGGAACTCAAAGGAATCTACCTTGTTCAGGTAGCGGCCGTACTTGGCGTAGATAGCCTCCAGGCGCTCCTTGATGGAAGAGCCGATGGAGCGGTAGTAGGCAGCCATTTCGCAGATAAGCATAGAGCCTACAACGGCATCCTTATCCCGCACATAGGGGCCAGCCAGGTAGCCGTAGCTCTCTTCAAAGCCCAGGATAAAGCGCTCCACCTCGCCGTCATTTTCCAGGCGGGCGATCTGGTCGCCGATCCACTTAAAGCCGGTAAGTACATTGCGCATTTCTACGCCATAGCTCTGGGCAACGGCATCGGCCAGAGGGGTAGAAACCAGGCTCTTAACAGCCACGGGATTTTTGGGCATAGTGCCCTTTTCGATGCGGCCGGCGGCGATATAGTCCAGCAGCAGAACGCCAACCTCGTTGCCGCTAACCAGCTCGTAAGAGCCGTCGGGACACTTCATGGCGATGCCCACACGGTCGGCATCCGGGTCGGTAGCCAGCATCAGGTCCGCGCCGGTCTTGGTAGCCAGCTCCAGGCCCAGCTTCAGGGCCTCGAAGATCTCGGGGTTGGGGTAGGGACAGGTGGGGAAATTGCCGTCGGGATACTGCTGCTCAGGCACGATGGTAATATCGTCAATGCCGATGTCCGCCAGGATGCGGGTAACGGGCACCAGGCCGGAGCCGTTCAGGGGAGAATACACCAGCTTCAAGCCGGCAGTCTTGCACAGGCCCGGGCGCACCTGGCAGGCCTTGATGGCATCGTAGAGAGCTTCCTTGCAATCGTCGCCCACATACTGGATCAGGCCCTGCTCCAAGCCCTGCTCAAAGGGCATCCACTTTGCGCCTTCCAGAATGTCGGTATTCTGGATCTCGGCGTAGACGATATCCGCGGCTTCGTCGGTCATCTGGCAGCCGTCAGGGCCGTAGGCCTTGTAGCCATTGTATTTGGCGGGGTTATGGGAGGCGGTGACCATGATGCCGGCGTTGGCGCCGTAGTAGCGGGTAGCAAAGCTAAGGGCAGGAACGGGCATAAGGGCATCATAAATACGCACGGCAATGCCGTTGGCGCACAGAACGCTGGCTGCTTCCTTGGCAAAAACATCGGAGTTGATGCGGCTGTCGTAAGAGATGGCTACCAGCTGCTTGCCGCCCTGGGTCTTTACCCAGTTGGCCAGGCCCTGGGTCGCCTGACGCACCACATAAACATTCATGCGGTTGGTGCCTGCGCCCAGAACGCCCCGAAGGCCGGCAGTACCGAATTTCAGCGCGACAGCGAAGCGATCCTTGATTTGCTCCTCGTCGCCCTCAATGGCCTGCAATTCCTTGGTCAGCGCTTCATCGCACAGAGGGTAGGCCAACCAACGCTTATAAGCTTCCATGTACATATTGTTCACCTGTCCTTGTTAAATTTTAGGGGAATTTGCACAGTTTTACAGCTATAGTATAGCCCAGGGTTGTGAAAATGTCAATACTTTCCCAAGGCGCGGCGGCTCTGCCCTACAAGGAAATATCAATCTTCCTTGGGCAGGCTCTGGATATATTCGTGCATAGCCTGGGCAACCACCTTGCTGTGGGCCACGGCCTCAACCACCGTACGGGCGCCGTTGACCACATCGCCGCTGGCGAAGATGCCGGGGCGGGTGGTGTGGCCGTTTTCGTCAGCCAGCAGCAGGCCCCGCTGGTTGGTATCCAGGCCGGTGGTGGTAGAAACGATGGTATTCTGCGCGCCCTGGCTGATGGAGATGATCACGGAGTTGGCCGGGTACAGCGTATCGCTGCCGGGAACCTCCGTCAGGTTGTGGTCTTCATCCTCGATCACATCCCGGAAGATAACGCCCTCGTCGGTGATCTCCACAGGCTTTTTGTTGTACTCAAAGGTTATGCCCTCCAGCTGGGCATAGCTGAACTCATACTGAGAGGCGGCTACCTTCTTGGTAATGGAGAAGCAGGTAATATCCCGGGAGCCCTTGCGCATAGCGGTACGGGCTACATCCATAGCCGCGTTGCCCGCGCCAATGACGATCACCTTTTCGCCCAGCTTGTAGCTGTCGGGGTTATTCAGGTAGTTGATGCCAAAATGCACATGGCCGAAGGTCTCGCCCTTGATATGCAGGGCATTGGGCTTCCAAACGCCGGTGCCGATAAAGATGGCCTTGTAGCCGTCCCGGAACAGATCGTCAATGCCGATGGCGGCGCCAACGCGGGTATTGGGCCGGATCTTGATGCCCTTCATTTCCAGATGGCGGTACTGGATGTCGTCCAGCACGGTCTTGGGCAGGCGGAACTCGGGAATGCCGTAGCGCAGGACGCCACCGATCTTATCCTGGCCCTCAAAAATAGTAACCTGATAGCCGTAGCGGGCCATAAGGATGGCGATGGTAATGCCCGCAGGGCCGGAGCCTACGATGGCTACCTTGATGCCGTTGGAGGGATGGGGGCCGGCGGTCATCTTGGAGGCGTAGGCGCTGGATATGTAGTTTTCAATGGTGGAAAAATGCACGGGAGCGCCCTTGCGGCCCAAAACGCAATGGCCCTCGCACTGGTTTTCGTGGTTGCAGATCAGGCTGCACACGGTGGTAAGGGGGTTGTTCTCAAAAAGCATCCAGCCGGCTTCGTCCAGCTTGTTGGCCTTGAGCAGCTTAATAACCTCGGGGATGGGGGTATTGATGGGGCAGCCCTTCTGGCACTGGGGTACTTTACAGCCCAGGCAGCGGTTGGCCTCGTCCATTACATGAAGCGCCATAATAGTTCCTCCTTGTGGTATGTTGGTAGTATTTTATCACGGAAAATAGGGCAATGCAAGCTTTCAGACAGAAATTGAGGCACACTTTTGGGGAAAGTGTGCCTCATAAAATTGCTTTAGCGGATCACCCGAACGCGCAGCACGCCCTCGGCCTGCTGGAGCTTGGCAACGATCTCGTCGGATGCCTTCTCGTCCAGATCCAGCATGGTGTAGGCGTATGCGCCCTTGGAGCGGTTGAGCATATCAGAGATGTTGATATTGCCGCTGGCCACGATGGAGGTAAAGCGGGAGATGGTGTTGGGGATGTTGCGGTGGAGAATGCCGATACGGCCGGGCTTGCTGCACTTGCCCATATCGCAGTTGGGGAAGTTGACAGAGTTGATAATATTGCCGTTTTCCAGATAGTTCATGATCTGCTTAACGGCCATCTTGGCGCAGTTGTCCTCGGCTTCCTCGGTAGAAGCGCCCAGGTGGGGAATGGCCACAACGCCGGCCATGGAAGCGGTCTTATCGTTGGGGAAATCGGTAATGTAGCGCTTTACCTTGCCGGAAGCCAGAGCAGCTTCCATAGCATCGTCATCTACCAGGGCATCCCGGGCAAAGTTGAGGATGATAACGCCGTCGGGCATCATGGCGATGGTCTCGGCGTTGACCATGTGCTTGGTATCGGGCAGCAGAGGGGTATGCAGGGAGATGATGTCACACTTGGAGAAGATTTCCTCCCGGGTGTTTACATGGGCAATGTTGGAATCCAGGTGCCAGGCGGCTTCTACGGAGATAAAGGGGTCGCAGCCGTAAACATCCATGCCCAGCTTTACGCCGGCGTTGGCCAGAGGGCCGCCTACAGCGCCCAGGCCGATGACTCCCAGCTTCTTATCCTTGATCTCGCTGCCGGCAAACTGGCTCTTGCCCTTTTCTACCTTCTTGGCAACATCGCCCTCGTTCTTAATAGACTGCACCCAGTTGATGCCGCCTACTACATCACGGCTGCCCAGCAGCATGCCGCAAAGGGCAAGCTCCATAACGGAGTTGGCATTGGCGCCGGGGGTATTGAAAACCACAACGCCGGCCTCGGCCATCTTATCCAGAGGAATGTTGTTCACGCCGGCGCCTGCGCGGGCTACTGCCAGCAGGCTCTCGGGAATGTCCATATCGTGCATGGCGGCAGAGCGCACCAGAATGGCATCGGCATTTTCCACACCGGAGGACTGATACTTATCGCTCAGCAGCTCCATGCCCTTGGGAGAGATCTTGTTTAAAGAATGAATGTTATACATAACCAAACCTCTTTTCTTCGCTTTCCCTTTGCTAAAGTGTCCGCAAAGGGGAAACAAATATTTTTCTACCGAAATACTATCACATTTTGCACAAAAAGGCAACGCCCTTTTTGTTGCAATCCCATAATTCGGAATATTGATAGAAAATCCCCGTTTTCTCAGGGTGAATTTGTATAAGGTGTGCCCATAAGGGCGTTAATTTTAGCTGTTTTATAGCTTGTACCGCCAGGGGTTTTATGTTAGAATATAAACGACTGAATATGACTATATATAAAGTAAGGTGAAAGCAAATTGAAAGAATTACGCGAAAAGCTTCAGGAGGCGTTGGTATCTACCCTGCCCATAACCGCCATCGTTTACCTTTTGGCCCTGACCCCTTGGGTAGACCTGAACGCCACGCAGCTGATCAGCTTCTCTGTAGGCGCTGTGCTGCTGGTGGTGGGCATCGGCCTGTTTAACCTGGGCGCTGACCTGGCCATGACCCCTATGGGCAGCCAGATGGGCGCCGGCCTTTCCCGGCAGCGCAAGCTGGGGCTGCTGCTGGCAGTATGCTTTGTAATGGGCATGCTCATTACCATTGCCGAGCCGGATCTGCAGGTGCTTGCCAAGCAGGTTAGCTCCGTAATGAACGGCACGGTGCTGGTATATACCGTAGGCATCGGCGTGGGCGGCTTTTTGCTGCTGGCTGTGCTGAAGATCGTATTCCGCAAGAGCCTTTCCATGATCCTTATGCTTTTTTATATGCTTATGTTCGCCCTGGCCCTTATGCTTACCGTCAACGGCAACCAGGATCTCATGCCTCTGGCCTTTGATTCCGGCGGCGTGACCACCGGGCCCATTACCGTGCCCTTTATCATGGCCCTGGGCGTGGGTATTTCCGGCGTGCTGGGCGACCGGCACTCTAAGGACAATGCCTTCGGCCTGGTATCCCTTTGCTCCATCGGCCCTATCCTGGCAGTTCTGATCCTGGGCATTACCGCCCGGGGTGAACTGACCTATGCCGTGCCGGACTATCAGCTTACCGGCAGCATCGCCCAAGCCTATTGGCACACCCTGGGCCATACCTGCAAGGAGGTGGCTATAGCGCTGGGTATGATCGTGGTATTCTTTGTAGTGTGCCAGATCTTCTTTTTGAAGCTCAGCCGCCGCCGTCTGATCAAGATCGCCCTGGGCGTAGGCTTTACCTACATCGGCCTTGTAATGTTCCTTACCGGCGTAAATGTGGGCTTTATGCCCATTGGCTACGAGGTAGGCCATTCTCTCGCGGCTGCCCTGCCCTCCTGGGCGCTTACCCTGCTGGGGCTGGTCATTGGCGTGCTGGTGGTGCTGGCTGAGCCCGCGATCCACATCCTCAACGCCCAGGTAGAAGAGATCACCGGCGGCCTGGTAAGCAAAAGATCTATGATGACCGGCCTGTGCGTGGGCGTGGGCGCTTCCATCGCCTTGAGCGTGATCCGCATCATTTTCGATTTTTCCATTGTATACTATGTGATCCCCGGCTATTTTATTTCCCTTGCCCTATCCCTCTTTGTGCCCCCGGTATATACCGCCATCGCCTTTGACTCCGGCGGCGTGGCCAGCGGCCCTATGACCTCCGGCTTTATCCTGCCCCTGGCTACGGGCATCTGCGTAGCCCTGCAAGGGCCTGAGGCGGTGCTGCGGGATGCCTTCGGCGTGGTCGCCCTGGTGGCTATGACCCCCCTGATCACCATTCAGCTGCTGGGCTTTAAGGGCCTGGTCATGAGCCTTGTAAGAGAAAAGCGGGCTATGAAGCGCATTCTGGACGCCGACGACGGCCAGATCATCAACTTTATGTAAAGGAGGGCTATCTATGGCAAACGCTGTACATGAAGACGCCATTAAAAAGCTGAAGCTGCTCTTTACGGTAGTAGAGCGCAGCAAGAGCGAGTTTTATCTGGACTTTCTGAGCCAGTTTGAAGTAAACTGCCAGATGGCCCTGCCTGGGCTGGGCACTGCCAGCAGCGAAATGATCAATATGCTGGGCCTGAACCGGCACAAGGCCGTGATCCTCAGCGCCGTAAGGGAAGACCGGGTGGAAGAGATCATGAAGGCCCTGGAAACCAAATTTGAGACCATTAAAAACGGTAAGGGCATTGCCTTCGCCGTGCCTATGAGCAGCATCGTAGGCGTAAGCGTCTACCAGTTTTTGAGCAATAACCGACTGAAAAAGGGAGAATAAGCCATGACAACAAATCAGCACGAAGTGATTTTCGCCATTGTAAACGCAGGCTACGCCGAGGAAGCCATGGATGTGGCCCGGGAGCTGGGCGTGCGCGGCGGCACGATCCTCAGCGCCCGCGGCGTTGCCCGGGACAATGAAGCCGCCTTCTACGGCATTACCCTGCAGCCGGATAAGGAAATTTTGATGATGGTTGTGGAAAAGCAGGAGCGCGATGCCGTCCTGAACGCCCTCTATAAAGAGATGGGCATGGCCAAAAAGGCCAAGGGCATCGTATTCTCCCTGCCGGTAAGCGATGTGGCAGGCCTGGCCGCAAAGCCCGAGCCTAAAGCTGAAGAAGCCGAATAAGCACAAAAGCACCGCCGGGCCCGGCGGTGCTTTATTTATTGCGCTTGGGGTTGTTGGTAAGGCCAAGCAGATAATCTACGGATACGCCGTAAAACTCTGAAAGCCGGATCAGTACATCGGTGGGAATATCCCTCTGCCCAAGCTCGTAGTTGCTGTATACCTGCTGGGAGCAATTCAAAAATTCAGCCACCTGGCGCTGTTTCAAGTCACGGTCTTCCCGCATATCCCGAATCCTCTGGTACATAGATATCACCTCGAAAATAGGATACCATACCGCAACTTGTTGTATTGACAAATACCGCAAATTGCGGTAGAATATTGTAGAAGCCAGCAAAAAAGGCAACTTATCATTCGGTAGGAGGAGCTTTTATGAATTTTGAAGGAAAATCCGGATATTTCTTAAAACTTGGCGCAACTACTTTATTTGTTTTATGTCTTTTGTCTATTGGCATATCGGGAGTAATCGGTATTATACTGGCGTTAAAAGTAAACTTTTTGCTTGCCATAGCAGTTATGGTTGCTCTTTGCTTTTTCCTATTTCCTATTTATCTGATCTGTCTTGCGATCTATAACATTGGGCAAAACGCAGAAAACATTTCAGCTATGCTCGACTTGGTAAAGTCCACAGCAGACAAGGTAAATGAAATGACCTCCAACCCTCAATAATACTCATATACACGCTTCTGTTTAGGTCACAAAAGAAACGCAGACTCACCCCTTTTCCCGGTTATTGCTTTTGGGGTAAAAAACCTAGAGCTATTGTCCCGCTTGCGGCAGAGTTCCTAAAAGATAAGAATAAACATTTAATGATGTATCGCCTTATGGCGATATGATGTTATGCTGCGCATAATGATGTTGCCCATTTCATTGGCAATGCTGCAATGTTTGCCAAAGGCAAACATCATGCAAAAAAACCCTTTTGTCTTTTGGACAAAAGGGTTTTTTGTTGCGACACAGGTCTATAAGCCGGGTTCTGTTTTGACAGCCATCTATCTAGCCGCGCAATTGCTCACGCGGTCAAGCCGCCTCCCCGGAGCGGTCGGGCCAACCTATTGCTCCTCCACGGCGTTGCTTCGGATAGAGTTTACAGCGTAAAACCCATGTTACCATGGGCCGGGTGGGCTCTTACCCCACCTTTTCACCCTTGCCTCGTCGATCTGCGCATATAATCGCTCACTTTTCTGCAAGCAGAAAAGCTCACACTATATGCGAGATCTCCTCTTTCCCATCAAACCCGCTTGCGCTGGGCTTTGATGGGAGCCCTGTTAAGGGAAATGAGGCGGTATCTCTCTGTTGCACTTGTCCTGGGGTCACCCCCGGCGGGCGTTACCCGTTATCCTTGCCCTGCGAAGCCCGGACTTTCCTCATCGAGGGCCTTTCGGCATCTCTCCGCGGCTGTCCAACCTGGTAGCTTGTATATCATAACCGATGAAAGATGGATTGTCAAACATCTTGCAAAATCTTTCAAAAGAGGATATACTGTATTATGAGATAATAGGAAATGAGGGTTTTGCTATGACCTTGTTTGACGAATATTTTACTTCCCTGCGTGGTAGGCGCATCGCTGTGCTGGGCCTGGGGGTAAGCAACCGGCCGCTGGTAAAGCTGCTGCTAGAATACGGCTGCTCCGTTACCGGCTGCGACCGTACCCCCCGGGAAAAGATGGACGCGGAAGTTTTGGCTCTGGAAAGCCAGGGGGTAACGCTTTGCCTGGGGGAAAATTACCTGGACGATGTGCAGGCGGATATCGTATTCCGCACCCCGGGCATGCACCCGGCCAACCCCGCTCTGGAAGCGCTGCGCAGCCGGGGCGCAAAGATCACCAGCGAGATGGAAGTGTTCTTTGCGCTTTGCCCCTGCAAGATCATTGCCGTAACCGGCTCTGACGGCAAGACCACTACCACCACCCTCATCAGCGAAATGCTGAAAGCCCAGGGCTATACCGTATGGCTGGGGGGCAACATCGGCACGCCCCTGCTCCCCCTGCAGCGGCAGATGAAGCAAAGCGATTTTGCCGTAGTAGAGCTTAGCTCCTTCCAGCTGATGGATATGACCCGCAGCCCCCAGGTAGCGGTGGTCACCAACCTTGCCCCCAACCATCTGGATGTGCATAAGGACATGGACGAGTACATCCAGGCAAAGGTAAACCTTTTCCGCTTCCAGAAGGAAAGCGACCTTTTGGTGCTGAACGCCGACAATGCTATTACCGATGGCTTTACCGGCAACGGCATTACCCAGAAATTCTCCCGCCAGGGCAAGCCTTGCGCCTGCCGGGTAGAAAACGGGATCATCTACCGCAACGGTGAAGCGGTGCTGGATACCAAGGATATCCTGATCCCCGGCGTACACAATATTGAAAATTACATGGCTGCCATCCTGGCGGTGCAGGGCCTGGTCAGCGACGAAACTGTGCGCCAGGTCGCCAGGAATTTCGGCGGTGTGGAGCACCGCATCGAGCTGGTGCGCGTCAAAGATGGCGTGCGCTATTATAACGATTCCATCGCCTCCTCCCCTACCCGCACCATTGCCGGCCTGCGCAGCTTTACCGAAAAGGTTATGCTCATCGCCGGCGGCTACGATAAGCACATTCCCTACGATGTCCTCGGCCCGGAGATCTGCAGCTACGCCAAAGCCCTGTACCTCAACGGCGCTACCGCCGGGCTGATCCGCCAGGCTGTGGAAAACGCGGAAAACTATGACCCCGAAGCGCTGAAGATCTACGATTGCGGCGATTTTGAAACCGCCGTGCGCGCTGCCGCCCGGGATGCTCAAGACGGCGATGTGGTACTGATGAGCCCTGCCTCCGCCGCCTTTGACCAGTTTAAAAACTTTATGGTGCGGGGCGCTTTCTTTAAGAAACTCGTAAAGGAGCTGTAACTATGGATTCTACCAAGATTACCAAGCCTGCCCGCAAGGGCCTGAACCTGAAGCTCAAATACTGCGGCGCAGTGATCGTAGCCGCCGGAAACGCCAGCCGCATGGGCGGTACGGATAAGATCATGGCAGACCTTTGCGGCCAGCCCGTAATTTACCACACAGTCAAGGCTTTCCAGGAGTGCGATGCCATCCGGGAGATCGTTATCGTTACCCGGGAGGATCTTTTGACGGCAGTGTCCGGTGCCTGCTCCGGTTTTGCCAAGGTGACTGCCGTAGTCGTTGGCGGCAAGGACCGCTGCGAGAGCGTAAACAACGGCCTGAACGCCCTGAGCAAAAAGGTAAAGGTAGCCGCCATCCATGATGGCGCCCGCCCTCTTATCGATTGGCAGACCATCGACCGGGCTGTGCGCGCCGGCAGCACCTATGGCGCCGCTGCCCCTGCTGTACCCGTAAAGGATACTATTAAAGTTGTAGCCGGGGGCATCGTAAAGCAGACCCCTGACCGCTCCGGCCTGCAGGCTGTGCAGACCCCTCAGGTATTTGATTTTGACCTGATCCGGGGCGCTCTGGTAAAGGCAAAAGAGGACGAAATCACCCTTACCGACGATTGCTCCGCCGTAGAGCATATGGGCATGTCTGTAAAGATCGTCAAGGGCGAGGAGCGCAACATTAAGATCACCACGCCCATGGATCTTCTGATCGCCAAGGCGCTTTTGGAGGAAAACAAATGAGGATCGGCCACGGCTATGATGTCCACGCCCTGGTAGAGGGCCGGGATCTGATCCTTGGGGGCGTAAAGATCCCTTACGAAAAGGGCCTGCTGGGCCACAGCGATGCGGATGTTTTGCTCCACGCGGTTTCCGATGCCCTGCTGGGCGCTGCCGCCCTGGGGGATATCGGCAAGCATTTTCCCGATACCGACCCTGCCTACAAAGGGGCGGATTCTATGGTGCTGCTGGGCCATGTAGCCGCTTTGGTGCGGCAAAAGGGCTATTATGTCAGCAATGTGGATGTAACCATGATCGCCCAGCGCCCCAAGCTGGCCCCCTATATCCCCCAGATGGCAGAAAATATCGCTGCCGCCCTGGCGCTGCCGGTGGACCGGGTGAATGTAAAAGCCACCACCGAGGAGCATCTGGGCTTTACCGGGAAAAATCTGGGCATGCGCTGCCACGCCGTATGCCTGCTGGAGGAAATGTAATATGAAAGATACTGTTGTTGAGGCTCTCATCGAGATCCCTCTGGGCTCTCGCAACAAATATGAGCTGGACCACGAAACCGGCCGCATCAAGCTGGACCGGGTGCTGTACGCCGCTATGATCTACCCGGCGGAGTACGGAATTTTGGAGGAAACTCTCGCCCCCGACGGCGACCCCTTGGATATTCTGGTGATCTGCTCCGACCCCACCTTCCCCGGCTGCACCGTGCCCGCCAGAGTATTGGGCTACCTTTCCATGACCGATGGGGGAAAAACGGACTATAAGCTCATCAGCGTAGTAGATTGCGACCCCCGCTATGACGGCATCCACCGTTTGGAAGACCTCTCCCCCTTTGTGCTGCGGGAGATTTCCAATTTCTTCTCCAACTACAAGGTGCTGCAGGGCGTTAGTGTAGAGGTCGGCTCTTACCACTCCCGGGAAGAAGCTCTGCTGATCATTGAAAAATGCCGCCAGGCCTATCAAGCCTCCCTGGCATAAAAAGCCTTAGGCGCTGCTGAAACATAAAAAACCCTCCCTGCGGACAACACCGCAGGGAGGATTTTGTTTATCTTGTGCCGGGGCGGCGGCGCTTTCTGCGGCGCTTTGCCCGCCGGTTTTCTCTTACAAAATAGATCACCGCCAGGGCGGCGATAACCACCAAAGCGATCAACGCCACCAGCACCCAATCGATACCTCCGCTGCTGCCGGGATCCTGCTGCTCCGGCGCCGGAGCGGTGGCCTGGGGGGTAGTTTCCGGGGTGGTTTCGGGGGTAGTTTCCGGAGCGGTTTCCGGGGGGATATAGGGATCTTGCCGGGCAGTTTGCGCGCCGCAAAGGGCGCATACCGCCTGGCTCTTGCCGGGCGCTTGGGCGGTAGGCTCTGCGATCACCTGCCAAGGGCCGTAGCTATGGGCTTTGAGGGTATAGTTATCCCGGTAGCTGTAGCCGCAGGCGCAGGTAAGCTGGCTATAGCCAAAGCCTTCGCAGCTTGCGGCAACCTCCTGCTGGGTAAACGCCCCATTTTCGCACATATGGGGGCGCAGCTCTTTGTCGTACTCCTTGCGTTCATCCCGGCGGAAATTCTCGGTCTTATTGTGATCCTCGCCCCAAAGGTCTGCCACCGGCTCGCCGATAACCGCCTTGCAGTAAGCCCGGCGGTCAGAATTGCACTCAAAAAAGGTAATCTTGCCCTCTACGGTGTTGTAAAGGATTCTGCCGTAATGCTCATGGTCAAAGGGCCACTGGAAATACATGCCCACAATGCCGCCGGTATGGGCATAGCCATACTCGCTGGCGTAGGCATCCAGGCGCACATTGCAGCTGCGCACATCCATAAAGCCGTTGGCCAGCACGCCGCCGAGAAACTGCTCGTCCAGAGTGTCCTTGCCCGTATCGGTGCAGATCAGGGTAACATCTACATTGCAGCCCTTAACAAGGCCGCTGCCGTAGCCTACTACGCCGCCTACGCCAAAGATCCGGTCATGGGCCCGCAGCTCCAGGGTGGCGCTAACGGTGCAGTTTTCGATCTCGCTTTCCCAGGCAGCGCCCGCTACCGCGCCCAAAAAGAAGGGGGTATCGGCAGTGATCGTGGAGCGCAGGTTTACAAGGCTCAGGTTTTCCACCCGGGCGTTTTTCATGGTAGAAAACAGCCCGGCAAACTGGGCATCGTAGCCCTTGCGGTTGCCATCGTAAACCTTTTCCACAGCATCGCCGGGGTTCGTGATCGTCAGGTTCAAAATGGCGTGGCCGTTGCCGTTGAGCTTGCCGGAAAATTCTGGGCAAGGCCAGGAAATGCCCGCCATATCAATATCATTCATAAGGATATAGCTGGCAGAGGGGTTTTCCCCAATGGCCAGAAGATCCTGGGCTGTGTAGATCTCCACTTCCCCTTCCTGGGCGCTGACGCCCATGGGCAGGCACAGCAGCAGGCAAAGGGCCAAAGCTAACAGTTTTTTCATAGCGCTCTCCTTGCCACGCCGCTTTCTACCGCCGCCTGGGCCACCGCCGCGGCTACCGCCGGGGCTACCCGCTTATCCAGCGCGCCGGGCAGAATATGATCGGCGGAAAGCTCATCATCGCTTACCAGGGCCGCCAAAGCTTTGGCAGCCGCCAGCTTCATGGTTTCGTTGATCTCTCTGGCGCGCACATCGAAAGCGCCCCGGAAAATGCCGGGGAAAGCCAGCACATTATTCAGCTGGTTTGCATAGTCCGACCGGCCGGTAGCTACCACCGCAGCCCCGGCAGCCTTAGCATCCTCCGGGAAGATCTCCGGCGTGGGGTTGGCGCAGGCGAAAATAATGGCGTTTTCGTTCATGGCTGCAGCCATTTCCCGGGTAACGATGCCGGGGGCGGAGGTGCCGATAAATACATCAGCGCCTCGGAGCTTTTCGGCCAATGTGCCAGGGGTCTGGTCGGGGTTGGTAAGCTTTGCCATCTCCGCCTGGGCCCAGTTCATGCCCGGGCAGCCGTCGTAGAGAGCGCCCTGCTTGTCGCACATGGTGATATTGCGGTAGCCTTCGCTCAGCAGCAGCTTGACGATGGAAATGCCCGCCGCGCCTGCGCCGGCGGTAACGATCTTAGCATCCTTGCCCTTGCCTACTACCTTCAACGCATTGGTCAGCGCCGCCAGGGATACCACCGCTGTGCCGTGCTGGTCGTCATGGAATACAGGGATGTCGCATTTTTCCTTCAGCTTCGCTTCGATCTCGAAGCAGCGAGGCGCGGCAATATCCTCCAGGTTGATGCCGCCGAAAGAGCCGGAGATCAGCTGCACCGCATTGACAAACTCGTCTACCTCCTTGGTTTTCACGCAAAGAGGGAAAGCATCCACATCCGCAAAGGCCTTGAAAAGGGCGCATTTGCCCTCCATAACCGGCATACCCGCCTCCGGGCCGATATCCCCCAGGCCCAGCACCGCAGAGCCGTCGGTAATCACGGCGCAAAGGTTATGCCGCCGGGTCAGGTCGTAGCTTTTTTCCGGGTTATCCCGGATCTCCAGGCAGGGCCTGGCTACGCCGGGGGTATAGGCCAGGGAAAGATCCTCCCGGCTTTCCAGAGGAACGGTGGTGACCACCTGGATCTTACCGCCCCAGGCCTCATGCAGCCGCAGGGACTCTTTTGCATAATCCATAAAAATACGCTCCTAATGTTGTAAATTCTGCCTATATCCTACCCCTTTTCGGCCAATTTGTCAACCGCCGTAGGCGGCAATTGCCGCCCGTCGATATAAATAAAACTCGTTGCCCTTAGGCAACATATCGAAATTCTGCGAAGCAGAATTATATCGATTTTGCGCAAGCAAAAATATCGAGCCGCAGGCATATCGACAAACGGCACAGCAGCCATGTCGTCATATATTAGAAGGCGTAGGGACACCCTCCCGGGGTGTCCGTCTGGGTCAAGCTATATACGGCAGGCTTCGGACACCCCAGGAGGGGTATCCCTACATTTGCCCAAGTGGCGCGGCGAAAATGAATTGGTGGGATAACGCAACAATCAATCCGCGGAAAACCTAAAAAACCCAGGGGTTATTTTGAAAACCTAAAAAACCCCTAGGTTTTTGCGGGAGATCCCCACGGGGTTAAAGCCCCTCGCAATGGCAGAGCCGGGACGGGAAACCCGTCCCCTACGGTCCATGAATGGCTGCAACTGTAATCGCACTGCCCGCCTACCAATTTGTAATTTGTAATTCGTAATTTGTAATTTTCGATGCCCAATAAAAAGCGGGCGCTCAGGTTATCCTGAGCGCCCTAAGGGGTCAAATTACTTGTCGGCCTTGGCCTTCTTTTTCTTAAGCACTGCGAAAGCGCCTGCGCCGGCAGCTGCCACAGCGGCTGCGCCGCCCAGGATATAAACCAGGATGCCGGCAGCACCAGGCTCGTCACCCAGCTTTTCGCCGTACTTCAGCTCGTCTACCCGGCCCTTATAGCCGCAGACGGAGCAGATATTCTGCTTCTTGCCGGCCTTTTCCTTGGTAGCAGGCTCCAGCTCTACCCACTTCATCTTGTGCTCGCTCAGCTTGCCACGGTTGCCGCACTCGCACTCGACCCAATGGTAGGTATGGTCCAGGCCGTACCACTCATCGCCGTAGCTGCAAGCCTCGTCAGCGGCCAGGGTGGTCATGTCCTTGGAGGCCATGCCGGAAATGGCGATCTTCTCGCTCTGGAGGAAGCCCTGCATATCCAAAGAGCCGTCTTCCTTGCGGGTTACGCCCTTGAATTCTACATTCTCGAACAAATTATCGCCTACAGCGTCACCAGCGGCGTTCTGAGCGGCGTTTCCGGTCCAGTAATAGCAAGAGTCGTTTTTAAATTTCGCCTCGTCCTGGCTGCCCTTGGGCTTGAGATTGTCTGCCAGGGAAGCGGCGTCCGGGAACTGGCCGGTAGCATCGCGCCAGGAGATCACATTGGTAGCGCTAAAATCGGTATTGCCTGCGTTGTTGGTATACAGAGCTACATTGTAGCTGCCGTTGTTGTAGGCCACGCAGTTGCGCACGATGATATCGGGGCAGGAGTTGGAGTCGATACCCTTGGCCTTGTTGCCCCAGGCGAAGGAGTTTTCCAGCACATGCTTGCCGGAGATGCTCTCGCCGCCCATCTTGAAGCCGTTGCCGTTGCCGGTGCCCAGCTCGCCGCCTTCACGGATGCCGTTGGCGTAGGCCAGGCAGTTGCGGATGGTAACAGCGCCGATGGAGCCGGTTTCTACCTTTGCGTAAAGATCCCAGCCGTCGTCAGCATTGTGGTGGGCCACGCAGCCGTCGAATACGTTGCCGGGGCCGCAGGTCAGCTTGGCGGCAAAGCCGTCAGCATCTTCCTCGCCGGGGTCAGCATTGTAGTAGCTCTCGCAGTTGAGGATCAGGTTGTTGCTGGGCCAATCGGCAAACAGGTCCGCGCCGGAGTAGCGGCTGATCTGGATGCCGGTGTTGCCGTTGCGGTAGGCATGGATCTGATCCAGGATGTTGTTGTCGCCGGATACCTGGAAGCCCTTCTGGGTGGGCTGGGAGTTGGTTACATCAAAGCCGGCGAAATACCACCAGTCGCCGCCGTGGGTAATGCCGGTGCCTACGCCCTGGAAGTCCAGCACGGGGCGCTTCTTCGCCTCGGGGTCGGCGATCATGCGGATGGGATTCTCCTCAGTGCCGTCCATGCCCCGCTGGATGCGCAGGCCCTGGCGCAGGTGATACTCGCCCTCCAGCAGCACGATGGTCTGGCCGGCGGTTACATGGTCAACAGCGGTGTAAATGTCGAAGGGATGCTCCTTGGTGCCGTCGCCGTTGGGCTGGCCGTCAGGGGCTACATAGATGGTCTTGCGGTGGCTAAAGCTCTTGTTGCAAACCACCACAGCGTCAGCATAGAGCATATCGGTGCTTTCCAGCACGGTATCCTTGCCCAGATCCTGGTTGGGATCGGGGGTAAACTGCACACGGATCTGGGTCTCGCCGTAGTCGGGCAGCTGGATCTCGGTAATATTGCGCATACCGCCCAGCACATACATGTTCTCAGCGATCAGGTTGTTGCCCAGGTAGATATTGGCGAAGCCGGATACATTGGCATCGATGGCCAGGGGGTAGCTCTTATCGGTGGTAACGGTGGAGGAGGTGATCAGCACATTGGGAGCGATCTTGGTAACGGGCTTCTCCTCAGCGGGCGCATCATCCGCGGCAGCAATGGTGGTAAACTGCACATCGGAGAAGGTAGCCCGGGCGTTACGGGCGGCAAAGAAGCCGGCGTAAACATAGTCGCTATCCAGCTGGTTCAGAGCATCCGGCTCGTAGAACTTGCGGCGGTAGAGGATCTGGCCCTCGGCGCCGTAGTAGGTAATGAAATAGCCGGTGTTGTTCTTCTGGATCTCCAGGTCAAACTGGGTAAGCAGAGCCTGCTCGATAGAGCCGTCCACAGGGGCGGTAAAGTTGCCGATGATGTTGTAGGTGCCCTTGTCCTTGCCCCATTCGCCGGCGGCCCACTCCAGGCTCTCTACCTGGGATACAAACTCGTTGTTTACCGTAGCAGTATCGTTGGCTTCCAGCTTTTTCAGGTTCAGCAGGGTCACGCCGGTCTTGGCGATGGTGCCCAGGCCCAGCTTCATGGTGTACTTGGTGCCGGGGCCGTCCAAATCGTAGATAAAGTGGCCGCCTTCGCCGTCGCCTTCGTACTTATACTCGATCTTGGTAGCAACTGCCATATACTGGTTGTTCCAGAAATTGCCGGAGTCGCCGGCTACGCCCAGGCGGTCAGCTACCATCAGGCCGAAGCCTTCCTGGCCGTTGGAATAGGTCCAGGAGTCTACGGTCACCTTGGCCCGCAGGGTAAAGTTGGTGCCCTTGGGTACGGCGGTGTAGTAGAAGGCAACGCCGTCCACAGAAGCGGGGACGATCTTGCCCCGGCCGTTTTCGGAGAAAACGGTCACGCTGCCGGTATCGTTTACAGAGCCCTCATAGCCGTTGCTTTCGGCGTTGGTGGAGGGGCCGTAGTAGGTAAAGCCCCAGGCGGCCTGGGCCTGCTCGGTAGCGGTTACCTCCAGAGTGCCGGAGGCGCTCTTGGTCTTGCCGCGAACGGCGGCTACCTGATAGGCATAGCGCTGGCCTACAGTAAGATTCTGGGCCAGGTAAGTAGTTTCCTTGGTAGTGCCAATGGCTACGCCATCCTGGTAGATCTCGTAGCACTCAGCCTCCAGGCTGGGGGAAAACACCAGCTCTACCGTGCCGGCGCCCTTGCTGGTGGCGCTGCTGAGGGTAGGAGCGACCAGGGGCAGTTCAAAGCTGCAGACCTTCTCCTTGCCCACCTTGTCCTCTTCCGCATAGCGCTTCAGGGCTACCCGGAAGGTATACTCGCCGGAGCGGCCGGGAGTAAAGATCAGGGTGTGGTTGTCCTTCTCCAGAACGGAGTTGGCGCTGTCCAGCTGAGCGCCCTGCTTGTTGTGCATGGTAACCTGGACCTCGTCGCCGCCCTTGGTGCCCACAACACCCTTGACCGTTACTTCGATCTGGCCTGCGCCGTTATCCTTCACGGAAGTGATCTTGGGCTCAGCCACCTTCGCCCACTCCGCGCGGGGCTCGGGGGGAACGGGATCTTCTTCCGTAACTTCGATCTTCACATAGTTGTTGTTGCCGCCGATGTTGGCGATGTAGTAGGTGTTGGCTTCGGGCAGATCAAACTGGGCGATGTAGGGCAGATTCTTGATCGCGCCCGGGCCGGACTGCTGCAGCACATTGCCAGCCTGGTCAAAGATGGCAACCTCACGGCCGTCGCCGCCGGAAACAAACCAAACAGTTACCTTGGCGGCAGAGGTGGTCTTAAACTGCACAGCGTTGAGGATCTGGTCGCCAAATACGCTGTTGGAGTTAAAGTTCAGCCGCTTGGAAGAGTGGTAGCCATCGGAAAAGTCCTTTTCGCTGCCATCAATGCGGGTGGTCTCGCTGCAGAAAACAGTAAAATAGCTGTCCGTGCCGCATTTGAAGGTGTCACCGTTTTTCCAGGTGCCCTTGGGCTTGTCTTCCATCAGGCTGACCTCAACTACGAAAGTCTTTGCTTCAGCCGATGCTACCAGGGGGATCAGGCTCAGCAGCATCATAAGCGCCAAAACGCCGGCCAAGATCCGTGCAAGTATTTTACGGTCCATAATTTCCTCCTTGATTTCCAAAAGGATATATCGCTTTTATCATAGCATAAGCGCCAAAAAAAAGCAAGAAACACATACGGCAATTGTTTTTTCCGGAAAAAGAAAATAATATTCTCTTTCTCCTTTTCTTTCTCCTTTTCCTTTTCCTTGGGTTTTCTAGGTTTTTCAAAAAAACCCTGGGTTTTCTGGGTTTTAAAAATAACCTGGGGGTTTATCTGGGTTTTTATAATAACCCCTGGGTTTTTACAGCTCCCATCGTAGGGGCCGGCGTCCCCGACGGCCCTTCTCCATCGCAAACCCACCGTAGGGCGTGGGCTTGCTCCCGCCCTGCCCTCACGCCCCACCGTAGGGCGGGGGCTTGCTCCCGCCGCTTGCGCACCAAATAAAAGACCGTAGGAAACGGATTTATCCGTTGCGTTCATTATTCTCTGCTCCGAAACGAAGAATCTGGGGCTTCACAAGAAAAAACCACCCGAAGAAGAATAACGATCCTTTTTTCGGGTGGTATCTGTTTGTGAAGTTTCAAACCGATGGTTTGAAGTGAAGTTGTAATCAATTACAGTGAAGTATTTGCCTCTTCGGGCAAATGTGAAGTTCAGTTTACCCGCCGGGGTAAACTGAGTTTCGGCGCAGCTCCCGAGCCTTTACAAAATATCAATAGAAAAGGGATTTCAGGAAGGCGATGTCCACCTTGGCGTGGTCTGGCTTGACTTCCTCGCGCATAATGGGCAGATCCTTGCCCAGCTGGCGCACATACTTGGCGATCAATGCGTAATCCAGCTGGCTCTGCTCATAGCTGGTGCTGTGGAAATCCCCGTTTTCGTCAAAGCTTACGCCCTTTACATGCACGGCAACGATCTTGTCGCCCCAGGCGGTCATGGCTCTGTCCCACATGGCTTCCTGCCGGGCAACATCGTCAAAGGAGATCAGGTTGGCAGCATCAAAGATGATCTTCAGGTTATCGCTTGCGATAGAGTCCAGCACCATTTTTGCCGCCTCGGGAGTGTTCATAGAGTGGTAAAATACCGGCTCTACCGCCACGGTCACGCCGTGGGCCTCTGCGTGGGGCATGATCTCTTCCAGAGATCTCAGCAGCGCCCGCTGGGCCTCGGCTCTGGTCACGCCGGGCTGCTTTGCCATGTTGGTGGTCTCGCTGCCCTGGCAGAGGGCCTTCATGGTCTTGGTATAGGGGATCTGGCTGATGAAATTATCCACCTGCTTACGCCGCTCGTTTTCGTCTACCATGCCCAGCTCCACATAGGTGCCATGCACGGCAACGCTCACGCCGGAAGCCTCAATTGCCTTGCAGGTATCGTCTACCAGCTCCGGCGTAATATCGCCGTAGCCCCCTACCCCGGTAATGCCCTTCTTGTAGGCCAGCTGCACGCAGTCAAAGCCGTAGCTGCCGATCTTGGTAAACATCTCCATGGGCGTACCCTTGCCCATATCATGTACCCGAGTGCCGAAGATGAAGTTTGCCATAAAGTTACCCCCTTGGTGTTTTATGGGGATATTATAGCATACCGGGCAGGTTTTGGCTACCACAAAATGCGGCCCTTGGGGAGAATGTTGGGCGGATGCAAAAAGAGAAGGCAAACGCCTTCTCTTTTTTAGGGGTCGCATCTCTTGCAGATAAAAGGGTAATTCTTACGCCAGACGGTTCGCTATCTATCCTATTTCCCACTCTTGCGTCTATTGCAGGGCTTGCAAAGCATTTGACAATTTTCAATAACTGTCTTGCCGCCCTCATGCCACGGATCAATGTGGTCTGCTTCCATTTCTTCAATCTCAAAATGCTTACCGCAGGCCGCACAAATACCCTGTTGTTTCTCATAGACTTTTCTCTTGGTCTTTTCGTCAAACTGCCGTAGGCTCAAATGCTTTTCTTCACCATCAAAGAGGTATTCATATATTCCTCTGATACTTCCCACATCATCATCGTCTATCAGTTCTAATATGCGCTTCTCAAATACCTTGCTATCGTAGCTGTTGGTATGATACTTGTTATATAGGTAGCCCCATTCAATTCCTTTCATTTCTTTGCGGTAATATGGGAACAGTATCATTACCCAATCAATGACTGACTTAAAGTATAGCCATAGCTCGTTAGCATTGCTATCGTGTTGGTGTTCGCTCATATATTCTTCTATTATTTTTCCGTCCCTATGTGCTATCCACCTTAAAGCGGTCTGTAAATAGTCTTGTCTATTAGCTACACCATTCAAGTGTTTATTTGCTATTTGATAGGCGGGGCAAGAGGTCTTACTGAAATAACGCTTTGCGTCTGTCAGCCATTCGCCTGTATAGACAGCGTTTCTTAATTCTTGGTCTGTCAGTTTCTCACCCGCAATATTGATTACTCTAAACCACTCTAACTGCTCTTTGTCCGTTCCCTCGCAAATATAAATCATCAACGGGTAATTTAATATCTGCTCTTGTTCGTCTTTCGTTAGATTATGAAAATACTGATAGTCAATGGAATAATCTTTGTGTATGTATTGGCAAATGCTGATAGTTCTTTGCTGTCCGTCCAGCACTTCATAAGTGCCTTGCTTGGTCTTTACCCAATACATCACATTTAGCGGAAAATTCTTCCTAACTGTGTCTATAACTGCATTTCTCTTGTCGTCCTTATAGATAAACTCCCGCTGATAAGCAGGACGAATATCCAACAGACCACCATAGCCCACAACTCCGCTTTCTTGACTATCCTTATAGCCGTTAGCAACTTCCCTTATTGGTATTTCGTGTAATTCTATTTTCATAAAATCACTGCTTTCTCCGAATGAGCAATCGGGGGTATGTATTTTTAGGCGTTCCGTTTGTAATAATAACCGGCGTCGCATTCAAATCACTATAATTGGAGTAATCCGCTTTTGTGTATACCTTACTTTTTAACGCTGGATCACCAGCACCACGTTTTGCCATGCCAATAATTTCAAATTGATCGGGATTGTATTTGTCAATATAGGTAATAGGCACACCCATTACACCATCATAATCACAAGGTATTTCCGCAGTTTTGCTCACTTCAATAGCGTCATAATTATCATAATGTGGGTATTCTTCCGGGGAATAGCATCTATATAGTGGCAAATCTTCGTGTCTTTCTTCATAGTCAAGATTCGTAAACCACCTTACGCCCTTAACTCGGATATACTTCTTCCCATCCATATCAACTCTATAGCCACTTGCGTTCAAGGGGTAGGTATCTGGGACCAAAAACTCTCTATCTCCGCTATGAATAGACGCGCCAAACCATACTTGGTTGTTCATTATCCATGGGAAAACCTCTTTATAAGTTATAGCATTAACATTTCCCAAAATAATAAATTGCTTCTTATACTCCATTAACTGTGCTATGTATTCTCGAAACAAGGAAAAGGGCGGGTTTGTAATGACTATATCTGCTTCTTTCAATATTTCAATACATTCAGGGCTTCTAAAATCTCCATTTTGCTTTAGTGGGGTTCTTACATAATTAGGAATACCACATTGTAGTCCGTTATCGGTGCTGACAATATCCATCCTATAACTAGGCTTACTTTCGTCAAAGTGTGTTGAAATAAGTTTTTTTAATCCCAGTTCGTAAAAATTCAGTTGAAAATATCGCCAAAAATTTGAGTATTCCGGGTCATCGCAATTGCAGAAAATAACCTTGTCTCGAAAATGCTCCCTATAATGTCGCATTTCTTTTTCAATATCTGTAATCTGGGTGTAAAATTCGTCTTTTTTTGCTTTATTTGCTTTATTTAAATCAGCGTTTTTAGCCATGGCGAAAACCCCTTTGATTTCCCTATAAAAATAAAAAGTGCGGCTACCGAAGTAGCCGCACAAAAAACGCAAACTCCGATAGTCGCCAAACCAATTCAATACAAAGAGCATTTCTGCATTCATACTGACGGAATTTGCATTTTTATCAAATTCACAGTATGAACGCAAAAAGGGTATACTATCCCTAGGGCAAAATACTCTTTTTCCATTGTATTTAATTGGTTTGGCATAATTAGTTTAGCATATTATTGTTGGAAAAGCAATAAAAAAATACCCTTCCTGAGGCTTAATCCTCAAAGAGGGCACAGATTAAATTATCCGACCGTGTGTGAATCATTTGCTTCTTATTTGTATAAGCATTCATAAATAGTAACGATTAGCATTAATCCAATAAGAATTTTCCCCACAGTATATTGGTCAAATTATTTGCCCAGTACATGCTTCCCAACATTGTTGCTAACTATTAATCCATGGAAGGCCAGTAGCAGTTCCAAGAATGGAAAGCAACGCGAGAAGCCAGGAATGGGAGGAAAAGAAAGGTAACACACTAGACTAAGGAGGCACTATCCGTCGATAGTGCCTCCATTACTGTATCTCTTGCCAAAGGTATTAAATAGGTTGCTCTCGATTATTCCTCAAGTAAACAGGATAAGTCCAATTCCTCAGTCCGACGTCTGTGTTCAAGAGTTACTTTTAGATTAGCCATAGCATACAGCATATCTCCAATCCAAGTATCTTTTATCAAAGCATAAACCTCATCATCATTTAAATACTTTCTTGTTTCTAGCCTACTCTCTATTGTATACGATCTTTCCTTAACTAAGAACTCTCTAAGCTTATCCTCTGCTGCGTTGATTCGTTTAGTGCGGTCACTGCTTTTAGCGACATGATATCTAGCCATAGTATAAAGAAACTCTATGGCTTCTCCATTGAAATCACGAAACAACACCAAATGAATTTCATCATCAGAATTAATATGGCAATAACTAATTACCGGTGATAATTCCTTAAAGTAAAAATCGTATTTGTCTGCATCTCCACATTCCGACTCAAACTCAATTACAAGTGGCAATAAGATGTTCTGCTCAAAGCGCTGTTCCGACATATCGCGAAGCATAGAAAAAACGCTATCGTGCGAAGCTTTGAAGTAATCCTTTTTTACTAGCTCTATTCCCATTTTCTGCATGTTCTGGTCAGAAAGTTCTTTTAAGAAAATAGCCGTGAAGTATTCCTGGAAGGATCGATGTGTAAATTTGTAATTGACTCCATCTCTGTAAAGAACACAAATAGAATTAACTAAGTCAAATATATAATCAGTTGGGTTAAAAGAAACAGTATTACTACGAACCTTTTTTAATGCTGTCAAAATGTCATCGTGTGTAAGCTCAATCTTTCCCTGATAGTATGTGATAAAGCAAAAATACGCAAAAATTTTTTTAAATGAGTCATACGACAAGGAACATCTTAATTCCCTACGATAACCGGATTTAGTAGCGTCGTGCTTAGAATACAAAGTCTCAAAAGCGTTAGCATAAAAAAGGTGTAATTTTTCGGGTATCTCAGCATAGTTATCAAAGGTCAACAACATTATGTTTAGCAACAACGGATTAGACGCAAAAGATGTATGCCGCTCATATAGGCTTTCATCAAGTGCAGTCAAAAAGCAATGCTTGATTTCTTGGTCAAATTCAATTTTCCGGACTAACGACAATGCTTGGTCCTTACTAAGACTACACAGTGTCAACACAGAAAATCTTTGAAATTCCACAAATTCACTATAGGGGCGGGAAGAAATAATAAAGTAATTATCAGAATATCGATCACAAAAACTATCGAGTTTCCGGAAAAAGGCGTCTTTTTTGTCCGAAGCAATCTCATCATAGCCGTCTAACAAAAATAAAAAGCAACCAGATTGAAGCGCGTATTCCATGTATTCTTTTTTTATTGTACTTCCTAAATCATAAAGCCGTTGAAAAACAAAATCAGCAATTCCATATTCGCCATTCATCGAATTCAAATCTTTTAATTCGATGAAAACAGGTATCAACCCCCGTTTCGATACCTCGTCCATAAAAAGATGTTTTAAGAAAGTAGATTTTCCAATTCCACCGGTGCCTTGAATAATTACAAAATTAGAGACATCTAGTATGTTATCAATGGAATCACCCTTTATAATACTACCCTTGTCTTTACACAAATTTGGACATTCAAAAAAGTCATAAAGGTATTTAGGCTCTGTACGATATAAGATTGTTTTAATCTTTCCATATTTATCAACAGAATTTTGAAGATATTTACGAAAGACAATATCCAGATCAATTTTAAACTTTTCCCATTCGTTTTTTGCAGAGCCAACAAGACCTTTGATAGCAGGTTGTGCGAACTTATCTAACAGTGCAGTAACGATACCAGCATACATCTCCGATTCGGCCATAATCTTCCACCTCCGTTGCAAATTATAACATATTTTGTTAAAATCTGCAATGGGATTATTGAAAAGAGAGCTACACCAATTGATTTGCGACATTAACTTTATCGTTACATATATATCACAAACAGCAAAATGGCACGGCAAGAATAGTTGTGCCGCCTAAAGATAAACTGTCAAGTTGATGATAGGCTGCTACATTCTTCAAACGCACCCGATGGTGCCATAAATTAACAAATTCACACAATCAAACGAAGCATTTTTATACTAGCCGACCCAGTTCAATAGCTTCGTATATATTCCGGCTAATCTCAATTTTAACCCTGGTACAGCTGATGGAAACAATGTTGCCGTCTGCAATATATAACCTCAACATGGACAGTAATAATATTGAATTCATTGGAGATTATTTCTTCCATTTGGTGTACACCTAAAGGAATTGCGACTCGCCAAGATCCGCCTACGGCGGTTGCTCGCTTGCACAGAGCTGCGGCGCTAGTCGTTTACATCTGCTCCTATGGGAGCAGATAGATGTGTCGCTCGGTCGAGCCATTTGTATGCTACGCTCGAAAGCCAGGTGGTCCAATTACTGCGTTGCCGTCCAAAGGACGGCGGTACACCGGAAGGGACTCGTTTGCATTTCTGCCCCATTGGGGGCAGAAATAAAGGTAGCCACCAGTTTTTGAACTGGTGGCAGCAATATGCCACCGGCATATTGCGATTAAATCTTTCGAGTCCCTTCCGGTGTACCAACAACAAAAGGGAGGCCTAAGCCTCCCTTTTGTTGTTGGTACACCGGAAGGGACTCGAACCCCCAACCCTCGGAACCGGAATCCGATGCTCTATCCATTGAGCCACCGGTGCGTGCCAGAGTATTATAGCAAGCTTTGGCCGTTTTGTAAAGGGGAAAAATTGCAAAATTATCCGGCGGAATTCTTTTGATTTCCGGGAAAAAGGTTGTTTTCCCCAAAAGAGTGTGTTATAATTTTGCTAATAACTACAAGGAGGGCTCTCCCCTATGGCAGAATTGCAGAATTTCCGCAGCGCCTTCAACGGCTTCAACCGTGAGGATGTTGTGTCGTACATTGCCTACCTGAACAATCAGCACAATTCCAAGGTAAACCAACTTCGCAACCAGTTGCAGCAGGCCCAGGATGAGCTGCAGGCTATGCGCTCCACTCACGGCGTTGAGGACGAGCTGAACGGGCGCATCGCCGAGCTTCAGGCTGAGCTTCAAAGCAAGGCTGAGCAGGTCGCCCAGCTTACCGGGGAAGCCGAAGCCTATTGCGAAGAGCGTTCTCAGCTTTGCGCCCAGGTAACGGCTCTGGAAGAGGCCAACGCCGCTCTCCAGGCGCAGCTGGAGCAGGCTGCCCAGCGGCCTCAGACCCAGGAGGAGCTGGAAGCCTACCGCCGTGCCGAGCGGGCGGAGCGGCTTGCCAACGAGCGGGTTGCGGAGCTTTATGCCCAGGCCAACGGCGCTCTTGGGGAAGCTACCGCTACTGTGGACGGGGTTTGCGCCCAGCTTGGCGGCCTTTCCCAGCAGGTGATCGACCAGCTGGCCCAGCTGCAGCAGAACATCTCCCTAGGCCGGGATGCTCTTACCAAGGCCTCCGGCGCTCTGTACGCCGTCAAGCCTCTGGCAAGGGAAGAATAAACCAATTTTGGTGCCATTCCGCGCCGTTTCGGGAGCGGAATGGCCCTTTTTTGTGAGGTTTTGGATATGAAGATCTATGCGCCCGCCTATTACCGGGATTTTAAATGTATTGCGTCCGATTGCCCCGATAGCTGCTGCCACGGCTGGACGGTGGATATTGACGAAGCCGCCGCAGCGCGGTATCTTGCCATGCCCGGCAGCCTGGGGGACAAGCTGCGCCGCCACCTGAAGCGGGAGAACTGGGGCTGGGTGCTTACTTTGGAAGAAAACGGCCGTTGCCCCATGTGGCGCGAAGACGGCCTTTGCCGCATCCACGCGGAAGCCGGGGAAGAAGCTTTGAGCCAGGTATGCGCCGCCTTCCCCCGGCTGCGTCATGATTACGGCAGCTTTCAGGAGCTGGGGCTGGAGCTTTCCTGCCCGGAGGCCGCCCGGCTGATCTTTGAAAACCGGGACTACTCCCTGCAGGAGTCCTCTTCCCCCGCAGAAGAAGAGGCCGACTATGACGAAGAAGCTATGGCCACCCTATTGCGCACCCGCCGGGAGCTGCTGGCCTTTATCGGCAGCAGGGAGCTTCCTATGGCCGAAACCCTGGCGGTCACCCTGCTCTACGGCTACGCCGTGCAGGAGGAGCTGGACGGGGGCGAAGCGGCCGCCCTGGATGCCGGCGGCTGCCTGGCTGCCGCCCGGGAATGCGCCGGGGAAGGCGACAGCGCCGCCCTGCTGCGCTTCTTCCAGGGTTTAGAGATCCTGACCCCGGAATGGAAAAAACGCCTGAGCGGCCCTATTTCCCGGGAAATGCCGGAAGCCCTGCGGCCTATGCTGGCCTATTTCATTAACCGCTACTATCTGCAGGCGGTATCTGACTACGACATCGTCTGCCGCATCAAGCTGGCGGTGGTATCCTGCCTGGCGGTTGCTCTGCTGGGGGGCGATACCGTAGCTACCGCCCAGCAATACTCCAAGGAGATCGAGAACGACCCGGACAATGTAGAAGCCCTCCTGGACGGCGCATACACCGCACCGGGGCTGACCGACCGAAATCTGATTGGCCTTTTGCTCAATAAAACCCCAAAAATAAGCTAAAGTTTGGAGAGTTTTGCCCTTGTTATTTTTCGCCCGCAGCGCTATGATATGCAGGCTTAAAATACATAACAAAGAAGGATATTACCGTGGAAACATATTTGATCTTACTGGCCGTTTGCCTCATCGGCGGCCTGATGCTCTCCCGTATTACAAAGCTGATAAACCTGCCTGCGGTTACCGCTTATCTGGTAGCCGGCCTGATCCTTGGCCCGTTCCTGCTGGGCGCTTTGAATGTTCCCGGCCTGGGCTTTAACTCCATGGAGCAGGTGGAAGGCCTGAAGATCATTACCCAGACCGCGCTGGGCTTCATCGCCTTTACCATCGGCAACGAGTTCCGTCTGTCCCAGCTGAAGGCTACCGGCGGCAAAGCCATCTTCATCGGCATCGCCCAGGCTGTGCTGACTACCGCGTTGGTGGACATCGTGCTCATCGCGCTGCACCTTTTCTTCCCCCACATCCTTTCCCTGCCCGCCGCCATTACCCTGGGCGCCATCGCCTCCGCCACAGCCCCCGCCGCTACGCTGATGGTGGTGCGCCAGTACAAGGCTGATGGCCCGCTGACCCGGCTGCTTCTGCTGGTGGTTGCTATTGACGATGCGGTGGGTCTGCTGCTGTTCTCCGCCTCCTTCGGCATCGCTACGGCGCTGTCCGCCGGCCATGTCAGCGTGCTGGCTGTGGTGGCTGAGCCTATCATTGAGATCGTTCTGTCCCTGGCTCTGGGCAGCCTGATGGGCCTTGCGCTGCACCTGGTGGAGCAGTTCTTCCATTCCCGCAGTAAGCGTATGGCCGTGTCCGTGGCCTTCGTGCTGCTTACAGTTGGCCTTTCTTCCATCAAGTTCCAGATCGGCCCGGTGCATTGCGGCTTCTCTTTGCTGCTGGTGTGCATGATGACCGGCACGATTTTCTGCAACATCTGCTCTACCTCCGAAGAGCTTATGGGCAGGATCGACGGCTGGACCATGCCGCTAAACATTCTGTTTTTCGTGATCTCCGGCGCCGAGCTGGATCTGCAAGTGCTTGCGCAGCCTATGACCTTGATCGTTGGCGCGCTGTACATTCTCTCCCGCTCCGCCGGCAAGTATTTTGGCGCTGAGGCCAGCTGCAAGCTTACCAAATGCTCCCATAACATTACCGCCAACCTGGGCATTACCCTGCTGCCCCAGGCCGGCGTTGCCCTGGGTATGGCCGCTACCGCCTCTACCCTGGCAGACGGCGCCATCGTGCGCAATGTGGTGCTGTTCTCCGTGCTGGTATATGAGCTGGTAGGCCCGGCCCTGACCAAGATGGCCCTGACCCGCGCCGGCGAGATCGACCCCGAAGGCCGCACCAGCGCCCGTACCCACAACAAGCCCAAGCAGGCCTAAGCGGGCGCTGCCCCTATCGCCCGGCTCTGTGCTTAAAAGGGCTTCTCTATCGGCACCGCTTTGCGTTTTGTGTCAAATAACAACCCCACCCCGACGAGATTCCCTCTCGCCCCGGGTGGGGTTTTCGTTTCTTGCCGTCAGCGCTTTGCTCTTTTCAAGCTTTTTTTGCAGGGCTTGGAGCTTTCCAGGCGAAGAAGCTGCTTGTCATAGATGCTGATGCGGTTGGCGGTTTTGGTAGCCTCATCTCGCAGCGCGCGGATCTTGGCGGTATCCCGCTTGCCCTTGGCAAAGGACAGCTCCTTGATCTGCTGGTTAAGCTTGCGAAGCTTCTGCTCCTGGCCGTTCATGAGGTCAATCTTGTCCCGGTACTCCCGGATCTTCTGCTTTTCCATATCAGTCTGGGCTGCGCCTTCAAAGGCATTTGCCAGAAGGGAGCGGTTGGAAACAGAATCGGTATCTCGGTCGGAGTATAGCGCATCATCGCCGAGATCTCCTTCAGGCCTTGCATCATATCCGTAGTGTTTCAGCACATCTTCTGGCAAGATATCGGGGAAATACTCGTTGACAAGGTCAAGCAGTTCTGCTATACTGATAGTAGAACTGGTAACGGATAGCGGCTCTGCCGTGAGTCTGGGCGATTTTGTCGCAGCCAGTTCTTTTTTTGCGTTTAGAGCATAAAGAACATCCATGGATGCGATGCTGTTGTCATAGTGATTTACAACAAAGCGCACAACATAAGTTCCATTCGCATCTTTTGCGGCGCCCATGAGGACATAGCTGCTTCCGGCATTATCATCGGAAGGAGTAATCTCGTTGACGCGAATGGAGTTTTTAAGGATCTCACCAGCTTTGACCGTAACCACATAGTTCGGCACATTGAGCGGATCTTGACTTCTTCGCAGACCATGGCGCAACCCCTTCGTAGAAAGAATGACATCTGTATTGATATCGTCAACATGAACACTCACGCTGCCGGTTTTGGGATCAAATCGTCCCACTCTGGCGGCGTTTCGTTTTGCCTCAGCTGCTACATCTGCACGATTCGTCGGAACATTCTTCCCTACTGTGGTTACCACCATATCCGGCTTGCTGGTCAAGGCCTCGTATGTGTAGTCCCTGTCAGAGTAGCGGTAGTCAGGATCAGAAGTCGGCGTTTTATTGTCAACACCCTTTACTTGTGCCGGATCGAACACCACATAGGATAATCCTCTGCTTACCACTTCTTCACCGTAGCCACCTACGCCGCCTTCATCTAAGATCAGGCCGTCATAATCGTAGCCCATTTCCTCGATGAACTCTTGCAGATCCATTCCATCCACCCAGTCAGGTAGACCACTATCTGCCAAAGGCGTTCCGGTTCCGTACTTGCGGTAAAATTCCTCCATGAATATCTTCTGCTCATGGGCCTGCCGTGTATCAAAAGGCCTTTTGATATCTAGGTATACTTTGTATGTCATTGGTGCATCGGCGTTTCTCTTAGTAGAGATAGACGATGCGCCAGCGTTTTGATATACATCTGCATAACCGGGATTGGGCGTAAAGTATGTTCCGCTGCGGAATTTCGTAAATCCACCATTGGGAGTTCCGTGATACATGACCATCAAATTCCCATCAGCATCCCGGACTTTGGAGTCCTGGAAGAATTCCTGCTGCTCTTTGGAAAGCTGATTGCCATCGGAATCACGGGTGGATAAAAGCTTATTGCCGAACTCGTCAATAATACCAGCCTCAAACAATCGCTTTTGCATTTCGGTCATGTTCTTAGAGTTTTGCACCTTGACTTTTCCATCGGCATATGTTATCTTACGGATAGGACCGTAGCGGTTCTCCCCAAACGGCAATTGGAGCCTAGTCCGGGAGAGCCAGCTGTCGGTTCTTTTTTTATCCGGGTCAATGTATAGGATGCTGTTCTCGTTCAAATACTGTTGAAGTGCGTTCTTGCTGTATGCACTCTTGATGATGGCAAAATCCAGCACAGTTGTTCCCTTTTTCTTTGTAGGAAGCAGCTCCAATGAAACAAGAACAGGCTTTTTTACCGTTTCCGTACCTTCCTTCACATCTGCATACAACTCTCCCAAGACCGTGATACTACTATCGTATTTCGGTCTTTTTGTTTTAGGATCGATGGCATCAGAAAACTGTACGATAACCGGGTGTTCCAAAAGCTCCGGGATGCCCTTGAAAAGGTCAAATGTCATCTCTGGATGATCCTTGAGCTTCTGCAGCACAGTACCGGATCGAAGGATGATATTTTGATCTTTCATACCGATAGACTTGAGGACATCGGATGTGGTGCCGGTAACGAAAGACATATGGGTGTCCTTTTTGTCCCAAGCATCAAACTCTTTATAGAACGCCTCTCTAATAGAATAACGGGTATCAGTATCGTTTTTGTCGTCAATTCGCTCTACTGCCTGGATGTTTTCGCTGGCATCTGCAAGACCTTCCGTGAACAGTTCTTGAAATCTCTCGACAGCATCCTTCATCTCGGCCACATATCTGCCCTCTATGGAGTCCGGGGCAAGGCCCTTATAGGCCATACGGATCTTCTCAGCCAGCTTGCTGATATAATCCTTGATCTTCTGCCACAGCGCTGCATCCTGGGCTTTCAACTTGGCCAGCTTCTCCATGACCTTGCCATCGGAGAGCATTGCTTCCATAGAGTCAGCAACTACTTCCTCATAGGTAGTATCATAGGAGATCGTTCTGCCGGTGCGCTTGGCTTTTGCCTGCTGCTCTCGCACCAGAGCATCTACGCTCACGCCCTTCTTGCCATATTCTTGCATCAGGAAATCGGCAAGGATCTTAAACTTGGCAGGTGACCAATGGCGAATAAAATGGGTCAGTTCATGGGCCATGGTGAAAATCATCGTACCTTCACCATTCGCACCGGCATGAAGGTCGATATGGATGCTCCCATCCTTGGGATCGTACCAGCCATTCGCACCAATGCGCCTGCCGTTTTTACCCAGTTTAGACTCAAAAACATAGACCTGGATACCAAGAACATCTGCGATCTTTCCCATAGCTTTGAGGGAAGCGCTCTGTCTTTCGGTCAGGCTGTTGCGATCCCCATTGAAGTGTACCTTGCCAGCTTTCTTGCTGGCAGTTTTCTTTTTGTTTGCAGCGGCTTTCTGGTCTGCCTCGGTCTTTGCTGCCCGGTACTGCTCAGCCAGGCCGTAGGCCACATTCCGCTGTTCTTCGCTGAGGGTAGCAGACAGAGTATTCTTGCCGTTCATCGCCTCTCTGCCGTAGCCGTAGTAGCCATAGGTGTAAGCCTGGACGATGCCGTTAACATACACCTTGGAGCTGGCATTGCCCAGTTTCAGCAGATGCTTGGCAAGCTTGGTGGCCGTTTCCCCATCGATGATGCCTTCCGTCTGCTGCAACGGTCTTCATTAGAAATAAAATGAACTTGACCCTGCAGTAGGTGTCGCGAATAAACTCCGGAGCCTTGCTGCGAGTGTCAAGTTCATTATTGGAATTGTATCAGGAGTTAAGAATAAAGTCAAGGAAGGTTATTCCATCGACAGCACCTCCGATGAAGCCTGCCTGGATTCTGGCTAAGCGCAGATGGCTTTCGTTGAGCAGCAAGCTGAGCTTCAGCCCGGGGAGGATACCGATCCGAAGCTGTTCCCAGAGAGCATTGCTCGCCCGGCGGATCAGCTGGTAAGGATGTATGCGGCAGCCAAGTCCATTGTTGTAAGAAAGGCCGGGCCAGATCAGCACCAGGGTGCGGAAGCTGGCAACAAAGCGGAGGATGCCCGACGGGCCTCTGCGCGGGCCGTTGCCAGAAGCATGCTGACTGCTGCCTACGAGGCGCTCGCAGGAGAGCTGCTGCAGGGTGAAATGTCCCTGGCGCAAGCTGGATCAATGTAGCGGGTATCCGTGCGGTGCAAGAGGTCAAGCGGGCGTATGTCGGCATCTAAAATACTATCTGTCATTGCAAAATGGTTTTTTGCGCAACGATTCCTCGATGCCGCTCCCCAGCTTAAATTGGATTGTCGCCGGTAACAGTTAATCCAATAAAACTGCTGGCCTATGCTCGGAATGAATGCGGCGCATTGCCTTAACCTTACGGAATAACATTGGGCATATAGCCGGGTGCGCATAACTGTGCATATTATGCTCCCCTACATTTCTTCAGGCAAAGCCGCCTCCCCCGCGCCTGCGCAACTCAGCTGCATTCCCGCTTTCCCTTTCAGTCCCTCCTCAAACCGCCAGCCCCACCCTCTCACGATCCTATTTGCGCAAGTTTCCGGTCGTGAAAATAAAATACTAAAAAATCGAAAATACCTCTTGACATTTCACCTCTTTGTTGCTATAATGGCAAAGCTGTCACAAAACAGCAAATCAAATATGGGGGTATAGCTCAGCTGGGAGAGCGCTTGAATGGCATTCAAGAGGTCAGCGGTTCGATCCCGCTTATCTCCACCAGGAAGTCCTGAAATCGTAAGATTTCAGGACTTTTTCTTTTGTAAACCTGGATATTTTTTGTAAAAATCAGTCTTTTCCGAACCGTGGCGTTA
>JAFSBW010000041.1 GCA_017437095.1 Oscillospiraceae bacterium
GCATCTTGGGAGAGGTCAGGTCGTTGATAGCAACAACTTCGTAACCCTCAGCACCGAACATCTGACGGAAAGCCAGACGGCCGATACGGCCAAAACCGTTAATAGCAACTTTAACAGACATTTTATTTTCCTCCAATTTTACTTGCCGCAAGCGGCAGTTTTTTACATGGTTTATGGGCACAATCGATATTCCCATACGGATTCCATTATACAATAGCTTGCCCCGATTGTAAAGCCCCTATTTTGTCGAAATATTGGGTTTTCGGGGGTAAAATTTGTAAAGCCTTACAACAAACGCCGCCGTTCCGCCAGCCGCCACAAAGCCAAACTGGGCAAATTGCCGGGGTCAGTCTTACTGGGCGAAAACCAGGGCTTTCAGCGCATCCT
The DNA here is from genome assembly GCA_017437095.1 of Oscillospiraceae bacterium. Taxonomy (GTDB): domain Bacteria; phylum Bacillota; class Clostridia; order Oscillospirales; family Oscillospiraceae; genus Faecousia. The sequence continues at coordinate 388 of JAFSBW010000041.1, forward strand.
CCGTAAGCTCTGCGCTGCCCTGCCAGGAGCCCGGCTTGCCGCCGCCCCGGGCGCCCATAGCCTTCAGTTTGAGGGCAAGCTGCTTTACTTTGTCTGCATCTCCCAAAAGGCAAAGGCTTCCCTGGGAATATACCGCCGCCAGCGCCGCCTTTTGGGCAATGGCTTCCGCTAAGGCGCGCACCTGGCCGGCCGTCAGATCGCAGGCCACATAGACGGCGGCTTCTTGGTTTACATAACGCTCCGCGATCCCGGCGAACACTTCCTTTTCCAGGGCGTTGGCTCTAGCCTTTTCCTTGCCCAGGGCCTCGTTCATGCGGCGGGCGGCCTCCCCGGTTTCCCAGATCTTGGCGGAGAAAGCCTGGCTGACCTGGCGGTTTTGCTCAAAGGCGGCGTTCAGCAGCGCCAGCGCTCTGCCGCCGCAGGCCATCTCCATGCGCACGCCCTGGTGGAACTTTACGCAGGAAAAGAGCTTCAACAGCCCCACTTCCCCGGTATAGCCCACATGCACGCCGCAGCAGGCGCAGCTGTCTGCCCCGGGGATCTCCACAATACGCACCGGCCAGGGCAGCGCCCGCTTGGTACGGTAAACTACGCCGGGCAGCTCCTCAGGGCTTGGTACCCAGCACTTGACCGGCACATTGCGCCACAGAAATTCATTGGCTTCTTTTTCGATCTCCGCCACGGCATCCGCCGGGATCGGCCCGTCAAAATCGATGGTCACCGTGTCCGCCCCCACATGAAAGCCCACATTGGCGTAGCCAAAGCGGCGGTGGATAATGCCGGAAACGATATGCTCGCCGGTGTGCTGCTGCATCAGGTCAAACCGGCGCTGCCAATCGATCTTGCCTGTAATTTCCTCGCCCACTTCCAGAGGCTTATCGCACAGGTGGACGATTTCCTCACCCCGCTCCCGGGTGTCCAGAACCTTTACGCCGCCCAAGCTGCCGATATCGCAGGCCTGGCCGCCCCCTTCGGGGTAAAAAGCGGTCCTGTCCAGCACCACTTCCCAGCCCGCTTGGCCTTCTTCGCAGGAAACCACCCGGGCTGTAAACTCCCTTAAGTGGCAGTCTTCATAATATAGCTTTCTCGTCATTGGTTTTCTCCTTAAAAAAGCATACTTTTCTTGTGCCATTGTACCGCCTTTGCCGGGCAAAGTCAACAAAGGGCGGCATCTTTGCGGTTGCGCAAGGGTAGGAAGCTGTGGTATAATGGCAGCAACAAAGAAAAGGCGGTGGCATTATGGTACGCACCAAGAAATCCGGCAAATTTTATCTGGCTTTGATCATTTTCAGCCTGGTAGGGCAGGTAGCCTGGGTGGTTGAAAATATGTATTTCAATGTATTTATCTACAAAATGTTCCGGGCCTCTGCCGCTTCTATTTCCGCCATGGTGGCAGCCTCCTCCGTGGCCGCCACGGTGACCACTTTGCTCATCGGCGCTCTGTCTGACAAGCTGGGCAAGCGCAAGATCTTCATCTGCGGCGGCTATATTGCCTGGGGCATCTCCATCTGGAGCTTCGCCGCCATCCGCACGGACCTGATCGGCCAGCTTTTCCCCAATGTGGCCAACGCCGCGGCTCTGGGCATCAGCCTGGTGATCATTATGGACTGCGTAATGACCTTCTTCGGCTCTGCCGCCAACGATGCCTGCTTCAACGCCTGGCTTACCGACTCCACTGACGATACCAACCGGGGCGCTATCGAGGGCATCAACGCCATGATGCCGCTGGTGGCCATTTTGGTGGTGTTCGGCGGCTTTATGGGCTTTGATCAGGATCTGCCCAACACCTGGACGGCGATCTTCGGCATCATCGGCACGGTAGTCACCCTTTTGGGCATCGCCGGCTTCTTCCTCATCGAAGAGCCGAAAATGGATACTTCTGCCAACGGCAAATACTTTGCCAACATCCTCTACGGCTTCCGCCCCGGAGTGGTGCGCAGCAACCCCATGCTGTACCGCACCCTCATGGGCTACGCCATTTTCGGCATCGCTATCAATATCTTTATGCCCTACCTGATCCTTTACTACGAAAAGTCCCTGGCCATGGATAACTATGTATTCATCTTCGCCCCGGCCATCATCCTGGCGGCGGCCTTTACCGCCTTTTACGGCAAGACCTATGACCGCAAGGGCTTCCTGCCCGCCCTGATCCCCACCCTGGCGCTGCTTATGGGCGGCTTTTTGGTGCTGTATTTCTTTAAGGCTACCCCGCTCGTTTTCCTGGGTACGCTGATCATGCTCATGGGCTACCTTTCCGGCATGGCCGTTTTCGGCGCTGCTATCCGTACTTATACGCCCCAGAATAAGGCCGGCATGTTCCAGGGGCTTCGCATCCTGGGCCAGGTATTGCTGCCCGGCATCATCGGCCCAGCCATCGGCGCGGCGGTGCTGCAAAACGCGGAAAAGATCACCAATACCGACGGCACCCAGTCCTTCCTGCCCAACGAGAACATCTTTTTAGCCGCTTTTATCGCCGCAGCGGTGCTTTGCTGCGCGCTGCCCCTGCTGCGCAAAAAGGAGAACTGATATGGACTTTGCCAAGCTTACTACCCAACGGGGCAAGGATATGCCCGAGATCCCCTGGAATGTGCATCCCATGCCCCAGCTTCGCCGGGAGCGGTATCAGATATTAAACGGGGCTTGGGATTTTGCCGCCTGGGAGAAGACCCAAGTTCCCCCGGCCTTTCCCCAGAAAATTACTGTGCCTTTCCCCCCGGAAGCCCGGCTCTCCGGCATCGACGGCCATTTCCCTGAGGGCTACAGCCTGTTCTACCGCCGAAATTTCACCCTCCCGGCAAACTGGCCCAAGGGCAGAGTTTTGCTGCATATCGGCGCGGCAGACCAATACGCAGAAATTTATGTAAACCAGCAGCATATCGGCGACCACCTGGGCGGCTATGAAAGCTTCTGCTTTGACATTACCCAGGCTCTGCAGCCGGAAAACACCCTCTTGATTCGCTGCACCGACGACCTGAACGACCGGACCCAGCCCTACGGCAAGCAGGTGCTTCCCAAAAAGCGGGGCGGCATGTGGTATACTCCGGTGTCCGGCATCTGGCAGAGCGTTTGGCTGGAGTGGGTTCCCGAAAATTATGTAAACCGTCTGGACATTTCCGTAACCCAGACCCAAGCTACCGTTACCGTTACCCCCGCCCTCTCCGGCACAGTTACGCTGGACAGCGGCGAAGAATTTCCTCTGGTTGACGGCGTTGCCGAAATTCGGCCTGAGCAGATCCACCTCTGGTCGCCGGAAGCGCCCTACCTCTACCGCTTTACCCTTACCGCCGGGGAGGACTCCTTCCGCTCTTATTTCGCCCTGCGCACGCTGGAGGTAAAGGAATTTTCCGGCATCCCCCGGCTGTGCCTGAACGGCAAGCCCTATTTCTTCCACGGCCTGCTGGATCAGGGCTACTGGCCCGAGGGTCTGTTTACGCCCCCCGCCCCGGAAAGCTTTGCCGACGATATTCTGGCCATGAAGCGCCTGGGCTTTAACACCCTGCGCAAGCATATTAAGGTAGAGCCGGAGCAGTTTTACTACGATTGCGACCGGCTGGGTATGATCGTCTTCCAGGATATGGTAAACAACGGCGACTATTCCTTCTTCCGGGATACCGCCCTGCCCACCGTAGGCATGCAAAAGCGTAAGGATAAGAATTTGCATAAGCACGAAGCTACCCGCCAGGCTTTTCTCGCCGGCATGGCTTCTACCGTAAACCAGCTGAAAAACCACCCCTGCATCTGCTACTGGACCATCTTCAACGAAGGCTGGGGCCAGTTTGACAGCGACAGTGTCTACCCCATCCTGCGCGCTCTGGACAGCTCCCGGTTTATCGACACCACCTCCGGCTGGTTCCGCCGGGAAAAGACGGATGTGGACAGCCGCCATATCTACTTTACCCCCTGGTCCAGCCTGAAGCCCTCGGATAAGCCCCTGGTGCTTTCCGAGTTCGGCGGCTACGCCTGCTCCATGGCCGGGCATATTTTTAATAAAGAAAAAGCCTACGGCTACCGCACCTGCACCGACCCGGAAAAGCTAAACCGGGATCTGGAAAGGCTATATTACGAAAAGGTGATCCCCGCCATCTCCCGGGGGCTTTGCGCCGCCATTTATACCCAGGTAAGCGATGTGGAGGACGAGATCAACGGCCTGCTGACCTATGACCGCCGGGTCTGCAAAGCGGACGAAGCTACCATGGCCGCCATCGCCAAGGCGATCGAAGAAGCCTACCGCAAGCTTTTGTAAGATTTTTACCTCTGCGGGGCAGTTTTTGCCCCGCAGCCGGGATTTTTGCCCCAAAAACCATAATTTTCCACTTGACAAATAGAGGTGCGTCATATATAATGACAAAGCTGATTTCCGCTTCGGCTGGTTTTTAGCGCAATTTGGCGGCGTAGCTCAGTTGGTAGAGCCCCCGGTTCATACCCGGCCTGTCACCTGTTCGAGTCAGGTCGCCGCTACCAGGCCCGTTGGTCAAGCGGTTAAGACACCGCCCTTTCACGGCGGTAACATGGGTTCGATTCCCGTACGGGTCACCAAAAAAGGCACACACCGAAAGGTGTGTGCTTTTTTTGGTGACCCATACGGGAATCGAAAGGCCGGCCGAGCGTATGCGAGGTAAAGAAGTGTCCGGGGGACACTTCTTTAGGCCGTGGGAGATTCCATTGGCTTACGAACGCAGTTCGCCAGAACTGTGGGCGTAAGCCAATCTTTTTTGCGCCTATATGGACATTACTGTTGCCAACGCAAAAAGATGTTGACATTTCAACAAATTAGGTATATACTGCAGAAATTGGCATGTCAACATCTTTTATTGGGAGGTATTCTTATGCTCGACCGATTTGCCCGGTTTTCTCTGGCCATTGCGGAGATCGACCGCTGCTGGCACAAGCTGGCCGCGGAGGAGATGGCAAAATATGACTTAAACAGCCCCCACGCTGTGTATCTGAACGCCCTTTACCAATACCCCGAGGGCATTACCGCCGCTAAGCTGGGAGAGCTTTGCTGCAAGAATAAGGCCGATGTTTCCCGCATGGTCACCATCCTGGAAAAGAAGGGCCTGGTGCGCAAGGAAAGCACCGGCAGCAACCTCTACCGGGCAAAGCTGCTGCTGACGCCTGCAGGAGAGCAGGCTGCTGAGCACGTTCGCCGGCGGGCAGCCGTTGCGGTGGAGGCTGCCGGCGCGGGCCTTTCGGAGGAAGACCGGGAGACCTTTTACCGCTGCCTGGAGCTGATCACCGACAACCTGCGCCAGCTTAGCAAGACCGGCCTGCCCGGCAGCACCCACCCTTAAAATAAGGAGAGTTTTATGAAAACACGGATCATTGTAGATTCCACCTTTGACCTGCTGCCCCAGATCAAGGCGCAGGTGCATACCGTACCCCTTACCGTCCACTTTGGCCAGGAAGAATACATCGACGGCGTTACCATCGACCACAAGGCGTTTTACGAAAAGCTGGTAGAAACCGATGTGCATCCCACCACCAGCCAGGCTGCCCCCGCCGCCTTCGCCCGGGAATACGAAAAGGCCAAAGCGGCCGGCGAAAGCGCCGTTGTGCTTACCCTGTCCGCCGACTTTTCCGGCACTTATCAAAGCGCCGTGATCGCCGCCGAAGATTACGCGGATATCTTTGTAGTAGATTGCGGCAGCGTTGCCATTGGCGGCGGCATTCTTGCAGAGCGGGCGCTGCAGCTGCTGGCCCAGGGCCTGAGCGCCGAGGCCATCGCCCAGCGCCTGGAGGAAGAAAAAAGCAGAATCGTCATTGTGGCCCTTGTAGACACCCTGGAGTATTTGAAGCGGGGCGGCCGGGTTTCCAAAACCGTGGCCTTTGCCGGCACACTGCTGAATATCAAGCCCGTTCTGGCGGTTATCGCCGGGCAGATCCATATGCTGGGCAAGGCCCGTGGCTCTAAGCAGGGCAACAACCTGCTGGTGCAGGAGATCCAGAAGGCCGGCGGCGTGGATTTTTCCATGCCCGTGCTGCTGGGCTACACCGGCCTTTCCGATGCGCTGCTGCAAAAATACATAGAAGACAGCAAATTCCTTTGGGAAGGCAACCTGGAAAGCCTCCGCTACACCACCATCGGCAGCGTGATCGGCACCCATGTAGGCCCCGGCGCTGTTGCCGTGGCATTCTTTAAAAAATAATACTCAGCTCCTTTTCCGCCCCGCTTTTCTATGGCCATCGGCCCTGAAAAGCGGGGTTTTTGCCCCAAAACAGCCGGTAGAATCACCGTTCTACCGGCAGTAGAGAGGGTTTTTCCAACAGTAGGTAGGAAAAATCCGCCCTTGCGTGGTAGCATAGGGGCAGATTTTGAAAGGCAGGTTTTCCCTATGTTAAACAGAAAGATCGTTGCAGACTCCTCCTCGGATATTTTAGAACTGGAGAACACCCCCTTTGCCCCCGCCGCCCTGAAGGTGATCACCGACCGGCGGGAGTTCGTGGATGACGAAGCGCTGGATGTGGAGGAAATGGTATCCTGGTTTGATTCCTACAAAGGCAAGAGCAAGACCTCCTGCCCCAACACCGGCGACTGGCTGCAGGCCTTTGGGAATGCGGACGAGGTTTTCTGCGTGACCATTACCGGCGGCCTTTCCGGCAGCTACAATGCCGCCAGCGCCGCAAAGCAGATGTATGAAGCCGAAAACCCGGGCAAGCGGGTATATGTGGTCGATTCCCTCTCTGCCGGCCCGGAGCTTCGGCTGATCGTTGGCAAGCTGGAGGAGCTGATCCACGCGGATGTTCCCTTTGATGATATTTGCCGCCAAATTGAAGCATACAAGCAGCATACCGGCCTTGCCTTTATGCTGGAATCTTTGAAAAACTTTGCCGCCAACGGCAGAGTATCCCCGGCGATCGCCAAGCTGGCCGGCGTTCTGGGCATCCGCATCGTGGGCAAAGCCAGCGACCAGGGCACTTTGGAGCCTACCAACAAATGCCGAGGCGAGGAAAAATCCCTGGCGGCTATCCTGGCCCAGCTGCAAAGCAACGGCCTAAAAACCGGCAAGGTGCATATCTCCCACTGCCGCAACGAAGCCGCTGCCCAAAAGCTCCAAGCCAAGCTCCTGGCGGCGCTGCCCCAGGTAAGTGTGCAGATCCACACCTGCCGCGGCCTTTGCAGCTACTATGCTGAAAAAGGCGGCCTGCTGGTAGGCTATGAAAAGATGTAACGCGCTTGCCCGTAGGGGCGATTCAGGAGGTGAATTGCCCCATAGGGGCAAGAGAGGCCACCCTGGGGTGCGAATCGCCCGCCGAAACCACCGGACTCAAGATGCAAGATAAAAGATATCTCCTGTCACAGATTGCAGATTGAAGAGTGAAGAGTTGAGATAAGGAAATCTCCACTCTCCACTCTCCAATCTCAAATCTCCATATCTGCCTTCTGTTTTATATCTTTTATCTTGTATCTTTCTGCGTTTGGCAATGGGCATAAGCACCAAAACGGGGCATCTCCTTGAATGGAGATGCCCCGTTTTTATGTAGCTTTTTGCGGTTGTTGGCAGAGCCTTACTTTTCGGAGGGCTGGATGCTGTTCAGGATGGCCAGAACATCGGCATCCTCCAGGGAGATCTTGCCGCCGTCGGTTTCCAGGTATACGGAAGCCTGGATCTGGATATCGCCGTCCACGGCTACCAGAATAGCCATCAGGCCGTAATCGGTGGTGGTAAAGCCGTTCCAGGTGTAGTTATCGCACACGATGGGCTCCAGATCCTGCACATCGGTGTACCACTCCTTCAGGCCCTCCAGGCCGCCCCACAGCTCGGTATCCGGGCCGTAGTAGTCGATACGCACCAGGGGGTTGCTCAGCATATCAAAGCTGGTCTTTGCGCCCTTACAGATGGTGATCACATCGGGGTCGGTAGCGTTCTCGTCCTCGGCGAAAATGTCGTTGGCGGGGAATGCCATCCAGCCCTTGGGGGCCAGAGCCTGCACATTGCCGGCATCAAAGATCTCGCCTTTGATCTCCTGCTTGCCGCCGTCGGTGCTGCCGTCCTTATCCTTGCCGCAGGCTGCCAGACTCAGCAGCATGAGCATTGCCAGGATAACACAGATCAGTTTTTTCATAATATATTCCTCCTTAAAATAAATAACGGTTTATTTCTTGCGCCGGGTTGCCAGCACTACGATACCCGCGCCCAGGCCTCCGGCCAGCACGCCTACCAGGGCTAAGCCCCACCAGGGGACGGAAATTCCGTTATCCGTGGGCGTTTTGCCGGGAGCGGCTTCCGGGGTTGTGCCGGGAGCGGGAGCTATAAGATTGGGCATTGTCTGGGCAGCAGGCCCGGGGGTGGTGGCTTCCGGTGCGGTAGCTTCCGGGGTAGTTGCCGCCGGAGTGGTAACTGCCGGGGTGGTAGCCACAGGCGCGGGATCTACCTGAAGGGTGTATACCCGGTAGTCTTCGTTGGTGCTGCCCAGGGCGCACACGCAGAAGGTATAGCTGCCGGCTTTCGTAGGCGTGCCGGTGAGCTTGCCGTCACGGCTCAGGCTCAGGCCGGTGGCCGAAAAATCGTTGCCGCCGCCGGCATTGTAGGCTATGGAAAATTCAGCGCTGGGGTCGGTGCAGCTGATCTGGGCGCTGTAAGGGCTTCCCGCCACCGCCCGGGGCAGCGAATCGGTGGTGATCTGGGCCTCAACGGCTTTCTCCTCCACCTTTACCTCCACCATGCTGCTGTAGGCCATGCCGCCGTTGGAGGTATCTACCTTGCAGAAATAGTAGCGAGTGCCTACCCAGGAGGTATCCGGGAACATATAGTCGCCGGTTTCCTCGCCCCGGTTTACGGCGATCATGTCTTCCATCTTGCCGGTAGCGGTTTCGTACCAGAGGTAGGAAAGCTGGGAGCCGTCGTTAGACCGCGCCACGCAGCGGATCTCCGCCTGCTGGCCCTGCTGCACCGTCACCTTGGAGGGGATGTCGATGATCTCCGGGGGCGTATTGGGGTTGCCTACCGAGATCCGGGCCTTTTGGCTCACCGCATCGTAGTGGCCGTCTTCAATGACGCACCATATGTAAGCGCCGTCCAGATCATACTCCAGGCCTTCAAAAATAAAGGCAAAGGTGTTGCTGTCCAGCTGCTTGGCGCCGTAGGCTTCTCCCGCGAAAGCTTCCCAGGGCTGCATAGCGCCGCCAATATCAGAAATGCAATAGGTCTTTCCCAGCCACTCCATATACCAGAAAGCCCTCAGGTTGCTGCCCGTAGCCTTTACCGTATAGATCGCTACGCTGTATTCGGGGTAGTTAGGGCTTTGGGGCTGCAATGTGATCTCCGGGGGATCGGAAGCCGCCACCGCCGGCAGGATCAGCAGGCAGCTAAGCGCCAACACCAGGAGCAAAGAACAGATTTTTCTCATAGCAACGCACCTCTTTTCTAAGGTACATTATCCCTTGTTTTTTCCCGCAAAGCTATTACCCCCCGGGCTATTTTTCGCCCTTCGCCAGGTATCCTTGGGATACTTTTTGCCTCAGCGCCTGCTCCTGGGGGCAAATATTGCCCCGGCCGCCCTTTCTGCCCAGGGGTAAAGGGCCATAGCCGCCAGGCTCAGCCCTGCCCATAGGGCGCTGTAGCCCAGGCACACCTGGCCGAAGAGATTCAGCGGCTCTCCCCGGTAGTCCCATACCTGCCAGTCCCGGTTTACCAGCAGCCCGGCGGCCAGCTCTACGGCGGTAATTGCCGCCGCCCCAAAAAGAGCGCGCTGCCACAGTTTTCCGCGTTTTCTGCCGATCGCTCCCAGTATCAAAAAGCAAACGCCCCCAGCGGCAAACATGCTGATATGGCTGCGGCCCCGCCACAGCATCTCCAAGCCCACATAGGCGCTGCCCCCAAGGGTAAACATAGCCAGCTTTACCATAAATACCACCTCATGCTTTGTTTTCCCCGGTTTTTTCAGCGGTTATGCAAAGATCGGTAGGCAGATGTTTTTTTCTTGCAATTTCCTGCGCGTTTTGTATAATATAAGGTAAGAAATTACATGTTAGGGGGTGAGGATATGCAGCGCAAGCTAAACCGTTACCGGGGCTGCCTTGTGGGCATGGCCGCAGGGGACGCTTTGGGCCGTCCGGTAGAAAAAAAGACCTACGAGGAGATCCGGGAAAGCTATGGCCTGGACGGGCTTCGGGGCTACGATATGATGAACGGCAAGGCCGAGGTAACCGCCTATACCCAGCTGGCCGCCTTTACCTGCAACACCCTTCTGCTGGCCCTTACCCAGGGGCGCAGCCAGGGCCTTACCCGCTACCTTACCCTGGGCCTTACAGAATGGGCTACCTCCCAGCGTTACCACCGCTACCCCCAAAAGCCCAAGACCTGGATCAGCCATATGGACAGCCTGCGGGGCCGCTTCTGTTATGACCACCGCCTGCCCGACACCATCGCCCGGGGGGCTTTCGGCTCTGTGGGCCGGCCTGCCAACCAGTTTTCTTCCCCCGCGCCCCTTACGGCTGCGGTAGCCTCCGGCCTTTACTACGACCCCATGCGCATGCCCCAGGGGGACATCGGCAAGCTTTCCGCCCAGAGCGTAGCCCTTACCCAGGGAGATAATCTGGCTGTGCTTTCCGGCGCTGTGCTGGGCTACCTGATCGCTTTTATTGTGCAGGAGCCGGGCAAGAGCCTCGCCCAGCAGGTTACCGCCGCTGCCGCCGCCATGAGCGCCCAGTTTTCCGCCTTCCCGGAAGCCGCCAAGCTGGAAAAGCTGGTGGCCATCGTGGTGCAAAAGGCCAGCGCCCCCAATATGCCGCCCCAAAAGGTCATGGAAAAGCTGGACTGCCGGGAGGCCCATACGGTGCTGCTGGGGGGTATTTTCTCCGCCCTCATCGCCCAGGGAGATTTTGACACCGCCCTGATCACCGCCGTAAACCACTCCGGCTGCTCTGCCGGTACTGCCGCCATCGCCGGCGCTATTTTGGGCGCTTACCTTGGGGAGAACGCCCTGCCGGAATTTTACCTGGACGGCCTGGAGGCCGCCGCCCCCCTGCGCCAGCTGGCCAAGGATCTGGTACACTCCGGCTCCGGCCACAAGCTGCAGATTTTCGACGACGATTGGGACAAAAAATACATCCAGGGAGAGCCGGTAGAGGAAACCGGCTGGGCGGAAGCATAAAAAAGTTGGAAAAATGCATACTTTTCTTTGCAAATCCCCTTGCAAAACCGAAAAAAGGATGCTATAATACCAGTAATCTAGCGTAGAATATACGAAAGAGAGGGGCTCGCCCCTCTCTTTTCTGTTAGCCCTCTGAAAGGAGAAACCATGAAAGTTACCGACACCGTTACCCAGTTTGCCCAGCCCATCGTAGAGCAAATGGGCTGCAGCCTTTGGGATGTGGAATATGTCCGCGAAGGCAGCGAGCGCTATCTGCGCGTGTATATCGATAAGGAGGGCGGCGTAGACATTACCGACTGCGAAGCCATCCACCGGGCCATCGACCCCATCCTGGACGAAAAGGACCCCATCGCCGAAAGCTACCATTTCGAGGTCTGCTCCGCAGGCATCGAGCGCTCGCTGAAGCGGGAGCGGGATTTTATCCAGTTTATGGGCAGCCCTATCCTTGTTAAGCTTTACCGGCCCAGAAACGGCCTGAAAGAGATCCCCGGCATTCTGCGCGGCTATGAAAATGGCGCGGTTACCGTAGAAGCCGGAAAAGAAACCATTACCTTTACAAAATCCGAGGTGGCCCTGGTGCGCCTGCGGGTAGAATTCTAACAGGAGGAAGATTCAAATGGCAAGAAATACCAGAGCCAAGAAGGCTGCCGAAGCCCCCAAGGTGGACATCGGCGCAGAAATTTTCTCCAGCCTGCGTGAGCTGGAAAAGATCAAGGGCATCCCTGTGGACTACATGGTGGAGCGGCTGAAGCAGGCCCTTACCAACGCCTACCGCAAGGACCGGGAGGACCACCGGGACATTCCCGCTGAAAATGTGGTGGTAGACCTGTCCGAGCAGGGCCTGAGCATGTACCAGGTAAAAACCGCTGTAGAAGAGGTTACCGATACCGCTCTGCAGATCCATATCGATGCCGCCCGCAACCTGAATCCCAACATTCAGGCCGGCGAAAATGTATCCATCCCCGTAGACATCCAGAAGTTCGGCCGCATCGCCGCCCAGACCGCCAAGCAGGTAGTCATCCAGGGCATCCGTGAGGCTGAGCGTGGCATGGTCTACGAAAGCTATTCCTCCAAGGCTCAGGAGCTGCTTACCGGCACTGTGCTGCGCATCGATCCCGAGACCCGGGATATGTTCATCCGCATCAGCCAGGAGGGCGAAAAGTCCGATGCTGTGCTGCGCAGCAGCGAGCAGATCCCCGGCGAGAGCTACCGGGAGGGCGACCTGATCCGGGTCTATGTGCTGGAAGTGCATAAGGCCGGCCGTGGCCCCATGGTGCAGGTATCCCGCACCCATCCCAACCTGGTTCGCCGCCTGTTTGAGCTGGAAACCCCCGAGATCGCTGCCGGCGAGGTAGAAGTTCGCAACATTGCCCGTGAGGCCGGCTCCCGCTCCAAGATGGCTGTGCGTGCCGTTGCCGAGGGCGTAGATCCCGTAGGCGCTTGCGTTGGCCCTCGCGGCGGCCGTGTAGGCGCTGTTGTAGAAGAGCTCAACGGCGAGAAGATCGACATCGTAGTCTGGTCCGAAGACCCCTGCGAGTATGTCCGGGCCGCCCTCAGCCCCGCCGATGTGATCAGCGTTTCCCTGATCCCCGGCCTGAAGGCCTGCCGCGTGATCGTGCCTGACGACCAGCTGAGCCTGGCCATCGGCAAGGAGGGCCAGAACGCCCGCCTGGCAGCCCGCCTTACCGGCTACAAGGTGGACATCAAGCCCGCCTCCCAGGCCGACGCAGAGTAATTTATCATTTGTAATTGATCCAAGGAGGTAGTCCTTATGCAGAAGAAGATCCCTCAGCGGCAGTGTATGGGCTGCCGGGAACGCAAGGCCAAGCGGGAGCTGATCCGTGTTGTCCGGGGTACTGACGGCAATGTCAGCGTGGATTTCAGCGGAAAGGTAAACGGCCGGGGCGCATACATCTGCCCCGATCCCGAATGCCTGCGCAAAGCGCAGAAGGCCAAGAGCCTGGAGCGCAGCCTGGAAACTCCCATTCCCGAGCAGGTGTATGAGCGCCTGATCAAGGAAATGGAGGCGCAGGCAAAATGAACAAAGCCCTCAACTATCTGGCTCTGGCCCGTAAGGCCGGCAAGGCAGAGTTGGGAGAAGAGCCGGTAGGCGCCGCTACCCGGGCGGGCAAAGCCCCCCTGGTGCTGGTAGCTGCCGACGCATCCGACCATACCTGGCGCAGAGCGCTGAGCTTCGTAGCCGGGACTGACCAGCAGTGCCTGCGTATTGACAGCACCAAGGACGAGATGGGCCAAGCCATTGGCCGTACCGCCCTGGCCATCGCCGCCATTACCGACAGCGCCATGGCTTTGGCGCTGGTAAAGGCTCTGCCGGAAACTGAGAAAGTAACCGCTGCCGCGGCTGTTCTGGCTCAGCGCGCCCAAAAGGCACGCCAGCGCCAGCAGGAAGCCAAGGCCTACCGGCGCAACAAAGCGCTGGGTAAGCGGTAAGTGATCATGGAGGTGTATGTATGAGTTTAGTGAAGTACAGATTGCGAGAAGTGGCCGCTGACTTTGGCATGAGCCCCAAGGAAGTATCCGAGATCGTGGCCAAGTATTATGAAAAGCCCAAGTCCAACACCCAGGTGCTCACCGACGATGAGCTCAACGCGGTGTTTGACCACATTACCAAAAATAACCAGATTTCCTCTTTGGAGGTTGTATTTGCCGTAAAGCCCAAGGAAGAGCCTAAGGCAGAAGCGCCCAAGGCCGAGGAGACCAAAGCTCCCCAGGCTGCCGCCAAGCCTGCCCAGCAGGCTAAGCCTCAGCAGACCGCCCCTGCCGCAAAGGTAGACGCTCCTGCCAAGCCCAAGGAGCCGGAGCGCAAGCGGGAACGCCGGGTGGTAGATACCTCTGCCGTCCAGGTGAACACCAACCGCTTCGCGGATGTGGACAACCTGATCTCCGAGCGTGCCCAGAATTTCCAGGGCGGCAAGCAGCGCATCGGCGGCAAGGGTAATAAGCAGCAGAAGCAGCAGGGCAACAAGTTTAAGGGCAACAAGTCCCGCAACGAGGAGCAGGAGAAGCTGCGCCGGCTGCAGATGGAAGTAGCCCGCAAGGCTCCCACCCTGGTCAAGATCCCCGACGAGATCACCGTTGGCGAGCTGGCCAGCCGCATGAAGAAAACTGCCGGCGAGGTTATTAAGCTGCTGATGAAAAACGGCATCCTGGCCGCCATCAACCAGACCATCGACTTTGATACCGCCGAATTTGTGGCCACCGAGCTGGGCTGCAAGGTAGAGCGGGAAGTTACCGTTACCATCGAAGAGCAGATCATCGACGATCATATCGATACCGCCGAAGAGCTGGTCACCCGCGCTCCCGTAGTGGTCGTCATGGGTCACGTTGACCACGGCAAGACCTCTACTCTGGACGCCATCCGCAAGACCAGCGTTACCGCCGGGGAAGCCGGCGGCATTACCCAGCACATCGGCGCCTATACCGTGGATGTGGACGGCAACATGATCACCTTCCTGGATACCCCCGGCCACGCCGCCTTTACCTCTATGCGTGCCCGCGGCGCCAAGTCTACGGACATCGCCATCCTGGTGGTAGCCGCTGACGACGGCATCATGCCCCAGACCGTTGAGTCCATCAACCACGCCAAGGCCGCAAATGTGCCTATCATCGTAGCCATCAACAAGATGGACAAGCCCACCGCCAACCCCGACAAAATCAAGGAGCAGCTTACCAAGTACGACCTGATCCCTGAAGAATGGGGCGGCGATACCATTATCTGCCCCATCTCCGCCAAGACCGGCATGGGCCTGGATAACCTGCTGGAAATGGTCATCCTTACTGCCGAGGTGCAGGAGCTGAAGGCCAACCCCAACCGCCGGGCCAAGGGTACTGTTATCGAAGCCCGTCTGGACAAAAACCGTGGCCCTGTGGCTACCCTGCTGGTACAAAACGGCACTCTGAAGCAGGGCGATATCGTCATCGCCGGTACTGCTGTAGGCCGTGTGCGCGTTATGACCAACGACAAGGGCCGTACCGTAAAGGCCGCCGGCCCCTCCATCCCCGTAGAGATCACCGGCCTTGCCGATGTTCCCGCTCCCGGCGACGAGTTCAACGCCGTTACCGACGAGCGCATGGCCCGTGAGCTGGTAGAGCAGCGCCGTCAGGCTGAAAAGGATGCCGCTGCCAACGCCATGCAGAAGGTTACTCTGGATAACCTGTTCGCTAAGATGCGCGAAGGCGAAATGAAGGAGCTGTGCCTGATCGTTAAGGCTGACGTGCAGGGCTCTGCCGAAGCCGTTAAGGCCTCTCTAGAGAAGATCTCCAACGAGGAAGTTCGGGTCAAGGTCATCCATGCCGGCGTAGGCGCCATCAACGAGAGCGATATCCTGCTGGCTTCCACCGCAGGGGCTATCATCGTTGGCTTCAATGTCCGCGCGGATGCTGGCGCTCAGGCTTCCGCCCAGCGTACTGCCGTGGATATGCGCTTCTACCGGGTTATCTACGATGCCATCGACGAGATCGAGGCCGCTATGAAGGGCATGCTGGCTCCCAAGTTCCAGGAAGTGGTCATCGGCCACGCCGAGGTGCGCCAGACCTACAAGGTCAGCGCCGTGGGTACTGTCTGCGGCTGTATGGTCAAGGACGGCAAGATCACCCGGGATGCCCAGGTGCGCATCCTGCGGGACAATATCGTCATCCACGAGGGCGAGGTCGGCTCCCTGCAGCGGTTTAAGGATGCCGTTAAGGAAGTTACCGCCGGCTATGAGTGCGGCATGACCGTCGCCAAGTTCAACGATATCAAGGAAGGCGACATTTTCGAATGCTTCGCCATGGAAGAAATCAAGCAATAAGCCAATATTTGCCGCGCCGCAAACCGCGGCGCGGCAAATATGCTTATTTCAGTTGACAATTGACAATTGAGAATTGACAATTATGGAAAATTTGATAGAAAAAAAGAGTTTTGAGTTTGCGGTAAGAATTGTAAAACTATGCCAGTATTTGCAGAAGAACAAAAACGAATATATTCTTTCCAAGCAGATCATGCGAAGTGGAACCAGCATTGGGGCAAATGTTACGGAATCCCAGCAAGCCCAAAGCCGAGCCGATTTTGTGTCCAAGCTCTCCATTGCCCTGAAAGAGTCCGAAGAAACCGCTTATTGGCTTCGCTTGCTCTATGCAACCGATTACATTTCTAAAAAAATGTATCTGTCAATATATGAGGATAACCACGAATTATCAAAAATTCTGGTTTCTATTATAAAATCCTCCAAATAATAAATCCGTGAGCGAAGCTCACACCTTAATTGTCAACTGTCAATTGTCAATTGAGAATTGACAATTCATGTATCTGTCAATATATGAGGATAATCACGAATTATCAAAAATTCTGGTTTCTATTATAAAATCCTCCAAATAATAAATCCGTGAGCGAAGCTCACACCTTAATTGTCAACTGTCAATTGTCAATTGTCAATTATTTACGACGAAAGGAGTATATCCTATGGCATCCAATCGCATTGGAAGAATCAACGAAGAGATCCAAAAGGAGCTGGCAGATCTGCTGCGCCAGCTGAAAGACCCTCGCGTGCAGGCTACCATGATCTCCATTACCCGGGTAGAAACTACCCCCGATCTGCGCTGGGCAAAGGTTTACGCCAGCTTTTTGGACGAAAGCAAGGCAAAAGATGCCCTGAAGGGCTTAAAGTCTGCCTCCGGGTTTCTGCGCCGGGAGCTGGGCCGCAGCCTGAACCTGCGCTATACCCCCGAGCTGCAGTGGGCGCTGGACGACTCCATCACCTACGGCGCAAAAATGCTCAAGCTTATCAACTCCTTAGAGGTTAGCGACCATGATGACGATCAGTGAGTGCGCCGCGTGGCTGAAAAAGCACGATAACTACCTGATCCTTACCCATGTGCGCCCGGACGGGGATACTCTGGGCAGCGCCGCCCTGCTTTGCCGCATGCTGCGCGCCCTGGGCAAGGCCGCCCATATCCTGAAAAATCCGGAGCTTACCCCCAAATATGCCCCCCTGCATCAGGGGCTTACGGCAGATACCGCTCAGGAAGACCATACCCTGGTAGCCGTGGACATCGCCGCGCTGGAGCTGCTGCCCCCTGCCTTTTCCCAGCTTTTGGGGCGCATCCAGCTGCGCATCGACCACCACGCCGCCGCTACCCCCTTTACCCCCTGCTCCCTGGTAGACCCCACCGCCGGCGCCTGCGCTGAGATCCTTTACGATCTGATGGCGCCCCTGGGCCTTACGCTGGACAAGCCCATGGCGGACGCTCTGTATACCGCCCTGTCTACGGATACCGGCTGCTTCCGCTATGCCAATACCACCGCCCACAGCTTCCTTACCGCCGCCGCCTGCGCCCAGGCCGGGGCGGATCTGGCAGGCATTAACCTTGCCATGTTTGATACCAATTCCCTTGCCAAGCTGCGCATCCAAAGCTGGATGATCGCCAACGCCCGGTTTTGCCGGGAGGGCCGGGGCGTGGTGTGCGCCATCCCCCTGGCTGTGGAAAAAGAAATGGCCGTTACCCAGGACGATATGGACAATATTTCCGGGTATCCCCGAACTATCGAAGGCGTATGCCTGGCGGCTACCTTGCGGCAGCTGCCAGACGGCAGGGTAAAGCTGTCTTTGCGGGCGCTGCCTGGCTACGATGCCGCGGCTGTCTGCGCCAAATTTGGCGGCGGAGGCCACAAGGGCGCTGCCGGCGCTACCTTTGCAACCTCTCTGGCTGAAGCTGCCGAAAAGGTGATGGCAGCCCTGGAAGAAGCCCTGTAAGGAGGGTTTTATGAACGGAATCGTTATTGTAGACAAGCCCCAGGGCTGGACCAGCCAGGATGTTACCGCCCGGCTGCGCCGGGTGTTCAATACCCGCCGCATTGGCCACGGCGGCACTCTCGACCCTATGGCTACCGGCGTTCTGCCCGTATTTGTAGGCCGGGCCACCCGGGGCGTAGAGTTTTTTGAACACGCCGAAAAGGTGTATGAAGCCGTGCTGCGCCTTGGCATCACAACTGACACCGAGGACATTACCGGCACCGTGCTGACCGAAAGCCCTGCGGTTATTACCGCCGAACAGCTGGAATCTGTGCTTCCCCAGTTTCGGGGGGAGATCCTCCAGGTGCCGCCTATGTACTCCGCGCTGAAGATCAACGGCCAAAAGCTTTGCGATCTGGCCCGCCAGGGCAAGCAGGTGGAGCGCAAGCCCCGGCCCATTACCATCCATGAGCTGCAGCTTCTAGGGCAGACCCCGGAGGGCTTCCGCCTGCGTGTTCGCTGCTCCAAGGGTACTTATATCCGCACTCTGTGCAAGGATATTGGCGATGCTTTGGGCTGCGGCGGCTGCATGGCGGCGCTGCGCCGGGTGCAGGCGGGCAGCTATGAGATCGGCGAAGCCGTACCCCTGGAAACCCTGCTGGAAACAGCTTCCCCGGAAGCATACCTGCGCCCGGTGGACAGTATGTTCGCCCAGCACCCCGCCGTAGATCTCACACCCAACCAGGAAAAGCGCTGCCGCAACGGCAATGCTTTTTCCGTGAAGCTGGAAGACGGAACTTACCGCGCCTATGGCCAAAACGGGGAATTTCTCATGCTGGCCAAGGTAGAAAGCGGCGTTATGTCAACCGTTAAAAGCTTTTTCAGCGTTGACTAATCTTACCATGTTCGGCGGCTTGCCGCCCCATTGCCTATTTTATTACGAAAGGAAGTGACACTGTGGAGCAAAAAACCGTATTCGCCCTGGGTTTTTTTGACGGCGTACATATGGGCCACGGCGCGCTGCTGCGATCTTGCAAAGAGCTGGCTCAGCAGCAAGGCGCAGTTGCCGGCGCCATTACCTTCGCCGAGCATCCCCTGGCTTTGGTGCAGGGCAAATCCCCCGGCCTGATCTCCACGGTGGCCGACCGGAAGATGCTGATGCAGAGCCTGTACGGCATCCAGCAGATCATCGTCCTGCCCTTCGACCGGCAGCTGATGGCCATGCCCTGGCAAACCTTTTTCAAAATGCTGCTTACCCGCTACCGGGCAGCCGGCCTGGTATGCGGCCACGATTACCGCTTCGGCAACCGGGGCGAAGGCACGCCCCAGCTTTTGCAGCAGGCCTGCCGGGAAGCGGGCATCCCCTGCGTAGTGGTTCCCGAGCAGCGCTTGGACGGCGTCACCATCTCCTCTACCCATATCCGCGCCCTTTTAAAGGCCGGCGATATGCCCCAGGCTGCCCGATTTCTAGGCCACCCCCATCTGTTCACCGGGCCGGTTGTTCCCGGTAAGCACATTGGCCGCACCATCGGCTTCCCCACGGCCAATCTTTTCTTCCCCAACACCATGCTCTGCCCCAAAAAGGGGGTTTACGCCAGCGTAGTAACCGTGGAGGGCAAGCGCTATATGGCGGTGACCAATGTAGGCAACCGCCCCACCGTAGGCGGGGGCTATACCTCGGTAGAAGCCTGGCTTTTAGACTTCTCCGGCGACCTTTACGGCAAACGGGTCACCCTGGAATTTCATAAGTATCTTCGGGAAGAGCGCAAGTTTGAATCCCTGGAGGCCCTTCGCCAAGAAATCGAAAAAAATGGGGAACAAACCCGGGAATTTTTTCAAAAAACAGGTTTTTAACCCTTTACAATTGGGAAAACTCATGTTAAAATAGTCGGGCTGGCTATGGCCAGACGATATTTCTATGCCCGCAGCTCAGTTTTGGGAAGACACCGACCCTTTACTTGGCGCGAGGTAAATTTTAAAAAAGGTGGAAAATACCATGATTCTCAAGGAAAAGAAGACCCAGGTTATCCTGGACAACGCAACCCACGAGGGCGATACCGGTTCTCCCGAAGTTCAGATCGCTATCCTCACTGCCCGCATCAACGAGCTGACCGATCACCTGCGTGTGCATAAGCACGACAACCACTCCCGCCGTGGTCTGCTGATGATGGTTGGTAAGCGCCGCAGCCTGCTGGACTATCTGGCCAAGAAGGACATCAACCGTTACCGCGCTATCATCGCCAAGCTGGGTATCCGTAAGTAAGAAACTCGAAAGGGCGATGGGCTACCATCGCCCTTTCTTCAATTGACAATGCACAATTGACAATGGACAATTAAGGTATTGCCTTCGGCAATGTTTTTGATTGTCGGCTGTCAATTATCAATTGTCAATTACGCAAGCCGGGAGATATTTAGCAGTTGAAAGGGGCTCCGAGCATATCGGCGTTCGTTTCAAGTGCTAAACCTCCCGAAACCAATCATTTGACAATGAACAATGGATAATAGACAATTGAGAAAGCGCCTTCGGCAATGATTTTAAATCGTCGGCGAAGCCGACACCGCAATTGTCAACTGTCAACTGTCAATTGTCAATTACCAAAAACTAAGGAGGTTTTAACCATGATTACTCGCAAGCAGTATCCCAACCATCATGTTTACGAGATGGAAATCGGCGGCCGCCCCTTTACCGTAGAAACCGGTAAGGTTGCTGAGCTTGCCAACGCCGAGTGCATCTGCCGCTACGGCGATACCGTAGTGCTGGTTACCTGCACCTGCAACCCCATCCCCAAGGCCGGCATCGACTACTTCCCCCTGACCATCGAGTTTGAAGAGAGAATGTACGCCGTAGGCCGCATCCCCGGCTCTTTCAACCGCCGCGAGGGCAAGCCCTCCGACCGGGGCATCCTGAACAGCCGCATTATCGACCGTCCCATGCGCCCCCTCTTCGACGAGGAGCTGCGCAACGACACCGTTGTTACCTGCACTGTTCTGGCTAACGACTATGACAACCCCGTAGAGATCGTTGCTTCCCTGGGCGCTTCCATCGCCATCGCATCTTCCGATGTTCCCTGGAACGGCCCCGTTGCTACTACCAACGTTGCCTACCTGAACGGCCAGTATATCATCAACCCCACCTCCGAGGAGCGGGATGCCTGCGAGTGCTTCGTTTGCATTTCCTCTACCTTTGAGAAGGTCGTTATGATCGAGACCGAGGCCAACGAAGCTCCCGAGAACATCGTTTACGAGTGCATCCGCGTTGCTCACGAGACCAACATGGAGATCGTAAAGTTCATCAACGGCATCGTTGCCGAGATCGGCAAGCCCAAGTTCACCTTCGAGAAGGCCGCCGTTAACCACGACCTGCTGGATGACCTGATGGCTTACGGCCTGGGCCAGATCGAATACGCTCTGGATACCGACGACAAGAACATCCGCGAGGAGCGGCTCACCGCTGCCCGTCTGGACTTTGCCGACAAGTTTGCTGAAAAGTACGAAGATTTCGAAACCCATATCGAGGTCTGCCTGTACAAGATGCAGAAGAAGGTCGTTAAGAAGTGGCTGCTCCAGGGCAAGCGCGTAGACGGCCGTGGCATGGACGATATCCGTCCTCTGGATGCCGAGGTTGGCGTTCTGCCCCGGGTACACGGCTCCGGCCTGTTCTCCCGCGGCCAGACTCAGGTGCTTTCCATCTGCACTCTGAACACTCTGTCCGCCGCCCAGAAGCTGGATACCATCTACCCCGAAGAGACCAAGCGCTATATCCACCACTACAACTTCCCCTCCTTCTCCACCGGCGAAGCAAGAGCTGCCCGCTCCACCTCCCGCCGC
>JAFSBW010000042.1 GCA_017437095.1 Oscillospiraceae bacterium
CGGCAAGTGGATCTACATGGCAAACGGCACCTTTGATGCTACCTACACCGGCGTTGCCAAGCTCAACGCCAACTGGGTCTATGTAGAAAACGGCTACGTAAGCAGCACCTTCTCCGGCACGGTCACCGTAAACGGCGTAGACTACACCGTGAAATACGGCGTTGTCCAGTTCTAATCGCATAACCTAACCCCAAACGGGGCTCACCGCAAGGTGGGCCCCGTTTTGCAGCATTTATTGACCAAGTGCGGCAGACATCCGATGAAAGGCCCGTCGAGGACGCCGGGCCCTACGGTCCATGTCGGCAATTTATTTCTTGCCCGTAGGGGACGGGTCTCCCGTCCCGTGGCAGTGCGATCCTTCACCGTACATATTCTGCGGCAGCAAGCGGCCGCCCTACAGTCCATGCCGGCAGTTTTTCATTGACCGTAGGGGACGGGTTCCCCGTCCCGGGGCAGTACGACTCTGCAAAGCAGCCATTCGGCGGAGGCAATGAATCTCGGTGTGGTTGCCGCCGGCAGCCATTGATTACAAGATCCGCTGCGCAGATGGATTTTAATTCCTAATTCCTCATTTCTAATTCCTAATTTGCAGCAACCCAGCGGTATTTGCGGACGAGCGATGCTCTTCCCTACGGGCTTGGAACAGGTGCGTATAAATTCCTAATTCTTAATTTTCTATCCTGTGGCCTTGGAATCGGTGCAATATAATATGATATCAAACTATTAAATGAGAAATATTGCACAAGGGCCGTTTCCCTTTTTCCCGCTTTTTCGGCTAAATCCTACAGCCATGATTTGACATTGGGGGCCGGGCGTGCTACTATGTAGATACACACTAAGGATAAGCGAGGCGACCTTTTATGAAAAACCTGCGTTTGCTTTCCCTGCTGCTGGCGCTGCTGCTTTTGGCGGCCCTGCCTGCGCCTGAAGCCTTCGCCCAGGAGGACGAGGGCTGCATCGTTCTGGAAAGCTATGACGGGCAGACCCTGGAGCAGACCCGACTTTCCGAAGAGGAAGCTGCCGCAGTTCCTGCCCTTATGGCCCAGGTTTCCTATTACGATACCCTGGAGGATGCCGCCGCGGATGTTCGCGGGCAGCTTCTGGCGGGTGAGGAAGCGGTTGTAGTAGGCGTTAACCAAAGCTACAGCGAGGAGAAGGCCAAAGCTGTATATAACCTGGCAATGGCGCATACCGGCAACCCCAAAGAGGGAGATTATCTGGCCAACCATTGCCGGGGCTACAGCGCCACCATCCGCATCAGCAGCGCCAATTTTTTGGTAACCTATACCCCCAACTATGCCACTACCGCTGAGCAGGAAGCTCAGGTAGATGCCAAAGTAGCCCAGATCCTGGCCACGGTGCGCCGGGGCGATCCCTACGAAACTGTGCTGGATATCCACCGCTACCTGCGCGCCAATGTTACCTATCAGGGGGGCGAAACTTTAAACCACACCGCCTACAGCGCCTTTATTTTGGGCTGCGGCGTGTGCGAGAGCTATTCCAGCGCCTTTTACCGCCTGGCTCTGGAATGCGGTATCGACTGCCGCATCGTTACCGGCCTGCTTATCGACGGCGGCCACGCCTGGAACATCGTCGCCCTGGATGGCAAATATTACATTTTGGATGCTACCAACGATGTATTCCTGCGCTGCCCCGCATCTGTGCAGGGCCTGCTGACCATGGACAGCAGCTATACCGACGATGCCGCCTTTACCGCTGCCTACCCTATCGCTGGGGAGGATTATACAGCAGATTTAGACTATATCTACGATGCCGATACTGCAACCCTGACCCTGCCCACTACCGATTCTGTGATCAACTACTACCGGGATGTAACGGATCTGCTTTTGCAGCAGCATGTAAACGGCATTACCAACCCCGATTTTAAATACTCCACCGCTCCCTGGGAGGGTCTGATGGAGCAGGTTTCTGATGTTAAGCTGGGCGGCAGCCCCAGCTTCATCCCCCACCGTATGTTCTACTGGAACCAGGCCATTGAGTCTGTCACCATCCCCGCCAGCGTAAAGACCATCTATAAAAACGCCTTTAACAGCTGCATAAATCTTTGGGATGTGTACTTTACCGGCACCCAGGAGCAATGGCAGGCCATTACGGTAGAAACCTATAACAACGCCTTGGGCTGGGCAGAAATACACTATAACGCCGAGCCCGTGCCTGAGCCGGAGCCTGCCAAGCAGGGCCTGCAAAAGGCTGACGACGGCAACTACTATTATTATATTGACGGCGAAATTGCCACGGATTTTACCGGCTTGGTGGAAAACTCCGCCGGGCGCTGGTATGTGCTGGCAGGCCAGGTGCAAATGAGCTACGACGGCCTTATGGAGTACGAGGGTACAAAATATCTGATTAAGGCTGGCCATGTAAACACCGCTTTCACCGGCATTACCAAGCAGCAGGGCGTGTACTACTACTTTACCCAGGGCGTAAATGACCTGGAGTTTGAGGGTCTGGTATACTGCAACGGCATGAAGGCTTATGTGCAGGGCGGCGAGGTCAACTTTAACAAAACCGGCGTTGTAGAAGATAACGGCCAGCTGCTGTATGTAAAGTACGGCATCTGGAGAAACACCTTCAAGGGCCTGGCCCGTACTGACGACGGCAAGTGGATCTACATGGCAAACGGC